>NZ_CVTN01000060.1:0-21578 GCF_900004915.1 Pseudomonas sp. 31 R 17
CGAGCCCCGTGCCGATACCGGCCACGGCCGGCAGCAGCCCGCCGGGTGGCACGTCCGCAGGCAACAGATCGTGCAGAAAGTAGAACAGCCCGAATTGCGCGAGCCAGCCGAGGACGGCGCCGGTCAGGCTTGCCAACAGGCCCAGTACGCTCAGTTGCAGGCTGAACAGCACCATGGCTTCGCGGCGTGACAGCCCCAGGCAGCGCAGCAGGGCACTGGCATCGAAGCGGCGGCTGGCAAAGCGGTTGGCCGACAGCGCCACGGCCACGCCGGCCAGCAATACCGCCACCAGGCTGGCCATATTCAGGTAACGCTCGGCCTTGCCCAGGGCGCCGCCAATCTGTTGGTTGCCATCGCGCGAGCCCTGCAGGCGCTGGTTGGCCGCCAGGCCCGGCTTGACCAGGTCGCGATAGGTTTGCAGCGCCGTGCTGCCGGGTGGGGCGCGCCACAGTTCGCGATAGCTTACGCGGCTGCCAGGCTGGACCACGCCGGTGGCGTCCAGGTCCGCCAGGTTGATCATCACCCTGGGTGTGAGGCTGTAGAAATTGCCGGCGCGGTCGGGTTCGTAGGTCAGGACGCGCGCCAGACGCAGGGTTTTCATGCCGACGTCGATGCTGTCGCCGACCTTCAGGTCCAGCGCTGTCAACAGCCGTGCTTCCACCCAGGCTTCGCCGGGTTTGGGGCCACCGCCCGGGGTTTCGGCACCAAAGGGTTCGCCCGCACTTTTGAGCTCGCCCCGCAGCGGATACTGCTCGTTGACTGCCTTGATACTGGAGAGCTGAATGCCATTGTCGGCCGCAATAACGCTGGAGAATTCCACGATGCGCGCATGATCCAGGCCCAGTTCGGTGCCGGATCGGATTTGCTCGGGGCGGGCTGGCGAGCTGCCTTCAAGTACCAGGTCCGCGCCCAGGAACTCGGTGGCGCGCAACAGCATGGCGCCGTTGAGGCGTGCACCGAAATACCCGATAGCGGTGCTGGCGGCCACCGCCACCAGCAGGGCGAAGAACAACACACGCAATTCGCCGGCGCGGGCATCGCGCAGTAATTGGCGCATGGCAAGACTGAACAGGCGTAACAGCGGCAGGCGTGCCATCAAGGCTCCAGGGGCGCGACCATCAGGCCGGCTTCAAGGCGGATCAGGCGTCGGCAGCGATGGGCCAGGCGCTCGTCGTGGGTGACCAATACCAGGGTCGTGCCGCTCTCTTTATTGAGTTCGAACAACAGGTCGCTGATGCGCTCGCCGGTATGGCTGTCGAGGTTGCCGGTAGGCTCGTCGGCAAACAGCACGTCAGGCTCGGCGGCAAATGCACGGGCAATCGCCACGCGTTGCTGCTCGCCGCCGGAAAGCTGGCGTGGCGAATGGGTCAGGCGCTTGCCGAGGCCGACGCGTTCGAGCAGGTGCGTGGCGCGCTCGCGGGCATCCTTGCGGCCGTCCAGCTCCAGCGGCAGCATGACGTTTTCCAGCGCATTGAGGCTGTCGAGCAACTGAAAGGACTGGAATACGAAACCTACGTGTTCGGCACGGATGCGCGCGCGTTGGTCCTCGTCGAGACTGCTCAGGGCTTGACCTGCCAGGGTGACTTCACCGCTGCTGGGCAGGTCCAGGCCGGCCAGCAGGCCGAGGAGGGTGGATTTGCCGGAACCGGAGCTGCCGACGATAGCCAGGCTATCGCCCTTGTTCAGTTCCAGGCTCAGTTCGTGCAGGATAGTCAGTTCACCTTCCGCGCTGGGAACCACTTTGCTGAGGTTTCGCGCGGTGAGAATGCTTGCGCCCATGGAGAATCCGATGCGAATGTGGTTTTTGAGTGCTGGCCTGGCCTTGATGTGCATGGCCCAGAACGCAGCGGCGGGTACAGTCCTGATCGTTGGCGATAGTATCAGTGCCGGTTTCGGCCTGGATACCCGCAAAGGGTGGGTTGCCCTGTTGGAGCAGCGGCTCAAACAGGAGGGTTTTGACGATAAAGTGGTCAATGCGTCGATCAGTGGCGACACCAGCGCCGGAGGTCTTGCGCGGTTGCCGGCGGCGCTTGCAGCGCATAAACCGGATGTGGTGGTGATCGAGTTGGGGGGCAATGATGGCTTGCGCGGGCAGCCGCCTGCGCAATTGAAACAAAATCTTGCGTCGATGATTGACCAGTCCAAGGCTGGCGGTGCCAAGGTGCTGCTGCTGGGCATGCAGATTCCTCCCAACTATGGCAAGCGTTACGTCGATGCGTTCGCCAAGGTCTTCGGCGAGGTGGCAGAGGAAAAAAAGGTGCCGCTGGTACCGTTTTTCCTGGAGGGAGTGGGCGGGCATCCTGACTTGATGCAAGCGGACGGCCTGCACCCGGCAGTCGCCGCCCAGGGCAAGTTGCTGGAAAATGTCTGGCCGACGCTCAAACCGCTGTTATGACGCTTTTCTACCGGCAGGCTTTCGGCTAAGGTGGCGCCCCCCCGATTTGGAGCCCCTGATGTCGCGTCCTGCCTGGTCCCTGTTCAACTACCAACTGATCGAGCCTGACGAGCAGCTGGATCTGTTCGCCTGCCAGGAAGTGCGAGTGCATCTGGTGGCGCGTCAACTGGAGTTGGGCGGCTCGATTGATCGCACGCTCTGCGGCACGCTACTGCCGGCGCAACCGCTTTGGTCATCGGTGGACCGTTCGATCTTCCAGGATCAGCGGTTGTGCCCGTTATGCAGGGCCATTCTGGAGTCGCAAAAGCGCGGCACACCGCCGATCTGGCCGGAGCTGCGCTTCGAGCTCTAGCGCGGCCGGCTTGATGCCAGGCACTCGCTTGACGTATACAATCAGTTTTTTCCTACCGTCGTTCTGCGAAGGATTTTCCGGATGTTGTCGCGCCTTTCCGTCGTTACCTGCTGCCTGTCTCTCGCTGCGCTCTGTGCGGCCGGTCCGGCGTCAGCCTTGCAGTTGCCCCTGCCGCCGCCCGGTGAGGACATCGTCGGTCAGGTCCAGGTGATCAAGGCCAAATACGAAGACACGTTTGCCGACCTGGGCACCACGTATGACTTGGGCTATTCGGAAATGGTCGCCGCCAACCCGGGCGTCGATGCCTGGTTGCCAGGGGCAGGCACGGATATCGTGCTGCCGACACGGTTCATCCTGCCGCCGGGCCCGCGCGAAGGCATTGTGATCAACCTGGCTGAATATCGGCTCTACTATTACCCCAAGGGACAGGACGTGGTTTACACCTTCCCGCTGGGGATTGGTCGTGAGGGCTGGGGGTCGCCCATTGCCCATACCAGCATCATCGCGAAGACGCCGAACCCCACCTGGACACCGCCGGCCTCGATCAAGGCCGAACATGCCGCCAATGGCGACCCGCTGCCCAACGTAGTACCTGCCGGCCCTGACAACCCGTTGGGCCCGTTCAAGTTCACCCTGGGCACACCGGGTTATCTGATCCATGGCTCCAACATGAAATTCGGTATCGGCACCCGCACCAGCCACGGTTGCTTCCGCATGTTCAACAACAATGTGCTGGAAATGGCGAGCATGGTGCCGGTCGGCACGTCGGTGCGTATCATCAACGATGCCTATAAGTTCGGCAGCGCCGGCGGCAAGGTCTACCTCGAGGCCCATACGCCGTTGAACGACGATGGCACGCCATCGGTGGTCGACAAGCACACGGCGGTGATCAATGCCCTGCTCAAGCGTGAAGACCTGGCCAACAACCTGCGGGTGAACTGGGATCAGGTGCGTGATGTGGTGGCGGCGGAAGATGGCTTGCCGACTGAAATCGGTGTGCCTGGCGTCGCTCCGGTGGTGTACAGCGCGCCGGTTGATTTTCAATAAAGCTGGTGCGGATGGCTGCGGCCAGTTCAGCAGATTTCAGGCAAAAAAAAGCCGACCCATAAATGGATCGGCTTGATAACAACCCCGAAGGATTATTACTTGCGGCTTGCTTTTTCAAGCATGCGCAGAGCGCGCTCGTTAGCTTCGTCAGCAGTCTGTTGTGCTTTTTGAGCAGCAGCCAGCGCTTCATCAGCTTTACGGTAGGCTTCGTCTGCACGAGCCTGGGAGCGAGCTGCTGCATCTTCCGTTGCAGTCAGACGCGCTTCGGTTTCTTTGGAGACGCTGCTGCAACCGGTAGCCAGAACTGCGGCCAGAGCCAGAGCAGAGAATTTCAGAACGTTGTTCATCGTGTTCCCCTTCAAGGACTTTCTATTAGATGACTACTGTCTCAGAGTGAGCAAATAGCCGGCGTACATACTACCCATTACTTGTAGTAAGTAAACTGACGTTGCGCAAGAAGCAAAAAAAATTCTGGTACCGAATCTGTTTTGGCTAATCTGTGGGAGATTTGTATAAAGACCAGACGGGTTTTTTCATCCTGCTGAAGATTGGATCCAGGCTGAAAGCGCCGGCCCGCATGCCTCGAGCCTTGTAAGCAGATGAAATGTTATATATCCAGGCGGGCACTTGCGTTGCGCTGGCGCGTACCGCAACGGGTATCTTTCGCTCATCTAGAGGTGACTTTAACAGCGCCAGTTCGTCTCAAGCTGCAACTGCCGGCAATGTTCAGGCGTTCGGTCACCGGTTGATCGAGGCCCTTTCTAATAATCCGCCCGTGGCAGGGGATGACGAGTGTGCCTTGAGCAATTGCTGAATTGGTGCCTACTATTCCCTGCGTGCAGGTGTGAGCGCTCAGGGTTTTCTCGTTGTCGAAACCGGCACGGGGTGGCGTAGATGTTCCTTCGCCGGAAAAACATCGGTAAGGTAGGGTCAATATTCAAGACCCGCGAGGAGTAGTGATGAGCGAGGCGTTGTCCATCCACCATGACCAGGCTGGTCATCAGTTCGAGACCAATGTGGACGGTCATCGTGCCTATCTGACCTATATGGACCTCGGGAAACAGACCCTGGATATCTATCGCACGTTCGTGCCCAACGCGTTGCGTGGGCGTGGTATTGCGGCTGCGTTGACCGAAGAGGCGTTGAAGTTTGCCGAAGAGTCAGGCTACACGGTCATCCCGTCCTGCTCCTATGTGGAGCGCTACATGGAGCGCCACCAGCGCCATGCCGCCAAGCTGTGAACGAACAGCCATAAAAAAACGCCGGGTTTAGCCCGGCGTTTTTGTGTGTGCCTGATTCAGGTGCGTTTGCGTGTGGGCAATACGTCCTTGAGCTTGGCGTGCATGCTGCGCAGGGTGTTCTCGGTAGCGGCCCAGTCGATGCACGCGTCGGTGATCGATACACCGTACTGCAAGTCGGCCAGGTCTTTTGGAATGGCCTGGCAACCCCAGTTCAGGTGGCTCTCGACCATCAAGCCGATGATCGACTGGTTGCCTTCGAGGATCTGGTTGGCGACGTTTTCCATCACCAGCGGCTGCAGGGCCGGGTCCTTGTTGGAGTTGGCGTGGCTGCAGTCGACCATGATATTTGGCTTGATGCCGGCCTTGTTCAGCGCCTGTTCGCAGAGTGCGACACTGACCGAATCATAGTTGGGCTTGCCATTGCCGCCGCGCAGCACCACGTGACCGTAGGCGTTGCCCTTGGTGGTGACGATGGACACGCCGCCTTCCTGGTTGATGCCCAGGAAACGGTGAGGGCTGGAGACCGATTGCAGCGCGTTGATCGCCACGGTCAGGCCGCCGTCGGTGCCGTTCTTGAAACCTACGGCCGAGGACAGACCGGAGGCCATTTCGCGGTGGGTCTGGGACTCGGTGGTGCGGGCGCCGATGGCCGACCAGCTGATCAGGTCCTGCAGGTACTGCGGGGAGATCGGGTCCAGCGCTTCGGTCGCGGTGGGCAGGCCCATTTCCGCCAGGTCCAGCAGCAGTTTACGACCGATATGCAAGCCGTCCTGGATCTTGAACGAGTCGTCCAGGTACGGGTCGTTGATCAAGCCTTTCCAGCCGACGGTGGTACGCGGCTTCTCGAAATAGACGCGCATCACCAGGTACAAGGTGTCGGACACTTCGGCCGCCAGCGCCTTGAGGCGCTCGGCGTATTCGTGAGCGGCCTTGAGGTCGTGGATCGAGCAAGGCCCGATGACGACGAAGAGGCGGTGGTCGGTGCCGTCGAGAATGTCACGGATGACTTCGCGACCCTTGGTGACGGTCTGCAGGGCAGCGTCGCTCAGGGGAATTTCGCGCTTGAGCTGATCGGGTGTGATCAGGGTCTCGTTGGATTCAACGTTTAGGTCATTGATCGGTAAATCAGCCATCGTGTTACTCGTCAGGGTCACGGGTGCCGCCCGCCAGCCATCCCCGTGCGGCGGAGCACAGCATGATTTGAATGCAGGGGGGAGGAACCTTAGCGCGTAATACGGGCCCGCGACAATGGGCAAAGGCCGCTTTAATCCAGCGCTGGCTGCATAACGGCCGCGTGGGAGAACTCGCCGGCGTGGCGCGACACCCAATCGCGGGCCAGGGCTTCGAGTTGCTGGGCCGTGAGCTCGGCGGTTTCGTGCAGGCGGCAGTAGCGCTCGATCTGGCACACTTGCTCACCCATGCGCGCGCCGAACAGGGCATGTTCATCGGTAAAACTGATGCCGATGCGATAGCCGGCTTGCCCTTTGCGGCACCACGCGACATAGCCCGGATAGCGCGCGGTGGCGCCCAGGGAGGGGATAGACAGGTCGACCGCGGTGCCGGGGCGCCAGGCACGCGGCCAGTTGCAGGCGATGCCGCCGCGGCCGATAGTGCGCAGGCGTTGGCGGGGCAAGGGAGGAGACGGACGTTGGATCAACTCGACAGCGACATCATCAGGGTGAGGTAAAAAACGACCCATGTACACGGACTCCGAACACCGTCCAATGGACGGCAGTGGCAGCAGTATAGTGAAGGAACTGGAATTGACCGACCTGGATATCGACCAGCAATTGCTGGGATTGCCCGGGTGTTCGCTGGTAGTGTTTACCAGTGTCGGTTGTTCCAGTTGCCGCTGGGCGCGCCAGCAGTTGCCGGGCTGGCGCTTGCCGGTGGACCGACTGTGCTGGGTGGATGCCGGGCACAACGGTGGCGCGGTCGAACGTTACCAGATCTTTCATTTGCCCGCGTTGTTCCTGGTGTGCGAGGGTCAATTCCTCGGGCAATTACAGACACGTCTTACGCAACCAGACCTGACCGACGCGGTAAACCACGCACTGACACGTACCCCAGAGGATTTGCCATGACCGCCACTGCACACCCTTCGCCACGCATCGGCATCATTGGCACCGGCGCCATTGGCGGGTTTTATGGCCTGATGCTGGCGCGTGCCGGGTTCGACGTGCATTTTCTGCTGCGCAGCGAATACGCAGTGGTCAGCAAGCAGGGGCTGCGCGTCAACAGCAGCGTGCATGGCAACCTGCACCTGCATCCGGTGCAGGCGTATGCCAACGCTGCCGATATGCCGCCGTGCGATTGGCTGCTGGTGGGTACCAAATCCACCGGCAATGCCGACCTGGCCCCGACCATCGCCCAGGTTGCGGCGCCGGATGCCAAGGTCGTGCTGTTGCAAAACGGCCTGGATGTCGAGGACAGCCTGCGTGAACACCTGCCGCCGTCGCTGCACTTGCTCGGCGGCCTGTGTTACATCGGCGTGCATCGCGCCGCGCCGGGCGTCGTCGAGCATCAGGCGCTGGGGCGGGTCAACCTGGGCTATCACAGCGGCACCGCAGCCAACGATGAAGCGCGGCAGCAGGCGATTGTCGAAGAAGGGGCCGGCCTGTTTCATCAAGCGGGTATCGAGTCCCAGGCCATGACCAGCGTGCATCAGGCCCGCTGGCATAAACTGGTGTGGAATGTGCCGTTCAACGGCCTCTCGGTTTTGCTCGGCACCGGGACCCGTGCGCTGATGGCGGATGAATCCAGCCGTGCGCTCATTCAGGCGCTGATGGCCGAAGTGGTGCAGGGCGCTCACGCCTGTGGCCATGACATTGCTGCGAGCTACGCCGGGCAGATGTTTGCCATGACTGAAACCATGGACGACTACCTGCCCAGCATGTATCACGATCACGTGCACAAGCGTGCGCTGGAACTGGCGGCCATCTATGCGCGACCCTTGGCCGCCGCCAAAGCGGCCGGCTGTGAATTGCCGCGCATGCAGGCGCTTTACCAGGCCTTGAGTTTTATTGATCGGCACAATCGCTGATTCGGGGGCACTGACATGGTGAAGGGATTGAGCGACAAACTGGTGCTGGCGATTTCATCGCGAGCCTTGTTCGATTTGAGCGAGAGCCACAAGGTCTACCTCGCCGAAGGGGTGGAGCCGTATCGCCAATACCAGATCGAGCACGAGGAGGAAATCCTTGAACCCGGCGACGCGTTCCCGCTGGTCAAGAAACTGCTGAGCCTCAATGCCAGCCTCGGGCGCGCCCGTGTCGAGGTGGTATTGGTGTCGCGCAACAGCGCCGATACCGGCCTGCGAGTGTTCAACTCGATCCAGCATTACGGCCTGGACATTTCCCGCGCCGCTTTCGTTGGAGGGCGTAGTCCCTATCCGTATTTAGCCGCCTTTGGTTGTCATCTGTTTCTGTCGACCCATGCAGAAGATGTGCGCAGTGCGCTCGACGCCGGTTTTGCCGCGGCGACGATCCTGTCGGGTGGCCCGCACCGGGCATCAAGCGAGGAACTGCGCATCGCCTTCGATGGCGATGCGGTGCTGTTCTCCGACGAGTCCGAGCGCGTCTATCAGGCCGGCGGCCTGGAAGCGTTCCAGGCCAGCGAACGAGAGTCGGCGCGCGAGCCGTTGCACGGCGGCCCCTTCAAGGGCTTCCTGGCGGCGCTCAACCTGTTGCAGCGTGAGTTCGCCGACGAGGCGTGCCCGATTCGCACGGCACTGGTCACCGCACGCTCGGCGCCGTCCCACGAGCGGGTCATTCGCACCTTGCGCGAATGGGATATCCGCCTGGATGAATCGCTGTTCCTGGGTGGCCTGGATAAATCCGCGTTCCTCGAAGCCTTCGCCGCCGATGTGTTCTTCGATGACCAGGTCGGCCATTGTGAGCGCGCCAGGGAGGTCGTGGCCACCGGGCATGTGCCCCATGGCATCAGTAATGAGTTGAAAATCCAGAGCGAGAGCTGAGCCGCACTGCTCGAGGCGCTGCTAAGCTCATTTGATCTCCGCCAGCCTGGCAACCCAGGGGGTTCTATGATTCGTTCGATGCTGTACGCCACGGATCTTGGCCTGTATGCACCGTATGTCATGCAACATGCCCTGGCGTTGGCGCGAACGTTCAAGGCCGATTTATATGTGATTCATGTGGTGGAGCCCATCGGGCTGTTCGCTGAATCGGTGTTGCAGAGCTACCTTGATGAAAAGGCCCTCAGCGAATGGCAGCGCCAGGGGCTGACCACGGTCATGGCGACGATCGAGCAACGGGTGCTCGACAGCTTTCGCGAGGAACTGGGGGATGGGGAGCAGGACCTGAAGTTGATTCGTTCGGTGCGGGTGATCCAGGGGGACCCCTGCGAAGTGATTCTCGACCAACTGCATAAACTTTGCGTCGACCTGTTGATCGTCGGCAGTCATAGCCATGCCAGCGCAGCGGCCACACCGCTTGGGCGTACCGCTGCGCGCCTGGTGCAGGTGGCGAGTGTGCCGGTTTACCTGGTGCCGTCGCTGCAACGCCGGCGCAGTGATGAGAGTGATCGGTAGAAAACGATAAAAAGTTCTAGATTTATATATCTTACCTTTAATATAGTTATATACCGTCGCTGATACCCGTGGCGTCTATCTGCTTTGAGGGATTCATATGAAGCTTCAACAACTGCGCTACATCTGGGAAGTGGCGCACCACGACCTCAACGTTTCCGCTACCGCTCAAAGCCTCTACACGTCGCAACCCGGTATCAGCAAGCAGATCCGCCTGCTCGAAGACGAGCTGGGCGTCGAAGTATTCGCGCGCAGCGGCAAGCACTTGACCCGCGTCACTCCGGCGGGCGAGCGCATCATCACCACGGCCGGCGAGATCCTGCGCAAGGTCGAGAGCATCAAGCAGATCGCCCAGGAATTCTCCAACGAGAAGAAGGGCACCCTGTCGATCGCCACCACCCACACCCAGGCACGCTACGCCTTGCCGCCGGTGATCCGCGATTTTATCAAGCAATACCCCGACGTGGCGTTGCACATGCACCAGGGCTCGCCGATGCAGATCGCCGAGATGGCCGCTGACGGCACCGTCGATTTCGCTATCGCCACCGAAGCCCTGGAGCTGTTCGGTGACCTGGTCATGATGCCGTGCTACCGCTGGAACCGTTGCGTGGTGGTGCCGCAGGGACACCCCTTGGCCAAGTTGCCGAAGCTGACCCTCGAAGCCTTGGCCGAATACCCGATCGTGACCTACGTCTTCGGTTTCACCGGGCGTTCCAAGCTCGACGAAGCCTTCAGCCACCGCGGTCTTACCCCGAAGGTGGTGTTTACCGCAGCCGATGCCGATGTGATCAAGACTTACGTGCGCCTGGGCCTGGGCGTGGGCATCGTCGCCAAGATGGCCGTCGATACCCAGCTCGATAAAGACCTGGTGGTGCTCGATGCCAGCGAGCTGTTCGAATCCAGCGTGACCAAGATCGGTTTCCGTCGTGGCACGTTCCTGCGCGGTTTCATGTGCGACTTCATCGAGAAATTCGCACCGCACCTGACCCGCGAAGTGATGGCCAAGGCGATCCAGTGCCACAACAAGCAGGAACTGGAAGCGCTGTTCGACGGCGTGGAACTGCCGGTTCACTAAAGCGGCTCAGCGGGCCTCGGTCACGGTGAAGTGTTGCCGGGCGCCCGCCACCAGAATCTCCACCTCGTCATCGATGCACTTGCCCAGCAGGCTCTTGCCCAGCGGAGCGCGCGGGGTGATGACGGTGACGGGTTGCCCGACTACCTCCACCTTCAACCCCGCCGCATCCGGCGCCAGGAACAGCCACTGCTGGCGACCGTCCTCGTCTTCCAGACCGACCAGGGTGCCGAGTTCTATCCCGCGCCGATCATCGTAGGCACGCAGCTGCAGATTCTGGCACAGCACCAGCGACTGCCTGATTTCCTCGACTCGCCTGGCTTGTCCGGTCGCCAGGTACGAGGCCTCCAGGCCGAGGGTGTCGTATTTGTTCTCGGCGATGTTTTCTTCGTGGGTCGCCGTCTCGTAAGCGGTCTGCGCGGCGCGTTGGAGGACATCGAGGTCGACTGTCAGCTTTTCCAGAATCAATTGAAGGACGGCGTGTTTATTCATGGCTGTGCTTGATCATTCGCAGAATTGCAGGACATTTGCCCGGCTTTTTTCGTTCGGGGCGTTCTGGTCCTGTTGCAGCCAGAACTGGCATTTGGGGTTGGACAAATTGCGCGCATTGTTTCGCGCCTGCTCCAGGGTTTGCTGCTGCTCCTGCTTTTGCAGGTTCTGCTGGTACTGCTCAAACATACGGTTGGCCGGCTCCGGTGCAGCCGCAGGCGGTTTGCCCAACTGTTGAACGGCCTGGGCCACCGGCGCCAGGCTCTGCGGGAACAGATAGCGCGAGGCCAGCCAGGTGGTCAGCGCGATGGCGATAAACCCCAGCCACACGCCTGCGGCAATGGCGATGCACAGTTTGAACAGCGACATCGGACGGTCGGACATGGTGGCCTCCTGGCGAGCATTGACGGCAAGTTGGCGATTGTCGCACAGCCACTGTGCAGAATAATCGTGATCAAGCCTTCTGCATCGGCGCATTTATGCGGACAATCGAGCCTTTGAGCATTGGAGCCCGGAATGAAAGCCCGCTGGGATATTTTTTGCAGCGTCGTCGACAACTACGGCGACATCGGCGTGACCTGGCGACTGGCCCGGCAATTGGTCGCCGAGCACGCGTGCGCTGTGCGCCTGTGGGTCGATGACCTGCGCGCCTTTGAGCGCATGTGCCCGCAGATCGATGTCAGCCTGGAGCAGCAGTGGCAAGAGGGCGTCGACGTGCGCCACTGGCCGAGCGAATGGGCGCCAACCCCGGCGGCCGATGTGGTGGTCGCGGCGTTTGCTTGCCAACTGCCGGCTGACTACATGGAAGCCATGGCCGCGCGCGCGCGCACGCCGTTGTGGATGAACCTGGATTACCTCAGTGCCGAGGACTGGGTGGTGGGCTGTCACCGCCTGCCGTCGGTGAAGTTCAAGGGGGTGCAGAAGTACTTCTTTTTTCCTGGCTTTCGCCCAGGCACTGGCGGGCTGTTGCGTGAAGCAGGGTTACTGCAGCAGCGTCAGGCTTTTCAGCGCGATATTCATGCGCAGCGCCAATTCCTGCAGACCCTGGGCGTGTTTCCGGTAGCCGATGCGCGGCTGATCTCGCTGTTCGCCTACGAAAACGCCGGGCTGGGCAGCTGGCTGGACCTGTTGTCGACAGACGGGCGTGCCACTCATCTGTTGGTGCCGGAAGGGCGCATCCTGGGCGATGTGCAACGCTGGCTGGGCGAGGAAGGGCTCACGGCCGGGGCGATTCATCAGCGCGGGGCGTTGACCGTGCAGGTGCTGCCGTTCATGCGCCAGGCGCAGTACGACCAATTGTTGTGGTGCTGTGAGCTGAATGCCGTGCGTGGCGAGGATTCGTTCGTGCGCGCCCAGTGGGCCGGGCGCCCGTTGCTGTGGCACATCTATCGTCAGGACGAAGACATCCACCTGGACAAGCTCGATGCCTTTCTCGAGCTGTACACCGCCGCCTTGTCGCCGGCGGCCAAGGCGGCGCTGGTTGCACTCTGGCAAGCCTGGAACACCGAGGGCGATATGGCCCAGCCGTGGAAAAGGCTGCAGGAGCACTGGCAGGAACTCAACGGACACGCGCAGAACTGGTGTCTGGAACAGGCCTTGCAGGCCGATCTTGCGACGGCGCTGGTACAGTTTTATGAAAGTTGGATATGATACGCCACCTTGATTTTTGTAAATCCCATCCAAATTTCGGATATATGCAATGAAAACTGGTAAAGAACTGAAACCCGGTACAGTGATCCGTCTCGAAAACGACCCTTGGCTGGTTCAGAAAGCTGAGTTCACCAAGTCCGGTCGTAACAGCGCCATCATGAAGACCAAGCTGAAGAACCTGCTGACCGGTTACAAGACCGAGATCGTCTACAGCGCCGATGACAAACTGGACGACGTGATCCTCGACCGCAAGGAAGCGACCCTGTCCTTCATCAGCGGCGACACCTACACGTTCATGGACACCACCGACTACACCATGTACGAGCTGAACGCTGAAGATATCGAAGCCGTTCTGCCGTTCATCGAAGAAGGCATGGAAGACGTCTGCGAAGCTATTTTCTTCGAAGAGCGCCTGGTTTCCGTAGAGCTGCCGACCACTATCGTGCGTAAAGTTGCCTACACCGAAGGTTCCGCTCGCGGTGACACTTCCGGCAAGGTGATGAAGCCTGCCAAGCTGAGCAACGGTACCGAACTGCAAGTGGCCGATTTCATCGAAATCGACGACCTGATCGAGATCGACACCCGTGAAGGTGGTTCGTACAAAGGTCGCGCCAAGAAGTAATTCCTGCGCCGCGATACGAACGAAAAAGCCCGACCATGCGTCGGGCTTTTTTATGCGTGCAGGGTTTACACCGGCCTGGTCTAGGTTGTGGGTGTAGCTCGGCGCGCTGGCTGGTCTAGTTGTCCCAAAACCCTTCCGATCAGGGCCGCAGTGGTTAAACGGTTACATGCAGACGCACATCAACGTTACCGCGAGTGGCGTTGGAGTACGGGCAGACCTGGTGAGCGGCGTCGACCAGCGTTTGCGCATCATCCTGGGCCAGGCCTGGCAGGCTGATGTGCAGGTCGATGTCCAGGCCGAAACCGCCGGGGATCTGGCCGATGCCAACGTGGGCGGTGATCGAAGCGTCATCCGGGATTTTGCGTTTGGTCTGGCCGGCGACGAATTTCAGTGCACCGATAAAGCAGGCCGAGTAGCCGGCGGCGAACAGTTGCTCAGGATTGGTGGCCTGGCCGCCGGAACCGCCCAATTCCTTGGGGGTGGAGAGTTTGACGTCGAGGATGTTGTCGCTGGAGACAGCGCGACCATCACGGCCGCCGGTGGCGGTGGCTACTGCGGTATAGAGCGTTTGCATGGTGTCGTCCTCTCGTTGTTAGCGCTAAATGTTTGTGCGCTAAGTAGTTGGTGAGGTGAATGTATAGCGCTAATGTTTGGTGCGCAAGATAAATCCACAAATATTTTCAGGCGATGGGAAAACAATGTGGGAGGGGGCACACCCTAATGCCAGTCAGTAAGGCTTTTTTTGTAGGAGCGAGCTTGCTCGCGAAAAACTCACAGACACCGCATTCATTCAGGGAGCACGCGTTATCGTTGACGTTTTTCGCGAGCAAGCTCGCTCCTACAGGATTTGGTGCTTCTTTAGAGTGTGTTCTGCAGGTTGCTGCGCAAAGCAATCAAATCCGCCTGCAGTTTGCGTAACTGCTCCAGTTCCATTCCGCTGGCGCCCAGGATGCATTGCGGGATCCCCATGGCCTTGTCCTGCAGCGCCCGCCCGGCAGCGGTCAACTCCACCACCACCACGCGCTCATCTTCGCGGCTGCGGGTGCGGCTCAACAGGCCTTCGGCTTCCAGGCGCTTGAGCAAAGGCGTCAGGGAGCCGGGATCGGTGAGCAGGCGGCTGCTGATTTCACCCACGGTCAAACCGTCTTCTTCCCACAGCACCATCATGGCCAGGTACTGCGGATAGGTCAGGCCGAGGGCCTGAAGGAGAGGTTTGTATGCCTTGGTCATCAGCAGCGAGGTGGAATGCAATGCGAAACACAGCTGGTTATCCAGCATCAAGGATTCACAGGGAGTTGGATTTTTGCTCATGGCGGTGCCTCGAAAAGCCGGTATGACGGGAATCTAGCGGGCAAATCTTTAATGCGCCAGGTAATTCTGCGCGCACGGTCACACCAGGCCGCTTTGCAATGCCAGATCCCAGGGCGGCACCGGGCTGAAACGGGACTTCAGGTATTCCAGCAGCAACCGGCTGCGTGCATTGGGTTGCTGTTCCAGGCGGAGCGCGTAGATGCCGGCGGTTTCCGGGTTCGGCAAGCCGTTTTCACAAAACAGTGGCAAGAGTTCACCGCGCACCAGGTATTCGCTGGCCAGCCACGTAGGCAGGTGCGCAATGCCCAGCCCTGCCAGGGCGCCGGAGAGCAGGGCCTCGGCATTGTTGGCACTCATGCGGATACGACGTGGGCGATAGATGGCACGGCGCCCGTCCAGTTCGAAGCGCCACGCGAACATCGGCGCCAACCCGTCCCAGTCCAGGCCGTCGTGCTCGCTCAATTCCCGCGGGTGCGTGGGCGTGCCTCGGCTTTTCAGGTAAGCCGGGCTGGCGCAGGCAATGCGCACGATACTGGCGAGCGGCGTGGCGATCAGACGCGTGTCGGCAATATGCCCGGCGCGCAGCACCAGGTCGACCTTGCCCAGGTGCGCGCCCTGCATATCGACAAAACTGTCGATCAAATGCAGCTGTACATCAAGCCCCGGGTACACCTGCAGGAAATCCGCGATCACGGGCGCCAAGTGCCGTCGCCCGAACGCCGCCGGTGCGTCCACGCGGATCAGGCCTTCGGGCGCATGGCTCAGGGACACGGCTTCGGCGCGCGCCAGTTGCAACTCGCCGACAATCCGTCGCGCCCGCTCGGCAAAGGCCAGTCCGGCCGGGGTAGGGACCACGGCATGGGTGCTGCGCTGGAACAGGCGGCTGCCGACAGCGTTCTCCAGACTGTCGATACGCCGTGCCACTGCCGAGGGGGTTAACGGATAGCGGCGCGCAGCGGCGGAAAAGCTGCCGCTTTCCAGCACATCGAGAAACAGGCTCAGCTGGTCGGTCAACGTATTGGGATTCATGGGTCCGTGCTTGTGCGAGTTTGGCACAGCCATTGTGCGTTGCTGTGCCTTTGCGCGCCATAGCGGACTGCGTAGCATGCGACACTCAGGATTTGTGGAGTAGCGAGCGGTGGTGGATCTGGCGATGTACCTGGTATTGGGCGCGGCCCTGGGCACAGTGGGCGGCTTGTTTGGCATTGGCGGCGGACTGATCGCCATCCCGGTGCTGGGTGTGCTGTTCGGGCTCGATCAGCAGATCGCCCAAGGCACCGCGCTGGTGATGGTGGTGCCCAATGTGATGCTGGCCCTGTGGCGGTATCACCAGCGCAACCGCATTGAACTGCGCCACGCCTTGCCGCTGGGTGTGATGGGCTTCAGCTTCGCCTGGCTGGGTTCGATCTGGGCGGTAGGCCTGGATGCCGGCGCGATGCGGATCGGGTTTATCGTCTTTTTGGTGGTACTGGCAGCCTACAACCTGTTGCGCATGTTCACCCGTAACGCACCGCCGACGGCGCAAATGCGCTATTCCTGGCCGTGGCTGGGCGTACTTGGCGCAGCGTCAGGCGCCATGGGCGGATTGTTCGGTGTCGGTGGCGCGGTGGTGGCCACGCCGGTGCTTACCAGCGTGTTCGGCACCAGTCAGGTGGTCGCCCAGGGCTTGTCCCTGGCGCTGGCGCTGCCCAGCACCGGCGTGACCCTGGTTACTTACGCCTGGCATCACGAAGTGGACTGGCTGATCGGCGTGCCGTTGGCGGTGGGCGGCCTGCTCAGTATCAGTTGGGGCGTGAAAGTCGCTCATGCACTGCCCGAGCGGGTGTTGCGTGGCCTGTTCTGCGGTTTTCTGGCGGTGTGCGCGGTGATGCTGACGTTTAAAGTCTGAACCCTTCGAGAATGTATTCGGCCAGGCATTCGGTAATGGGCGACGTCATTTGCGGGTTGCGCAGCAAGCGCAGGTTCATCGACGGCAAGGGCGGGAAGCCTTCGTCGCTGCCGAGCACGCGCAGGTCCTGGGACACCAGGCTTTCCATGCTGACCATCGCCGCCAGGCCGGCACTGACCAC
Source organism: Pseudomonas sp. 31 R 17 (assembly GCF_900004915.1). Classification (NCBI taxonomy): domain Bacteria; kingdom Pseudomonadati; phylum Pseudomonadota; class Gammaproteobacteria; order Pseudomonadales; family Pseudomonadaceae; genus Pseudomonas; species Pseudomonas sp. 31 R 17. The sequence goes on from NZ_CVTN01000060.1 coordinate 16,795, forward strand.
TGCCAGGATCGCCGCGCCATTGGAGCTGTGATAGGCCAGACGATAATCCCGTCCAGCCGTATCCAGCGCGGCCTGGGCCCATTGCGTGTAGAGGCAGTCGCCGCCGGAAACCGCCAGGGGCAGGGACTCGTGCTCGTCCACGCAAAAACACGGTGCGGCGGCCCACACCATGCGCTCAGTGCGCAGGAATTCACCGAGATCGTTGCCGGGCTCGCGGCTGATGACGGTCAAGGCCAGGTCACGTCTCTGCATCAGCACCGTTGACGACTCGCAGTGCAGCTCGATCTGGATCAGCGGATAAGCCTTGGAAAACTGCTTGAGAATGCCCGGCAGGAAGCGCATCACGTAATCGTCCGGGGTGCCGACGCGCACCAACCCCACCATATGCGGCTCGCGCAGGGTGTTGAACACTTCGCTGTGCAGTTTCAGGATGCGCCGCGCATAGCCCAGCAATACCTGGCCCTCAGGCGTCAGCCGCACCTGACGGCCGTCGCGTTCGAACAGCTTGCGTTGCAGCACGTCTTCTTCCAGGCGTTTCATTTGCATGCTCACCGCCGATTGGGTGCGGTTGACCAGTTCCCCAGCGCGGGTAAAACCGCCCTGATCGGCGATGGCGACGAAGGTGCGCAGCACTTCTGTGTCGATGCTCGGGTAATTCGACAATTGATCAATCTCCGAGATGTATTGCATAAGAAACATTCGTTGGATTGATCATATGCCCAGGCACACACTCGCGTCATCCCCACTGGAGGACGAGAAGATGAAAGGTCAAAAAGATAATGGGTTGATGGCAAGTTCGCCGTTGTCAGGGCTTCTTCACAGTATTTCGCGTTGGCCGGCGTTATACCGCGAACGCCGGATGCTGGCGGGTATGAGTGATGATGCGCTCAAGGATATCGGGCTCAACCGTGTCGACGTGGAGCAGGAGATCCACCGGCATTTCTGGGATGACCCGCTGCGCAAGTGACCCCGGATGCAGTAGGGTAGGCGCGAGCATTCAAGGAGCCATCCATGCCCGCCGTCCTCTCCTTTTCCCTCAAGCAGGCACGCCGCATGGCGCTGGCGGCCCAGGGCTTTTCCGGGCGCCAGCCGCCGGCGCAGATAAAAGCCGCACACCTCAACCGCCTGGTCGAACGCCTTGGCGTGCTGCAGATCGACTCGGTCAATGCGGTGGTGCGTTCCCATTACCTGCCGCTGTTTTCTCGACTGGGCAATTATTCCCCCTTGATTCTGGAACAGGCCGCCTGGAGCCAGGGGCGACGGCGCTCGCTGTTCGAATACTGGGGGCATGAAGCCTCGCTGCTGCCCATGGCGATGTACCCCTTGATGCGCTGGCGCATGGAGCGGGCCAGGCAGGGCCAGGGGATTTACGCGCAAATGGCGCGGTTCGGGCGGGAGCGGCAGGACACGGTCCAGCGCGTTCTGCAGGCCGTCGAACAGCAGGGTGCCTTAGGTGCGGGCAGCCTGTCGACCCGTGAAGAGCGCGCCGGGCCCTGGTGGGATTGGAGTGACGAGAAACATGCGCTGGAATGGCTGTTCGCGGCCGGTCTGGTCACCGTGGCCGGGCGGCGCGGGTTTGAGCGCCTGTACGATTTGCCGGAGCGGGTGATCCCCGGCGAAATCCTTCAAACCGTCGTGAGCGAAGCCGAGGCCCTGCGCGGCTTGTTGGTGCACAGCGCCAGCGCATTGGGCGTGGCCACTGAAAAAGACCTGCGCGATTACTTCCGCCTCGACCCCGTCGACAGCCGCCAGCGCCTGGCTGAATTGGTCGAGGAGGGGCAGTTGCTGAGCTGTCGGGTGCAGGGCTGGAAGCAACCGGCGTACTGCCTGCCCGAGCCGAAAGTGCCACGCAACGTGCCGGCCAGCGCATTGCTGTCGCCCTTTGATTCGTTGATCTGGGAGCGTGCCCGTACCGAGCGCCTGTTCGATTTCCGTTATCGCCTGGAAATCTACACCCCCCAACACAAGCGGGTGTACGGCTACTACGTGCTGCCGTTTTTGCACCACGAACGGATCGCTGCGCGCGTGGATGTGCGCGCCGAACGGGCCAACGGCTGCCTGGCGGTGCATGCGGTGCACGAGGAGGAGCAGGGCCTGGACGAGCCGGGCATGCTGGCGTTGGCGCTGAACCTGCGGCAGATGGCCGGTTGGCTGGGGCTGCAACAGGTCAAGCTCAATTGCCAGCGGCCGAGTGCTGCGCGGTTACGTTTGGCAATGCTCAAGATGGATGCCGGGCTTTAGGCGCCATCGGGGGCAAGCCCCCTCCCACAGGGGAATACGCTCCACATATGGGAGGGGGCTTGCCCCCGATTGGCGCCGGTCCAGTCGACACCCATCTAGCGCTTGACCTGTTTCAGGGTTTCGGCAATCAGGAACGCCAGCTCCAGCGACTGATCGGCGTTCATCCGCGGGTCGCAGTGGGTGTGATAGCGGTCCGACAAACCGTCCTCGGTGATCGGCCGTGCGCCGCCGATGCATTCGGTGACGTTCTGCCCGGTCATCTCGATATGAATGCCGCCGGCATAGCTGCCTTCAGCCTGGTGGACCTGGAAGAACTCCTTCACTTCGCCAAGGATCTGCGCAAAGTCGCGGGTCTTGTAACCGCTGCTGGCCTTGATGGTGTTGCCATGCATCGGATCGCTGCTCCACAGCACTTGCTTGCCTTCGCGCTGTACGGCGCGAATCAGCCCGGGCAGGTGGTCGCCCACCTTATTGGCGCCCATGCGTGCGATCAGGTTTAAGCGGCCAGGGTCGTTGTCCGGGTTGAGAATATCGATAAGACGGATCAGGTCGTCGGGGTTCATGCTCGGGCCGACCTTGACCCCGATCGGGTTGTTCACCCCGCGCAGGAATTCGACATGGGCGCCATCCAACTGCCGGGTACGGTCGCCAATCCAGAGCATATGGGCCGAGCAGTCGTAGTAGTCGTTGGTCAGGCTGTCGCGACGTACGAAGGCTTCTTCATAGTTGAGCAGCAACGCTTCGTGAGCGGTGAAGAAGCTGGTCTCGCGCAGCTGCGGCGAATCGTCCATGCCGCAGGCGCGCATGAAGGCCAGGGTTTCGTCGATGCGGTCGGCCAGTTGGCTGTACTTCTCGGCCAGCGCGGAGTTGGCGATAAAGTCCAGGTTCCACTTGTGCACTTGGTGCAGGTCGGCGAAGCCGCCCTGGGCAAAGGCGCGCAGCAGGTTGAGGGTCGCGGTGGACTGGTGGTAGCTCTGCAGCAGGCGGTCCGGGTCCGGTACGCGGCTTTTTTCGTCGAAGCCGATGCCATTGACGATATCGCCGCGGTAGGCGGGCAGGGTGACGCCGTCGATGGTTTCATCGTTGGACGAGCGCGGTTTGGCGAACTGGCCGGCCATGCGCCCGACCTTGACCACCGGGCAGCCGGCGGCGAAGGTCATGACAATCGCCATCTGCAGCAGCACCTTGAAGGTGTCCCGGATTTTCGCGGCGGAGAACTCGGCAAAGCTCTCGGCGCAGTCACCGCCTTGCAGCAGGAAGGCGCGACCCTGGGTCACTTCGGCAAACTGACGACGCAATTCGCGGGCTTCCCCGGCAAACACCAGCGGCGGGTAACTGGCCAGGCTCTGCTCCACTCGCTGCAGGTGCGCAGCATCCGGGTAACGGGGTTGCTGCTGGATCGGCAGGGCACGCCAGCTGTCGGGGCTCCAGGGTTGGCTCATCATGCACTCGTTGGGTAGGTTGAAGTTCGGACGTCAATGTTAGCAGCAATTAGTGCGTGACCTGCCGACGTCGCTTGGCTGACAATCGCGCACTTTGCCCTGCAGCAAACCCGTTAGGAGTAGTGATGAGCGAGGAGCGTGTGGAGCGCCTGCTGGCCGAAGTCCATGATGATTTCGGCATGATCCGTGTGCTGGAAGTGGCCGATTACCGTTTTCTCGAATTTGGCGACGCCATCGAGCAAAGTTGCGTGTTCACCGCCGACCCGAGCTGGCTGGAGTATGACTATACCCGCGCCATGTTGATCGGGGCGTTGTGCCATGAGCAGCCGGAGAGTGCGCTGTTTCTCGGCCTGGGCGCCGGCACGTTGACCCAGGCATGCCTCAGGTTCCTGACGCTTGACGATGTTGAAGCCATCGAGCTGCGCCCCGACGTACCGCGCCTGGCGATGGAGTATTTGGGGCTGGACGATGATCCACGCCTGTATATCCGCATCGGCGATGCCCTGCAATTGCTCGACAGCGCTGAACCGGCCGATCTGATCTTCGTCGACTTGTACACCGATGTGGGGCCGGGCGTCGGCCACCTGGCCTGGACGTTCCTCGAGAACTGCCAGAAGAAGCTCAACCCGGGCGGCTGGCTGGTGATCAACCAGTGGGCCACCGATGACGGCAAGCCGCTGGGCGCAGCGTTGTTGCGCGGGTTGTATCACCGGCATTACTGGGAACTGCCGGTGAAGGAGGGCAATGTGATTCTGCTGGTGCCTTCGGAGTTGGATCAGGAGTTGGACCTGGAGGCGCTGGTGTTTCGTGCAGAAGCTTTGGCGCCGCGTCTGGGGTATTCGTTGCAGGCGTTGATCAAGGCGATTCGGCCGGCGACTTAGTCGTCTGTACCGGCCTCATCGGGGGCAAGTCGAATCGTCGCACAGGCCCTGCCACATTTTGATTTGTGAATACATTCAAGTGTGGGAGGGGGCTTGCCCCCCGATGGCGGCCTCTGGGCCTACCAAGATGTTGGATTGGACCGAGTACATATCCGTTTCTGCGGTAACGGCTGCTATGGGTTCCGCTTTTACAGCGGCTCACTTTTGAAAAGCGCAAAAG
>NZ_CVTN01000060.1:21628-73150 GCF_900004915.1 Pseudomonas sp. 31 R 17
ACCCGGCGTCCTGCCGGGTTGCCCACGGATTCAAGCCTGCGTTCGGCCAGCGTGGTTTAACGGGGCGCCTGAGATCAAAAGCAGATCAAGATCAGGATCAAGAGCGACTCGCTTCGCATCGTGGTTACCGGCGACTCGCTGCGCATCGTGGTTAGGCTTGGGCGCTGCGGAGTTGTGTAGTTGCCTATGGCCCATTAGGCCGGTATGGGCAAGTCAGATACCCTTGAACACGCCCGGCCGCTTCTCGATCATCGCCCGCACGCCTTCCTTGGCATCCTCGCTGTTGAGCAATTTATCCACCATCGGCGGCAATGCGGCCGCCGCGACGGTCTCACCTTCCCTGTGTGCCAGCCGCGCCGACATCAGCGTTGCCTGCACCCCAAGCGGCGCTTGGCGTGCGATGCGATTGGCCAACTCGATGGCGCGCGGCAGCAGGTCTTCGCTGGCCATCACTTCCTGCACCAGGCCCAGACGCAGGGCTTCATGGGCGTCAAATTCATCGCCGGTCAGCAACCAGCGCATTGCATTGCCCCAGCCGGCGATTTGATGAAAGCGTAATGTCGCGCCGCCGAACGGAAAGATCCCACGCTGCACTTCCATCTGCGCGAAGCGAGTGTTGCTGGCGCAAAGGTTGATATCCGCCGCCAGCATCAGTTCGATGCCGATGGTCAGGCAGTAGCCGTGGACGGCAACGATCACCGGCTTATTGACCCTGGGGCCGGCGAACACGCCCCAGGGATCGCAGCCACCCAGGGGCGGTTGCCAGCCTCCGGCCATTACGCCGCTGACGTTGGCCAGGTCGAGCCCGGCGGTGAAGTGGTCGCCATGGGCAAACACCACGGCAACCCGCGCGTCATCGTTTCGATCAAATTCGCCATAGGCCATGCTCAGTTCGTTGAGCAGATCCAGGTCGAAAGCATTGCGCTTGGCCACTCGGTCCAGTCCCAACAGCAGGACATGGCCCTGAAGTTCACGGCTGACGCGGCTGGTGCTGGCTTGATTCATCGGGTGTGCCCTCGGGCGCGGGTAAGGTTTCAGACCAAAGGGCCGGTCTGGACAGGTGAACCGTTTAAGCGTGATAACCAACAGGGCCGGGCTTGTGAAAAATAGACCCTGGCGCAGTTATCTGCAAAGGCTGTGTCGCAGCACGGTTTCTCAGTGCTTTTCGATAAAAAAAGCTCCCTTTTTCAGCTATTTCCGGTATAGTGCGCGCCGGCCTTTAACCGGGCCGCGTTTAGGTAGCGCAATTCCCCGAAGTCAGCTTCGGCTGCACGTCCGCACAGCGGACTCTTCCTTGACGAATCTTTTTCATTCATTCGTTTTCGCAAATCCCCGCCGACAAAGCAGCCAGGGCGACTCTTGAGTCTCAACACGGCATGCGCAGCTTTGGAGCATGGGTCTTTGCGGATGCACTTAGAGGCAGACCCATGACCCAGGAAACCGGCGGCTTCGCCGCTTTTAATCTTAACCCGAACATTCTCGCCGCTGTCATCGCGACTGGCTACGAAGAACCTTCGGCTATTCAGCAGCAATCGATCCCGATCATCATGGCCGGCCAGGACATGATTGGCCAGGCGCAAACCGGTACCGGTAAAACCGCCGCGTTCGCCCTGCCTATTCTGCATTGCATCGATCCTGCCAAGCGCGAGCCGCAAGCCCTGATCCTGGCGCCAACCCGTGAGTTGGCGCTGCAAGTAGCAACCGCTTTCGAAACCTACGCCAAGCAAATGCCAGGTGTAACCGTTGTGGCCGTTTACGGCGGCGCGCCCATGGGCCCACAACTGAAAGCCATCCGTAACGGCGCACAGATCGTTGTCGCCACCCCGGGCCGTCTGTGCGACCACCTGCGTCGTGACGAGAAAGTGCTGTCGACCGTGAACCACCTGGTTCTGGACGAAGCCGACGAAATGTTGAAGCTGGGCTTCATGGATGACCTGGAAGTCATCTTCAAGGCACTGCCACCGACCCGTCAGACCGTGCTGTTCTCGGCCACCCTGCCGCAGTCGATCCGTGCCATTGCCGAACGCCACCTGCGCGATCCGCAACACGTGAAGATCCAGACCAAGACCCAGACTGTCACCGCGATCGAACAGGCTCACCTGTTGGTTCACGCTGACCAGAAGACCTCGGCTGTATTGAGCCTGCTGGAAGTCGAAGACTTCGACGCCCTGATCATGTTCGTGCGCACCAAGCAAGCGACCCTGGACCTGGCCAGTGCCCTGGAAGCCAAAGGCTACAAGGCCGCTGCGCTGAACGGTGACATTGCCCAGAACCAGCGTGAGCGCGTGATCGACTCCCTCAAGGATGGCCGCCTGGACATCGTTGTGGCGACCGACGTTGCTGCCCGTGGCCTCGACGTTCCACGTATCACCCACGTGTTCAACGTTGACATGCCTTACGATCCGGAATCCTACGTTCACCGTATCGGCCGTACCGGCCGTGCCGGTCGCGAAGGTCGCGCGCTGCTGCTGGTCACTCCACGTGAGCGCCGCATGCTGCAAGTGATCGAGCGTGTAACCGGGCAGAAAGTTGCCGAAGTCCGCCTGCCGGATGCCCAGGCCGTTCTCGATGCGCGCATCAAGAAACTGACCAACAGCCTGGCGCCACTGGTGGCTGACGCTGAATCGACCCACGGCGACCTGCTGGACCGCCTGACCGCCGACATCGGTTGCACCCCCCGTGCCCTGGCTGCAGCGTTGCTGCGCAAAGCCACCAACGGTCAGGCCCTGACCCTGGCAGCCATTGAGAAAGAACGCCCACTGGTACCGAACAACGCGCCACGCGGTGATCGTCCAGAGCGTACCGGCGACCGTCCAGACCGTGGTGATCGTGAGCGTCGCGCTCCGGTTCCATTGGCTGAAGGCCGTGCCCGTTGCCGTACCGCGCTGGGCGCGCGTGACGGTATTGCGGCCAAGAACCTGCTGGGCGCTATCCTCAACGAGGGTGGCCTGGCACGCGAAGCGATCGGTCGCATCCAGGTGCGTGACAGCTTCTCCCTGGTGGAGCTGCCGGAAGACGGCCTGGAAAAACTGCTGGCCAAGTTGAAAGACACTCGCGTTGCCGGTAAGCAGTTGAAGCTGCGTCGCTACCGCGAAGATTGATCCGCCGCCAGGCTGATTGATCGCACATAAAAAATCCCCGACTGGTTCGGGGATTTTTTTGTTTGAAATTTAGTAACAGTACGTCGGATGATTAACAAGTTACAGGTGTAATGTCTGAATAAGTCGGGAAGGTTTTTGGGCGCTCTTCAGAAAAAGCTTATACACGTCGGATAGACTGGAAAAGTACTTTCGCTCTGGTTAACAAAAAGAGCGTGTGGAAATGAGAATACAAAATAATCAGCTGGCACAAAGTTATGAGTCCATGAGCAGGTTGGAGGCGCGCCCCATGAATAAGGGGGGGAGCCTTTATGAGGCTTCCTCGAATAAACGATCACACCCGATGCAGAGAGTGTTGGATCAGCTCAATGTCGATATAAATCTTAATGACCGCTCGGCGCAGTGTTCTCAGGGAGAGCGCACGGTGTTCGCTCACAAGACCCCTGATGGTTATAATTTAAATACCGGCTTGTTCATCAATGATACTGCTCAAGGCGATCGATATGGAGAGTTCAGGTTTTATTCGGGTGTCGGAACGAAGAAGTATCAAGCGCCCGATTGCAATGTCTTGAGTTTTGATAGAGAAAGCCTTGGGAAGCTGAAAGATACTTACCACAAGGTCGAAGGTGTCACAAAGTTCCTGCATGATTTTCTGAATTTGACACCCTGCAAAGACAGTGCTGGTTATCAGCTCTCTCCAAAAAGATTCGAATATTTTAGTCCTCTGGACAAGGCGTCAAATGGCTTTTTGATATTTCCCAATCTGCCCTATATTGATATGAAGGAATACTCCGAAAATGAAAAGACGCTCAAGGATAAAAAAGATGGCGTTACCTTGGGCGCCTGGGCGATTCATCCGAACCAGCAAATGCCTCTGGTAGATAAAATGACGGGCGAGGCAGCGACCAGCGCTCATCAACTCAAGGGCGACTATAAGAATAATTCAAGAACGCTGGATCAAATCGAGGAGGGTACCCATGTTAAATACCTCTCCTCCATTCTGGATTTGAATAAAAGCGATCTGCCAATGCTGCAGAAACTGAGGGACGATTCTCTGCATCATCTTTCTGAGGTCTATGATGTCAATGCTCAGAAAGACAAGGTGAAAATGTTTTTCCATTTTCCGGTTGCAGAAAAAACAGCTACGTTACATCTTCATGTTTGGGCAAATAAGGCGGATCACCCACTTAACAACGCGCGTTCATTTGAGCTTGATGATGTGATCAAGACCCTCTCGAGTGGACGTAATATCGAAGATCTGATTCTTCAGCGCAACGACGGGAAATACTATGTGCCGACGTCCGACACAATTGGTTCAATAGAGGGGATCCCCAATGGCGGAGCGAGGAAGAATCCTCATATCATGTCTTTCTCTTCTTCACCTGACCTTACAAATCTGCGCCGTATGACGCTCGAAGCCACTGGCTGACCCAGAGTACGGCCGAGACTTTGACCAGTGTATTGACAGACAGCTTGTCGAGTGGGTGTCAAGGACAGTGAGCGTGATTGGCTCAACAGTGAGTTGGGCGCGCTGGTCATATGATTCACCACTGCTTTAGTATGCGGACAAACCAGTCCAGATAGTTGTTCGCGAGCAATTGACTTGCGATGAGTTAATCAAATCGATAAATATCCATGCCTAACGCTCCCATCGTAAAACCCTGATGCGTGACGCTGAATAACTTTCCGGCGCCTTGTGCAAAGAACAATGGCAGAAGATGTTCATCGCTGGGATGGCTACGCACCGCATGGGGAGCCTCGCGACGATAGTCGTGCAAGGTGGTTTCATCGTTGATCTCCAGCTTTTCCACTATCCAATCACGGAATTCCTGCGCCCAGGGCTCAATGCTCTCAGGTCCTGCATGCCAGTCCAGTTCGCTCAGGTTATGAGTGATGCTGCCGGAGCCAATCAACAACACACCTTGTTCACGCAACCCGCCGAGAGCACGTCCAACCCTGCTCTGCAGGGCCGGGCCCATGCGGCTGGGCAGCGACACTTGCACCACCGGGATATCCGCCGCCGGGTACATCAGCGACAGGGGCACCCAGGTGCCATGGTCGAAGGGGCGGTGCTCATCGATGTGCGCACCCAGGCCATCGGCATGCAGCAATTCGACGATTTCAGCGGCCAGCCGTGGGTCGCCCGGCGCGGGATACTGCACGGCAAACAGTTCGCGGGGGAAACCCCCGAAGTCATGCCAGGTCTCGGGTGCGCTGGCGCCACTGACCAGCAACTCCTGGCTTTCCCAATGCGCCGATACCACCACAATCGCCTTCGGGCGCGGCAACTCGGCTGCCAGGCGTTGCAACGCCGGGCCGCTCGCGCCGGGTTGCAGGGCGAGCATGGGGGAACCGTGCGAGATAAACAGGCTGGGGAGCATAATAGGGGTCCTGAGAGTTAACATAGGCCCATCTTCAGTCAGATCATCAATCAAAATCTAATATAAGTTTTAGTGCTTTTTGATCGAATTTTCGAGGTGATTTATGCAGCCTGAGTTTTGGCAGGAGCGTTGGGCCCGCAACCAGATTGGCTTTCATTTGCCCGAGGTCAACCCCTATCTGCAGCGGCATTGGCCGCAGTTGGGGCTGGTGGACGGGGCCAAGGTGCTGGTGCCGTTGTGTGGCAAAAGCCTGGATCTGGTATGGCTGGCCAGTCAGGGTTGCCACGTGGTGGGGGTGGAACTGTCCGAGCAGGCGGTTGAGGCGTTTTTCAGCGAGCAGGGGCTGGCGCCGCAGATCAGCCGAAGGGGCGACTTCAAGGTCTACCAGACGAGTCAGATCGAAGTGTGGTGTGGTGATTTCTTCGCGCTCGATGCACAGGCAGTCGCTGGTTGCAGCGCCCTGTATGACCGTGCAGCGTTGATCGCGTTGCCGCCGTTGATGCGCGCCCAATACGCCGAGCGCCTCACTGCCTTGCTGGGCCGTGGTTGCCAGGGCCTGCTGGTTACGCTCGATTACGATCAGGTGCAAAAGGCCGGGCCGCCTTTTGCCGTCAGCGATGCTGAAGTGCGCGTATTGCTGGGCGAGCACTGGGCATTGGACAGGCTCGAGGAGCAGGACATTCTGGGCGAAAGCTGGAAGTTTGTTCAGGACGGCGTCACCCGCCTTGACGAGCGGGTTTACCGGTTGACCAGGGTCTGAATCACGCCCGCAAAAAAAGGGGCGATTCAATCGCCCCTTTTGTCTTGCCCGATGCTGTCAGCCGCGACGACGCAATGCGTCAATCCGCTCTTCCAGCGGTGGGTGGCTCATGAACATGCGTGCCAGGCCTTGCTTGATGCCGCCGTTGATACCAAAGGCGGTCAGGCTGTCCGGCATATGCACCGGCAGGCCTTGTTCGGAGCGCAGGCGCTGCAGTGCGCCGATCATCGCGCTGGTGCCCGCCAGGCGTGCGCCGGCTTCGTCTGCGCGGAACTCACGTTTACGCGAGAACCACATCACGATGGCGCTGGCCAGGAAACCCAGCACCAGCTCGGCGAAGATGGTTGCCACGAAGTAGGCGATACCGCGGCCTTCTTCGTTCTTGAAGATCACCTTGTCGACGAAGTTGCCGATGATCCGTGCGAAGAACATCACGAAGGTGTTCACCACGCCCTGTACCAGCGCGAGGGTGACCATGTCGCCATTGGCCACGTGGCCGATCTCGTGTGCCAGCACCGCTTTGACTTCGTCCGGCGAGAAACGCTCCAGCAGGCCCTGGCTGACGGCGACCAGTGCGTCGTTCTTGTTCCAGCCGGTGGCAAAGGCGTTGGCCTCGTAAGCAGGGAAAATCCCCACCTCGGGCATTTTGATGCCTGCTTCTTGAGACAACTGCTCCACGGTTTGCATCAGCCATTGTTCATGGCGAGTGCGTGGTTGAGTGATGATCTGGGTGCTGGTGCTCATTTTCGCCATCCACTTGGAGATGAACAGCGAGAACAGCGAACCGGCAAAACCAAAGACCGCACAGAAAATCAGCAGCTGATTGAGGTTCAGATCAACCCCGTTGGCCGCCATGAACCCATTGAAGCCAAAAAGGCTCAGGGTGACGCTGGCAATCAGTACGACTGCCAGGTTAGTGGCCAAGAACAGCAGGATGCGCATCATGGTTGTAGAATTCTCCTCATGCTTAATATGTCGCTTACTGCGGGGTATATAAGGTGCGGCCTGGGGTGATTCAACCGGGCGACTATTTCAAACTGTGTCCTACAGCAAAAATGTAGCGCCTTGAAGGGATTTTCCCACATCCAATCCCCTGTCGATTAGCCGCCAGGCGTGTCGAACAGCCCGTTAACACTAGGGCAGGGCGGCTGGCGTGGTGCCATCGTCGGCGCCGAGGCCGCCCTTGCCAAAGAAGTGTTGCCAGATAATCGCTGTACGACCAAATGAAGGTCGTACGGCCACATTTCCCTTACTGGCGATAGGACTTGAGGAAGTTGCCGATGCGACCGATGGCCATATCCAGCTCATCCACGCGCGGTAGGGTCACCACGCGGAAGTGGTCCGGCCACGGCCAGTTGAACGCGGTGCCTTGCACTACCAGCAGCTTTTCCGACAGCAGCAGGTCGAGCACGAATTTTTCGTCGTTGAGGATCGGGCAGACTTTCGGGTCAATCCGCGGGAACGCGTACAACGCCCCCATGGGCTTCACGCAGCTGACGCCCGGGATGGCGTTGAGCAGCTCCCAGGTACGGTTGCGCTGCTCCAGCAGGCGACCCTGGGGCAGGACCAGGTCGTTGATGCTCTGGTAGCCGCCGAGGGCGGTCTGGATCGCGTGCTGGCTCGGCACGTTGGCGCACAGGCGCATGTTGGCCAGCATGTCGATGCCTTCGATATAGCTCTGGGCGTTGTGCTTGGGCCCGGAGATGGCGATCCAGCCGGAGCGGAAGCCCGCCACGCGGTAGGACTTGGACAAACCGTTGAAGGTCAGGCACAGCAGATCGGGTGCCAGGGAGGCGGTGCATACGTGGACCGCATCATCGTAGAGGATCTTGTCGTAGATCTCGTCGGAGAACACCACCAGGTTGTGTTGGCGTGCCAGTTCAAGCATGCCCAGCAGCACTTCCCTGGAATACACGGCGCCGGTGGGGTTGTTCGGGTTGATGATCACCAGGGCCTTTGTGTTCGGGGTGATCTTGGCCTTGATATCGGCCAGGTCAGGGAACCAGTCGGCACCTTCGTCGCAGAGGTAATGCACCGGGTGGCCACCGGCCAGGGTCACGGCGGCGGTCCACAATGGGTAGTCCGGCGCCGGCACCAGCACTTCGTCGCCGTTGTTGAGCAGCGCCTGCAGCGACATCACGATCAGCTCGGACACGCCATTGCCCAGGTAGATGTCCTCAATCCCGACACCTTCCACCTGCTTCTGCTGGTAATACTGCATCACCGCCTTGCGCGCGCTGAACAGGCCTTTGGAGTCGCTGTAGCCCTGGGCCGTGGGCAGGTTGCGGATCACGTCCTGGAGGATTTCGTCGGGCGCTTCGAAACCAAAGGGCGCCGGGTTGCCGATGTTCAGCTTGAGGATGCGGTGGCCTTCCTCTTCCAGGCGTTTGGCGTGCTTGAGCACCGGGCCGCGAATGTCGTAGCAGACGTTGGCGAGCTTGTTCGATTTGCTGACCTGCATGGCGATGTGATCCTGAAAATGAACGATCCAGACGGCGTGGGCACTACCGTACTGTGAATCCTGCGCGGCCCGCACCTTAAATACGTTTGAATGCCGGTGGCGCGGGTGCCAGACTGGTGTTTTAAAGAGGCGCAATCATACGTGCCGCCTGATCCACGGAAAAGACACAGATCAGGGTTTTTCAGTTGCCGAGGTGTACCCATGGAAAAGCTGCAGAAAACCGTTGAAGAATGGAAAGCCATGCTCGATCCGGAGCAGTACAACGTGTGCCGTCTCAAAGGCACCGAGCGACCTTTCAGCGGCAAGTACAACGAAACCAGGACCGACGGTGTGTATCACTGCATTTGCTGCAATGAGCCGCTGTTCGATTCTGCCGCCAAGTTCGATTCAGGCTGCGGCTGGCCCAGCTTCTACGAGCCGATTGCCGACAGTGCCATGGTCGAGATCCGCGATGTCAGCCACGGCATGATCCGCACCGAAGTCACCTGCGCCAAATGCGATGCACACCTGGGGCACGTGTTCCCGGACGGCCCGCCGCCGACCGGGCTGCGTTACTGCATCAACTCGGTGTGCCTGGAGCTGGTGCCGCGCTGAGAAAGCGCCTCGTATACCGCCCTTTGTAGGAGCGAGGGGGGGGCGCCTAGCTCTTGCTCGCGAAAAACGTCAACGATAACGCGTGCTTTCTGAATGAGCGCGGTGCCTGTGAGTTTTTCGCGAGCAAGCTCGCTCCTACAAAATGCCTTGGGGTCTGGGTTGATGGCACGTCATCATTCCCGCTTATTAGTTTGTACACAATTCAATTGCGTACTATCTTTCTGCTTCCCTTTGCCAGAGTCACTGCCATGAGCGACAACCTGCTGAGCATCCCTTGCACCACCATCAAGGGTGAGCAAAAGACCTTGGCCGATTTTGCCGGCAAGGCCATCCTGGTGGTCAACACCGCCAGCAAATGTGGTTTCACCCCGCAGTACAAGGGCCTGGAACAACTCTGGCAGCAATACAAGGACCAGGGCCTGGTGGTGCTGGGTTTTCCGTGCAATCAGTTCGGCAAGCAGGAGCCAGGCAACGAAGGCGCGATTGCCGAGTTCTGCGAGCTGAACTTCGGCGTCAGTTTTCCTTTGTTCAAAAAGATCGACGTCAACGGCAGCGACGCCCACCCGCTGTTCGTGCAGCTGAAAAAGCAGGCGCCGGGGCTGCTGGGATCAAAGAATATCAAATGGAATTTCACCAAGTTCCTCATCGGGCGTGATGGCAGGCAGGTCAAGCGTTTTGCACCGACCACCAAGCCTCAGGATCTGAGCCAGGAGATCGAAGCGCTGCTCAAATGACCGATGCCGATCCAAGTCAGAGGCTTGTCGTCTCAGGCACCCACAGGTCCAGCAGGGCCTTGAGTTCTTCACGGCGAAACGGCTTGGCCAGGTAGTCATTCATCCCCGCCGCACGGCAACGTTCACGCTCTTCGGCGAGGGCGTTGGCGGTCAAGGCGACGATCGGCAGGTCTGGCCAGCGGCCGCTCCGGCGAATCTGCCGGCTCGCTTCGTAGCCGTTCATGACGGGCATGTTGCAGTCCATCAACACCAGATCGAAACGCTGGTCCTCAAGACACTTGAGGGCTTCGCCACCATGGGCGGCCACAATGACCTCGCAGCCAAGCTTGCCGAGCATGCCCTTGGCCACCAGTTGATTGACCGGGTTGTCCTCCACCAGCAGGATGCGCGCGCGATGGCTGAGTGACGTGGCGTCGATTCGCACCGGGTCCGCCATCGGTTGCGTGTCGCTGTGCAAATTACGCTGCAGGATCTGATAGAGCGCGTTACGGCTCAGCGGGCGGGCCTGTTGCTGCAGCGGTGCCAGCGCCGCGACTTCTTCGCCGGGCATGAAATTGCCGTAGGCCGTCACTACCAGGATCGGCGCGGTAATGCCCAGTCTCAGGCGGAACAGGCACTCCGGGCAATCGGTGATCAACAGGTCGGGATGCTGTCCGCTCAGGTCGTCTTCCATGGAATAACAACGCGGCGCCAACCCCCAGTGGGGCAGCAGCAGGGTGAGCAACTCTCCCAGGCCACTGCTTGGGTTGGTAATGACGATCACGTCGCCCGCCAGTGGGACTTGAGCCACCGCCGGCAAGTGGGTGGGCAGCGGCAGGTCGACGCAGAACTGGCTGCCGAAGCCGACCTCCGAACTGATACTCAAGCGGCCCTGCATGGCCTCGCACAGGTTATGGGTCAATGCGAGCCCCAGGCCCGTGCCGCCAAATTGGCGCGTTATACCGGCACCGGCCTGGGTAAACGGCTGGAAAATCTTCACCTGCGCGTCCTGGGCAATGCCGATGCCGGTATCGCACACCTCAATGCGTACGCCATCGCCGTGTTGGCTCAGGCGCACATCGACGCGGCCGAAGCGGGTGAACTTCAAGGCATTGGACAGCAGGTTACTGACGATTTGCCGTACCCGCGTCGGGTCGCCAATCACCTGGGCAGGAAACAGCGGGTCGATCAGGCAGGTCAGTTCCACGCTGGGTGCGGCGTTTTGCGACAACAGGTTGGCGGTGTCTTCCACCAGTGAGCCCAGGTCGAACGCGATACGCTCAAGCTCCAGTTGACCGGCGTCGAACTTGGACAAGTCGAGGATATCGTTGAGCAACTCCACCAGAACCTTGCCGGAGTCATGGGCGATGGACAGTTGCTGGCGCTGCTCGGCGTTGAGCGAGCTGTCCAGCGACAGAGCAATCATGCCCAGCAGGCCATTGAGCGGGGTGCGGATTTCATGGCTCATATTGGCCAGGAATGCCGCGCGCGCCTGGGCCATTTCCAGTGCGGTCAATCTGGCAGCCTCCAGTTCATCATTGAACTGACTCAAGCGTTGGTTGCTGGTCTTGAGCTCGAGGGTGCGCGCAGAAACGATGTCTTCGAGCTGACCCAGGTATTCGGTGAGGCGATCCTCGGCATGGCGACGCTGCTGAATCTCGGTTTCCATGTTTTCGAACTGCTGGTTGGCAACGTTGACCAGCACACCGATTTCGTCATGCTCATGGCCCGGCGGGCAGTCCAGGCGCGCCTGTCGGCGCGTGCTCAACGCTCGAATAATGCGCACCAGCGGTTGGGTGAGCATGACGTAGAACAAGCCCAGCAGGATCCCGGTCAGCAGCAGGCTGCGAATAAAACCGTTGAGCAACGTGACCTCGGCGCGGCGCAGGAAGCGGCTGCCAAACGCATAGGTGTCTACATCAAGGCGCAACACGCCGAGGGATTCGTCGGGCATGTGGCTGAGGTACAGACGGTCCTCGAATGGACGGTTGGCGCCAAACAGAAAATCGCTGACGGGCCGGTAATGGCTTTCCTTGCGCGGCCGGTCGACGTCGGCCAGCACCACGCCGTTGTTGTCGATCAACTGGGCGTGAACAATGGCAGGGGAGTGCAGCAGGCCCAGGGTCAGTTCCTGGGCGAGTTCGGCATCGATGTTATAGGCGATGCGCGAGGCGGGATTGTGGCTGATTTCGATCAGCGAGCGTATTTCACGGTTGATGGATGCGTCTTCGCTGGCATAATCAATGCCGATTTGGATAAGACTGAGCAAGGTTCCCAAGACGAAACCGACCAGCACAGTCAATCTGGCTTGTTTATAAGACAAGCGGTGGGCGAACTTGATATCCATCGAGTGTTGAACCACTTCACGTTTCCCTTCGCCCGGCAAGCATAGCTGAACATCCACCAATGCTGACTTGCCCGGCATGAATCGAATTTCGCAGCCTTGTTCGGTCTGCCGCTGGTTGCCAATACGCCATCTTTTACAAGAACTTGCCAGAGGAATAGACGTGGATTCTCGATTGAGTGCCTTTCTTGAGCGGGCTGACGCAGTGCTCGCGCGCCTGGAACCCCTGTTACCCGCTGCGCGCCAAGCCATTGACTGGAATCACTGCCTGGCCGCGCGCTGGCAGCGCGAGGGCCGCACAGGCTTTCTGTTGCCGCTGCAAGTGAGCCTGGACATGCGTTTGTCGGACCTGATCGGCGTCGACAAGCAACGCGAAACGCTGGCGCGCAACACCCAGCAGTTTCTTGACGGCTTACCCGCCAACCATGCGCTGCTATGGGGTTCGCGTGGTACCGGCAAGTCCTCCATGGTCCGCGCCTTGCTCGCCCAGCATGCCAAGGCCGGCCTGCGCTTGATCGAAATCGAGCGCGACCACCTGGCCGACCTGCCGCGCGTGGTCGAGCAACTGCTCAAGCTGCCGCAGCGTTTCATTCTGTTCTGCGACGACCTCTCGTTCGAAGCAGGCGAAGGCGACTATCGCGTGCTCAAGAGTGTACTGGATGGCTCCCTGGAGCAGGCGCCGGAAAACGTATTGCTGTACGCCACCTCCAACCGCCGTCACCTGGTGCCGGAGAACCAGAGTGACAACGACAATTGGAAGCGCGTGGATGGTGAACTGCACCCGAGTGAGGCGGTGGAAGACAAGATCGCCTTGTCCGACCGTTTTGGCCTGTGGCTGTCGTTCTACCCATTCACCCAGGAACACTTCCTGAATGTGGTGGAACACTGGATCGGTGAGCTTGCAGACAAGGCCGGCCTGCAGTGGCAGCGCGATGAACAACTCGACATTCTCGCCGTGCGCTGGGCTACCGGCCGCGGTAACCGTAATGGCCGCTGTGCCTATCAGTTCGCCCGTTACTGGGTGGGTCTCAAATTGCTGGAGCGTCAACCATGATCGATTTGCAACAGACCGGCACCGGTCTGGATGGCTATGCGCTGCTGTGCGCGCAACTGGAATCGCTGCTGGCCGATGAGCGGGATTTCATCGCCAACAGTGCGCAATTCTCCGCGTTCCTGTTCAATCAACTGGACGACCTGAACTGGGCGGGTTTCTACCTCAATCGCAATGATGAGCTGGTGCTTGGCCCATTCCAGGGCCAGATTGCCTGTGTGCGGATCCCTTTCGGGCGTGGTGTGTGCGGCGCCGCCGCTGCGACCCGGCAGACCCAGCGAGTGGAAGACGTGCATGCGTTTGCCGGGCACATTGCCTGTGACAGCGCTTCAAACAGCGAATTGGTGGTGCCGCTGGTCAAGAACGGCCAATTGATTGGCGTCCTTGACCTCGACAGCCCGTCGCTGGCTCGTTTTACCCCCGAGGACCAGTTGGGTATCGAACAGCTGGCGGCTATTTTTCTGCGCTTGACCAATTGCTGAGCGAGCGAGTCGGGGAATGCCAGTCAGTTAAGCGTACACCGCCCTTGTAGGAGCGAGCTTGCTCGCGAAAAACGTCAACGATAACGCGTGCTTCCTGAATGAACGCGGTGCCTGTGAGTTTTTCGCGAGCAAGCTCGCTCCTATACTGACTTATTGGCTGTCCAGTTCATGCAGTTGAACTTGCAGCGCCCGTTCCAGCTCAAGCATGAGCTTTTCCAGGGACTTGATCCCCGCCTCGACCACTCGCCGATCATCGTCGCGGGAACAGGCTTGTTCCAGGGCTTCGCATTGCCCGGCCAGGGCATTGGCTTGAACGATGCGTGCGGCCCCCTTGATCTTGTGGGCTTGTTCGATGATGTCCATGGGCGACGCCTTGCGCTCCAGTAGCGCGGTGAGTGCCTGACGATCATGAATGCTGCTGGTCAGCAGTTCTTCGAGCAACCGTCGACTCAATTGCGGATCGCCTCCCGTCAGCGCGTCCAGGCAACTCAGGTCCAGGCGCTGGCTCGTGGGCTGCGGTGTGATCTGCGCCAGTTGCCGCTCCAGTATCGTGAGACTGATGGGCTTGAACAGGCAGTCGTCCATGCCCGCTTCCAGGCAGCGTTGTCTTTCTTCCGGCTGGGCATTGGCGGTGAACCCCAGTACCACGCAGGGTGCCAACTGTTCGCGCTGCTCATATTCACGAATGGAACGGCTTAGCTCGTAGCCATTCATGATGGGCATGTTGCAGTCGGCGATCACCAGGTCGAACTGTTCCTGGCGCCAGGCCTGGAACCCGGCGGCGCCGTGCTCGGCGGCGGTGAACTGATGGCCCAGGTAGCCCAGTTGCTGGCACATCAGCAGGCGGTTCGCCGGGTGGTCGTCTACCACCAGCACATTGAGTACCGGGGTAGAGGCCGGCTTGGCTGGCGTATGCTCGCCCACGGTCGTGACCGGGTGCAGGCGCGGCATTTTCAGGTTGACGTGCACCTGGGTGCCGACCATGGGCACGCTGCTCAAGCTTAACTGGCCGCCCATCATTGCGCAGAGGCTGCGGCAGATCACCAGGCCCAGGCCGGCGCCACTTCTGGCCAGGTGCCCGGAGTTGTCGGCCTGGGCGAATGGCTCGAACAGGCGCTGCTGGTCTTCTCGGTTGATGCCTATGCCGGTGTCCTCCACCACCAGCTTCAGTTCGACCTGTTCCGGTGTCTGGCTCGGTTGCACCTCAACCTTGATCTTCACCTGCCCATGTTCGGTGAACTTGATGGCGTTGCTCACGAGGTTGGACAGCACTTGCTTGAAGCGCAGCGGGTCGATCAATACTTCGATGTCGCTCGGATCGGGCTTGAATTCCAATAGCAGGCTGAGGGTTTTCTGGCGGGCAAGCCCATCGAAGACACGCACCACCGACTCAATCACCTCCCGCAGATTGACGCGCTCCGGGGCCAGGCTCAGGCGCCCGGACTCAATACGCGCGATATCGAGAATATCGCCGATCAGCTCCAGTAGATCCCTGGCCGAGTTGTACGCCACTTCTATCGCCGGCCGGTCGAGATGGCCCTGGTCGGCGCGCTTGAGCGTCAGTTCCAGCATGCCGATTACCGCGTTCATCGGCGTGCGTATCTCGTGGCTCATGGTGGCAAGGAAGGTGCTTTTGGCGCGGTTGGCCTCATCGGCGCGTTCCTTCGCGGCACGCAGTTCATCAAACAACTGGCGCCGTTCACTGATGTCGATCCAGCCGCCAATGATGCCCTGGACTTCGCCGATGGAGTCGCGGTAGGGCAGGATCCAGTGGTAGATCGTCAGCTTCCTTTCATGGATATGCAGGGTGCGGTCCAGGATCAATGGCGTGCCCTCGGCCACCACCCGCAGGTAATCGGCATGGTACTGCGCCGCTTCGGGCGCCAGGGCCATGTTCATCTGGGTCACGCTTTTGCCGATCACCTCCTCTCGCTTGACGTCGAATGTCTGCAGGTAGCTGTCATTGCAGGTTTGCAGCAAGCCGTTACGATCGCGTACATAGATGGGGTGTGGCGTTTCGTTGACCAGCGCGCGCATGAACTCGAACTGGTCGTTGAGGGCGCGCTCGGCCATTTTTCGTTGCCTGATCTGGCGGCGCATGTAGGCGTTCCAGGTCAGCGAAACCAGGAGCAACAACCCGGTTCCGATGACGATCCTGGCAATCAGCTGGTTGTAATTGCGCCAATAGCTGTCGGACTCGACTGTGTAGCCGCGCCAGCGGCTGTTGATCACGCCCATTTCATCCGGGGCGATACTGAGCAGCGCTTTGTCGAGGATCGAGCTCAATTCGGTGGCATGGCGGGATGTGGCCAGGGCGAACGTCGCCGGGCTGGTGCCGATGGTGGTAGTGATCTGCAACTTGTCGCGGAACACTTTCGAGGACAGGAAGTAGTTGGCGATCAGCAGCGTGTTCACAGCGCCGTCCACTTGCCCTTGTGCGAGCAACTCGGATGCCCTGAAGGTGTCGCCGGTTTCCACCAGTTGAATGCGGGGATAGTCCTTGCGCAAGGTATCGGCCAGTGGGGTACCTTGGGTCACCGCCAGGCGCTTGCCCGTCATCTGCTCCAGGTTCAGGGGCGCTCCAGGCTCTTTGCGGGTCAGCAGCACATAGGAGTTTTCCAGGTAAGGGCGGCTGAAACTCAGCTGCGCCTCCCGTTGGTTACTCGGCACGATGGCCCCGATGATGTCGACATTCTGTGCGGCGACCTGCTCGATCATATCGTCGACCTCACGCCCGCGCTGAACCGCGAAACGCAAGCCGGTCCGCAAGCGAATGAGTTCCAGGAGGTCGGCGGTGATACCGCGAAAGTTGCCCTCCGCGTCGAAGAAGGTGAGGGGGGCAAAGGTTTCATTGACGACAACCTTCACAACCGGATTGGCCTTCAACCAGCGTTCTTCGCGCGGGGTCAGTTGCAGTTTCTTGTCGGTCAGCAGGATGTCGCTGCCGGCGCTCCAGCGCTTGGCGATGCTGTCGCGTTCGTTGATGGGCACAGCCGCCAGCACCGTGTCGACAATGCTCAAGAGAATCAGGTTGTCGTGGCGCAGGGCAAAGCTGAAACCGTAAGCCTCATGCTTGCCGAAATTGGCCATGCGAATGTTCTTGAGGTAGCCCTTGTTAATCATGAAATGGGTGGAAATGGTGTCGCCGAGAAACACATCCGCCTGGTCGAATGCCACGGCATTCAGCGCATTCTGATAAGAGGGATAGGGGCGGATATCCGCCTTGGGGTACAGCTTTTCCACCTCTTCGAGGGGCAGGTAATGGTAAACCAGGCTCAAGCGCAACCCTTCCAGGCCATTGCCGAGACTGCGGGTTTCTCCTTCGCGCGTGACCAGTACCGGCTGGTCCACGGCATAAGGGGCCGACAGTGTGAGATGGGGGTTTGCGGCCTCAAAGCCATTGGAGGAGCCCAGCAAGTCAATGTCGCCGGCTTCAAGGGCTTCAATGGCGGACAAACGGGAAGGGTAACGCAGGACCTTGACCGGTATGGCGAGCGCCTTGGCCAGTAGACCCGCATAATCCGCCGTGAGCCCCTCGTAGTCGCGGCCACTGGAGGTGAGGTCGAACGGCGGGTAGTCAGGCGCGGCAGTACCCAGTACCAGCTCGCGCTTGTACTGCAGCCACTGGCGCTGGGTTCTGTCCAGTCGAGTGTCCAGTTGAACGGTTCCCGCGCGACTCAATAAGGTGAAGTGTTGTGGGGGGATGGAGGAGTCCGCGAGCACGGCAGTGCTGAAGTACAAGCTGGCACTCAATATGATCAAATAGTCCTTGATACGGCTGGGCATCCGTTTTCTCACACTAGCGCGTTTCGTTTTGCCATCTCGATGAGCTCAACTAAAGATTGGGCTTTTAGTTTTTGCATTAAACGCTTTTTATAGGTGCTGACTGTTTTATTGCTCAGGAACATGCCTTTGGCTATTTCCTTGTTAGTGCGACCTTGTGCAAACAGTTGCAGGACCATGAGTTCGCGGTCGTTAACGGCTTTGAATAGTTCCAGCTCCTGAGTGTCCGCGCCTTCCGTTCCATTTGCATTCAATGCCTGGCTGGGGAAGTAGTTGTAACCGGATAGTACGGCACGAATGGCGCTCAGCAGTTCGGTCAGGTCGCCTTCCTTGCAGACATAACCGTCAGCGCCGGAACGCATGCAGCGCGTGGCGAACAGGGTTGGGCACTGGGCCGTGAGCACCAGGGTTTTCATCGAAGTGTTCATGGCGTTGAATCGGCAAAGTACTTCGAGGCCGTCAAGTTTCGGGATGCTGATATCCAGGACTACCAGGTCGGGCAGGCATTCACGGACCATTTGTATGGCATCGCATCCGTTATCCGTTTCTCCAACGACTTTGTAGCCTTCGTGTTCCAGTAACATTCTGATGGCAAGCCGTATAACGGGGTGGTCGTCGATAATAAAAACGGTGTTCATAATCAAATTCCATGCAGGTGCAAATAAAGCGGTCACATTAGCTCAGAAGAAGCGACAGCAGCATGAAGCGAGGGGCGAACAAGTACAAAACAGGAAGTTTCCTACGTCAAAAAAGGTAGAATCCTACAAGTCGATCGGTAATTGTGAAACTTGATGTTTGGGCTTTCAGGGTGTCTGGCATGGCCAGCGGTCAAAAGCGTTTTGCGACGATGATTACGTTATTTTTCGCAGTTGATAAGGTTAAAGTTCTTACTTTGACAGGGGTTAAGTCAAGACCATTAAACTTGCAAGTTCATCTCTGTTTAACGGTTTTGACAAACAGCCCAGCAGTGGAAGGTTGCGCTGCGCAGCTTGTGTGGTCAGTTTGAGCAATTCCGTCGCTGGTAGCCCGCTCAATAGAATCGCGCTGGTAATAAATTGACGGCGGCTGGCGATCTCCACCAATTCCAGACCGGGCAGGTCGGGCAGGCATTGGTCGCATAACATCAAGTCGTAAGAGAACTTGCACTGAGTCATTGTGCGTATGGCCTGCTCCGCATTTTCCACGGGGGTGAGTTGGTCGAAACCGAAGCTTCTCAGCAGGCACTGGGTGGCCAGGAGTTGAAAGGGATGATCCTCCACCAGAAGAATACGAAGGGGGTGTCTGGGCATAAAGAGCACACAGTAAGTCAAGCATCGATGGGAGCGTGGGGGTTGCTCGTCTGTTTCACGGCGGCGTGCGTGATTATTCCTCGGGAATATGTACGAATTCGATCAGGCCGCTCTGTTCCCATCGTAGGGCAATTCCTTTAGGGCGCAGGGCGGCGTGGTCAGGACGTTATTGAGGGCTGGAGCGCCCGGTCATTTCCCGCGCCATCTCGGTGGCATAGCTGTCGGTCATGCCGGCGATGAAGTCGATCATGCGCAGGAACGAGGCGTGTAACGACCAGGCGGGGTCCGGCGCGCTGTTGCCCAGCAAGTCGAGGATGCGCCGGTTCTTGAACGACGGCGTACGCCCGCCGTGTTGCTCCAGGGCCGCACCGCAAAACGCGTTCAGCAGAATCTCCAGGGTGGTGTAGGCGCCGATTTCATGCAGGGTCTTGCGCTTGTCCTGGAAGATTTTCTTGCGCGCCATGTCCTTGGCATCCAGTACGCAACGCTTTGCCGGACCGTGCATGTGTTCAACCAGATCGCCAGGCAGGGTGCCGGCAAGCAGCGCGTCCTGCTGTTCGACGAAGGCACGCGCCGCCGCGTTGGTCAGGTGCTCAATGGCCTTGCCGCGCAGGATCGCCAGCTTGCGACGGCGGGAGTCCGACGCGCCCAACTGTCGATACGTCTGCGGCAGGTCATCACCCACCAGGTCGAGCAGCAGTGACTCGACTTCGGCGTACTCCAGCAACTCCATTTCCAGGCCATCTTCCAGGTCGATCAACGCATAGCAGATGTCGTCGGCGGCCTCCATCAAGTACACCAGCGGGTGGCGCGCCCAGCGTTGTTCCTCCAGTTGAGGCAGGCCGAGTTTTTGTGCGATCTGTTCCAGGATCGGCAGCTCACTCTGGTAGCAGCCGAACTTGTGTTTCTTGTAGCCCAACGAGTCCGCGTGGCGGGCAGTCCAGGGGTACTTGAGGTAGGTGCCCAGGGTGGCATAGGTCAGCCGCGTGCCGCCGTCGAATTGATGATACTCAAGCTGGGTCAGTACGCGGAAACCCTGGGCATTGCCTTCGAAGTTGAGGAAGTCATTGCGCTCGGCACCGCTCATGTCATCCAGCCAGCCGCGCCCGGCGGCCTGCTGGAACCAGTGGCGAATCGCGTCTTCGCCTGAGTGCCCGAAGGGCGGGTTGCCGATGTCATGGGCCAGGCAGGCCGATTGCACCACCATGCCTAGATCGCTCGGATCGCACCAGTCGGGGAGTGCACCGCGCAGCGTTTCGCCGACGCGCATACCAAGGGAGCGCCCCACACAACTGACTTCCAGCGAGTGGGTCAGGCGCGTGTGGATATGGTCGTTGCTCGTCACCGGATGCACTTGGGTCTTGCGGCCCAGGCGACGGAAAGCGCCAGAGAAAATAATGCGATCATGGTCTTTGTGGAAAGGGCTGCGGCCCAGTTCTTCAGGGCTGTGCAGCGGCTTGCCAAGACGTTCACGGGTCAACAGGGTGGGCCAATCCAAGGCGGGTACGCTCCGTACGGTAAATGACAGTTGCAGCTTCCCGTTTCCACGCAGGCGGGGCAAGCGCAAATGTTGAAGTCGATTGTTTCGATAGCGATGAACAACAAGTCCTGGCCGCCGTTGCGCTAATGGCCCGGCGGTCAGGACGTGGTGTTGAACGAGCGGGGCTTATCGTTTGCGCGAGGCGCCTTGCATGGCCAGCTTGATCAGCGGAATCAACCCGGCCCCCAGCCGTACCAGGCGCGTTACGCTGCTGATACTGCCGCCCTTGGCGCCTTTGCCGGTAAAGAACCCCATCAGGGTCACCGCCGCCACGCCCCACAGCGGCGCGTGCTTGATGCCCAGGCTGTCCTGCCAGTTGTGACGCATGTCGCGCACTCTGTGCAGGGGCGCCATGAGTTGCTGGGATTCATGACGGATTTCCTGACGGTGCATTTCCATGCGCAGGCGAATCAACGCCTTGCGCATTTCCCGACGGGACGTGTTTTGCGGTTCAGGCAGGCTCATGGCAACAGGCGCTCCCGGTCATTGGCCAGTTCTTCGAGGGTGGCATGGAAAGGCGTGGACTCATCGAACACCGCCGCTTTCAAGCGTACCCCGCAGAACGCTGCGGCCAGGGTGTAGAACACACACAGACAGATGATGCCGGTGAGGCGGTAGCCGGTGTCCCACACCAGGATCATCACCAGTGTCGATAACCCTACCAACAGCAGCAGGGCAAACACCAACGCAAGGCCGGCGAACAGCAGCAGGCTGACAGTGCGTGCCTTCTGCTCCTGCAACTCGATGCCAAAGAGTTCGACATGGCTGTGCAATAAGCCGAGCACGGCGGCGCCCAGGCGGCGGGAAGTGGTACCTGCGCCCTTTGACGAGCTGGATTCGTCGATAGCCATGATATTAGCGCCTGGTAGCCAGCAGACCGATCAAAAAGCCTACGCCGGCAGCGATACCGACGGACTGCCACGGGTTGGCCTGCACGTAATCTTCCGTTGCAGTGATAGCCGCCTGGCCGCGCTCACGCAGGGAGTCTTCGGTCAACTGCAGGGTTTCGCGAGCCTTGAGCAGGCTTTCATGGATCCTGGTACGCAGCTCATCGGCCTGGTCACCGGCCAGGACGGCGGTGTCGTCCAGCAACCTTTCGGTATCGGCGACGAGGGTCTGAAAATCCGCCATCAGTATTTCTTGAGCAGTCTTTGCTGATTTACCGGCCATGGTTATCTCCGTGTGGCTGTTCTGTACGTGTGGTTTCGAGTCGCGGGGTTTGCCGAAGGTTCACTGCGATTGTGTGGTACCGCTTTTGCTTTGCCCTGGTGCGCACGCCCTGGGGGCAAAGCTCAATCCGGGCGGTCGCGGCGCAAGCCTTGAAAAACCTTACCCTAATTAACTCAAACTCGCGCAAATAGGTACCGCCCTTGGCGTCGCCGTCGCGCTGGTCGGCGGCCTGCGGGTATATGGCGTGCTCAAGCGCCTTTGCGGGCCGCGTTGGGCTTAGAATGGTGAGGTGTTTTCCATCCGAGTGCATTTGCCATGCTTGCTGAATGCCAGCTGTTCGGCACCCTGGGTTGCCATCTGTGTGAAATTGCCGAAGCCGAAATCATGCCGCTCGTCGAGCACGGGTTGCTCGTGGAGCTGGTGGATATCACCGATCCCGACGACCTGACCGAGGTCTACGGCCTGCGGATCCCGGTGCTCAGGCGGGTGGACACGGGGGCTGAGCTGGACTGGCCGTTCGACACTGAACAGGTTGTCGCTTTCCTGCGCTGACGTTTATGCGATGGCGAGTTTCCGAATATTACGTTACTGTATGTTTGTACAGCGATTGAATAGAGGGAACGCCCGTGGTGAATGTCGAACAACTGAAAAGCAGCGTCAATCGCATGTCCGCCGACATCGTGCGCGATGCGGTGAGCGAGCTGCGCCTCGATGGCCTGGTCACGGAAGGCAAGACGCCCTTCAACAAGGTGCATTTCAACACCTGTTTCGCGGAAATCGAAGCGCTGTTCCAGCGTGCCGGTTATCACAAGCAGCTGGACGTGGTGGGCTATCAGGGCCTGCTCTACGCACTGTACGACCCGGGCCGTTGGGAGGCCGTGGACGTACTGCGCTGGCTCAAGGAGTTTACCGAGGCGGCGAGCGCTTCACCGGTTTTGCGCGTGCAACTGGCCAAGGCCTGAGATCTCTCCTAGGCTCAATCCCGCGCCATGCGGGATAATGCCCGCCTGTTTATTTCCAGGCCTTGAGCATCTGCATGTCCACTTCCGGTTTTTCCCCTTCACAGCACCAAGCCAGCACCTTGTACCTGCCGCCTGGTCCATGGGCAACGGTGCTCGATTGCCTGTGCGAGCATTTCCCGGCGATTGCCCGTGAACAATGGCTGGACCGCATTGCCCGTGGCCGGGTGCTCGATGGCAATGGGCAGCCCATCAGCCTGGGCCTGGCTTACAGGGAAGGCCTGTGCATCCATTACTTTCGTGAAGTGCCCAACGAGAAAGTGATTCCCGTAGAGGAAACCATCCTGTACGCCGATGAGCATCTGGTGGTGGCCGACAAGCCGCATTTCCTGCCGGTGACCCCTGCGGGCGAGTATGTCGAGCAGACGCTGTTGCGCCGTTTGATCCGGCGCCTGGACAACCCCGCCCTGGTGCCCCTGCATCGCATTGACCGGCATACCGCAGGGCTGGTGCTGTTCTCGGCCAATCCCGCCACCCGCGCGGCTTATCAGCAACTGTTTCCCACGCGGCGCATCGATAAATTCTACGAAGCCATTGCCCCGGCCTTGCCTGACCTAACGTTCCCGCTGGTGCACAAGAGCCGGTTGGTGGACGGTGAGCCTTTCTTCCGCATGCAGGAAGGCCCCGGTGCCAGCAATACCGAAACGGCGGTGCAGGTGCGCGAAAAACACGGCGATCTATGGCGCTACGGTCTGTTCCCGGTCACCGGCAAGAAGCACCAGTTGCGTGTGCACATGACCGCGCTCGGCGCGAGTATCTGCAATGACCCGTTCTATCCCGAGGTGATCAAGGACGCCAAGGACGATTACGCCAACCCGCTCAAGTTGCTGGCCCAGGGCGTGCGTTTCATCGACCCGGTCAGCGGCCAGGAACGCAGCTTTCGCAGTGAACTCACCCTGGACTGGTAAGCGCCGCAAACGACAAGGCCCGCGCGAGGCGGGCCTTGTGGGCAAGCGGTAAGGCTTACAGGTCTTTAACGGTGCGAACCTGATCCTTGTTGATGCGGGTGCGCTTGCCGTCAAGCTGTTGGAATTCATAGAAGCCCGAATCTTCGTCAAATTTCGGGGTGTCGACGGCCTGGATTTCGCGACCGTCATTCAGGGTGATCACTGTCGGCGAGGCGCAACCGGCGAGGGTGGCGAGGCCCAGTGCAAGCATGAGAGCGGCGATGGTCCGTTGAGTCATGAGTTTGTCTCCGAGAGAATGCTTTTAAAATGCTGACCTTGTGACGTGTGCAACGCCGGCAAAGTTCCTGATGCAAGGCTCATTCTGACACGCCAGGCCTTGTGTGCAACAGGTCCGGTGTATTGAGGTTGGCCAGGCGCGGGTCATCGGCCGGGCATTCCAGGCCCACGGCGCCCAGCTGCAGCAGGATTTTGCGCGGGCTGCGTTCGCCCCCTTGCCAGGCCTGCTCCACCTGATCCTTCAAGGCGACAGGGATGATGCACAGCAAGGGTTCCCAGAACTCGCCATGGCGGACCATCACCGGAACCTGCCGGTTGAGTCGTGCTGTCGCACGCAGGTCGGCCAGCAGTCGCGCATCGAGGTGCGGCACATCGCAGGGCAGGATCAGCAGATGCCCATGGCGTGCGGCGAAGAGTCCCGTACGGATACCGGCAAGTGGTCCGGGAAAGTCCGAGCTGTCGTCGCTCACCAGTTGATCGGCATAGGCTGCATACCGCTCATGGTTGCGGTTGCACGAGATGATCAGGTCGTCCGTAAGCGGCCGTGCCAGGTGTTGCAGGTGCGCAATCAAGGGCTGGCCGTGCCACTGCAGCAGGCCTTTGTCCTGGCCGCCCATGCGCTGGCCACGACCGCCGGCCAGCAACAGAATCGAGCAGGGCAGGGGTAAGGATTCAAGGGGCATGAGGGTTCCGCTGCGGCAGGTAAACAGAGGCTTGTGATATAACATCGGGCTGTTCCTTCGACAACCGGACCGTGCCATGAAAGCCAAGGCTGATGCGCCTTTCGTACCTCTGAATATCGCTGTATTGACCGTCAGCGACACCCGCACCCTGGACACCGACACCTCGGGCCAGGTCTTCGTCGACCGCCTGACCGCCGCCGGCCATACCCTGGCCGAGCGCGTGCTGCTCAAGGACGATCTTTACAAAATCCGCGCCCAGGTCGCCCACTGGATCGCCGAAGACGTGGTGCAGGTGGTGCTGATCACCGGCGGCACCGGCTTTACCGGCCGCGACAGCACACCCGAAGCGGTGAGCTGCCTGTTGGACAAGCAGGTCGATGGGTTTGGCGAGCTGTTCCGCCAGATCTCGGTGGCCGATATCGGCACCTCCACCGTGCAATCGCGCGCCCTGGCCGGCCTGGCCAATGGCACCCTGGTGTGCTGCCTGCCGGGCTCCACCAATGCCGTGCGCACCGGTTGGGACGGTATCCTGGCTGAACAACTGGATAACCGTCATCGGCCGTGCAATTTCGTGCCGCACCTGAAGCAGGCCCAGCCCTGTGAAACCCGTGGATAAG
Organism: Pseudomonas sp. 31 R 17; assembly: GCF_900004915.1. Classification (NCBI taxonomy): domain Bacteria; kingdom Pseudomonadati; phylum Pseudomonadota; class Gammaproteobacteria; order Pseudomonadales; family Pseudomonadaceae; genus Pseudomonas; species Pseudomonas sp. 31 R 17. The sequence continues at coordinate 46,798 of NZ_CVTN01000060.1, forward strand.
CCCGGCAAAACCGGCGCCTTGATGCCGGTGGAAGCGGCTTTGCAGCGTTTGCTGGACATGGCCGACGCCGCGCCGATCCGCGAGCGCGAAACCGTGCGCCTGGCCGAGTGCGATGGCCGCGTATTGGCACAGGACCTGGTCTCCACCCTCGACCTGCCACCCTGGCCCAACAGTGCCATGGATGGCTATGCCCTGCGCGTCGCAGACTGGGCCGGCGCGCCGTTGCCGGTCAGCCAGCGTATTTTTGCCGGCACTGCGCCTGAGCCGCTGGCGCCCGGCACCTGTGCACGCATCTTCACGGGGGCGCCAGTGCCTCAGGGCGCGGACTGCGTCGAAATGCAGGAAAACGCGATCATTCACGACGACGGGCGGGTGAGTTTCAGCGAGCCGTTGCAAGCGGGCCAGAATATCCGTGCGCAAGGCCAGGAGACCACGGCCGGCGAGTTGGTGTTGCCGGCAGGTACGCGCCTGGGCCCGATCGAACTGGGCCTGGCCGCTTCGCTTGGGCGTGATCGCCTGGACGTGGTGCGCCGTGTGCGCGTGGCGGTGCTGTCGACCGGCGATGAGCTGATCGAGCCTGGATTGCCCCTGGGGCCGGGCCAGATCTACAACAGCAACCGCCGCGTGCTGTGCAGTTGGCTGACGCGCATGGGCTGCGAAGTGATCGATGCTGGCATCCTGCCGGACGACCTGGAACAGACCCGCACGCGGTTGGCCGGACTGGGCAGCGTCGACTTGATCCTGTCCACCGGCGGTGTATCGGTGGGTGAAGCGGACTTCCTGGGCATCGCCCTGCGTGAAGAGGGCGAGCTTGCCCTTTGGAAGCTTGCGATCAAACCCGGCAAGCCTTTGACGGTCGGCCACTTCCGCGGCGTGCCGGTGATCGGCTTGCCGGGCAACCCGGCCTCGACTCTGGTGACGTTTGCGTTGCTCGCACGGCCCTACATCCTGCGGCGTCAAGGCGTGGAGGCTGTAGAACCGTTGCGCTTCGAAGTCCCGGTGGGTTTTGTATGGACCAAGCCGGGCAACCGTCGCGAGTATCTGCGCGGGCGTATCCAGGATGGCCAGGCGATCATCTACGGTAATCAAAGCTCCGGCGTTCTGCGCAGCGCGGCGTGGGCCGAGGGATTTGTGGAGGTGTTGGAAGGGACGACGCTGGAAACAGGTGACCGGGTCAATTTCATTCCGTTGAGTGAGGTCATGGGCTGAGCCGCCGCCGCAGGCGTATTTGATGCTGCGGTGCGCAAAGAAGAAAAGTCCTATCAGCAGGTCCTGAGACGTGCGCTACGTTTCCAGGACCTGATTGACTGGAGGACTGAATATGTTGATTCACCCCGCATCGCACATTCACCCCGTGTTGCCGCCTGCTTCGATCAATGCGAGCAATGCCCGCGACGTCTTGAGCGAACTGCTGCGCAGGCCGCTGTCGGAGAACAATTATCGGGAGCGGCTCGCCTGCATGCTGGCTGACCCGACCATCACCTCCTGGCAGGCACTGACCCGTGATCCCGAAGGGTTGCAAAGGCTGCAGGACAACGAGCGCAAAGCATGGTCCGCCCCGGCTGCCGTCGACACAAGCCTGCCGACGTTGGCGCAGGCGCTGGCGAAAAAAGATGTTTGGTTACCCGAAGTGGAAAACTTCAACGCCAATATTCTGAAAAGCCTGACCATACAGATGGCAGAAAAATATCTTGCGCAGTTCCAGTCCATCCTCCAGGACCCGGTACCTGTACAGGCGCAGGACGTCTCGATCGTGCGCGGCGCACCCTCTGCGGGCAAGACCACCTTTCTTCGAGGACAATTCGCGCTCAATACCGACGCGGTGAAAAACATGCTGCAGGATCGCATGCCGGGTGTGGGGATGATGCAGGTCCATGACCAGGCCGTAGCCTTGGTTCAGCGGTTTAGCGCGACCATGGAAAAACACTTGGCGCAGCCTCTGACGCGAGATGCGTTGTACTTGTGGCCAAACGACTTCAAGCAAAAAATTACCGGGCTTGAGCAAGTATCGACCGAGTCGAAATTGCGCTTCCACGATATACAAGTCGACCTCACCACCCTGTGTTGCAGGATTCTCAAGCGAGGTACCGATGAGGCGGTGATGAATTTCGAGGTATTGAGCCAGTTTTTCAGCGCCGGGCTGGAGCATCGAAACCAGAGTATCGAGGCGATAAAAGGCACCAGTGGTCTGCTCAAGGAATATTCACTGTCGGCCTGGGACGGTCAGCGCAATGTGCTGGTGGCGCAGCGCAGTTCCGATGCCCAGCCGCTCGTGGTCAGGGACCAGGCGCTGTTCGACGACATCACGCTGCGCAACAAAGACGCCATAAACGCCGAAATAGGCCGCGTGCGCGATACCCTCATCGATGCGCACTTCATTGATACCTTTACTGCGCCGCTGCCTGCCGAGCAGGCGCGCGGGTTTCGAACGGCGCTCGGTCTGTACAGAGGCCTGACCATCAAGCAAGCCCTGGAACAGCATGCCCAACGCAAGCCCGTTGCCACATCGATAGCCGCCAGAGTACTGGCGCAGATAGTGCCGGGCTGATTCAGTAATCATCCCCACGCTCGGTGACATCGCGCTCCACCGGCCCCGCATCCGGGTCGTATCCCACCGGGAACTTGCCTTTCAGGGTCCACGCGAACGCAATGATCTCCGCCACTGTGCGGTACAACTCCTCTGGAATGCTGTCGCCCAGCTCCATGCGCGCCAGCAGCTTCACCAACTCGGCATTTTCATAGATGGGCACTTCGTTTTCCCGCGCCAGCTTGAGGATCGCTTCAGCCAGGGCCTCGTCGCCCTTGGCGGTCAGGGTAGGCGCTTGTTGACCATCGTACTTGAGGGCAATCGCCTGGCGGGGAGGGGCAGCGTTCTTCATGCGGTTTCATCCACCCAGCGTTGTTCCAGTCCGGTTTTTGGCCCGCGCGGCGGGCTGCCGAGGTGGCAATCCAGGTCGCCGACGTCAAGCCCGGATGCCACCAGGCGCTCGCGCAGGCTGCCCAGGTGATTTTCGATCAGGCTGGCGGTGAAGGCGCGGGTCGCCCACAACTGGCTGGACAGTTTGCCCTGGGTCAATTGCGCCTGCACCTGCAACGGCCCCAGCGGTTCCATATCGAACGCCAGTTCGACGCGCCAGAGCATGTGTTTGGCGTCTTTGCGGTCTTTGTGCTCGGGCTGCTCCTTGTCGGGCGCCGGCTCCTCGCGCTGGAACTTCACCTGTAAGGGGACGATGTCCTGCAGGCTGCGCATCGGGATTTCCAACTGCCAGGTGGTTTGCAGGCGGCCGTCGGCGGTGGTGCCGGTCTGTTCCAGGCTCGACAGCTGATGGCTCTGCAATCGGGCGATCGCCCCGGCGGCCTGGCGCAGCAGGTTTTCCAGATCGCCTTCGCCTTCAAGCTTGGCCATCAGCCGTTCGGGCAGTGGAAAGCTGACCGGGGCCTGCCGCGCGCTGACCTGGCCCAGCGTGTTCAGTGGGCTGCGCACAAAGTTGGGCAATACATGGGCCAGCGTGTTGGCCGCAAGAATGGCGTTCAGGTTGGTACTGGCAGGCAGGGCGGGCAGTAAGTCCGCGACAAGGCGCAGCAGTGCGCCCTTCATGTCCAGTGGCGGTATCTGGGGATTCTGCCCGGCGAGTAATCTGGCTTCCAGAAAGGCGCCGCTGTTCTGGATCACTTGAGCCAGGACTTTGGGGTTACTGACCTGTGCCAGGTCGGGCAATGCAGCGAGCAGACGGTCGGCGGCGGCGCGCAGGTCGGCGGACGTGCTGTCGCCACGGGGCAGGTTTTGCAGGGCAGTGAAGACCGCATCCAGGGAGCCCTGGCGACTTTGCTGGGTCGACAGTTGCTGGGTGACCGCCAATTGGTCCTTGAGCCCGCTCAGCGGCACGAAATTCAGGGTTTGCGCGTTTTGCACCACTGCGCTGAGCAAACTGCCCACGCGCAGCGGTTGTGGGCTTTCCACCGTCAGTGTCGCGCCGGCCAGGGCGTTATTCAGCACCGTCACCAACGAACGATAGATCGCCGGTTGCGCCGTGCCCTGGGGCAGCATCTGGGTGGTCAGTACCTTGGCTTGCAACAGCGTACCTTCCGGGACCTTGGCCGTATCGATGCGGGTGAGGGCGGCGATGTTGGCACTCAAGGCCTGTTGCAGGCTGAGGGTCAGGTTGCCCGCCGGCGTCTGGCTCACCGCCACATTGCTGCCCAAGGGCAGGGGCTGGGCGCTGCTGGCCTGCACCAGTGTCTGGCGGCCGCCGTCCAGGGTCAGCTTGAGCAGCAACTGAAAGGCTTCACCGCCTTGTTTAAGGGCAATGACTTCGGCATTCGCGGTTTTCCCAGGGTCGATCAGCCCGACCTGCGGCTCCAGCAGTTTGAGCAGTGCCCCAGGCGCAGGCGCAGGGCTTTGCCCGGCTGGCTGGGTGGGAGGAAGCGTAGGAAGGTTGATCTCGCCGGTCATGGTGCGCATCGTCTCTGGGGAAATTGCTCTCTTTAGCGTAAGGCATCGCATGTATAATGCCGCCCGTCTGCAAAGAGAGCGCTAAAAACCTCACAACTATTTGATCCAGCTCTCTAAAATCGGTCGCCAAAGCCGTTATTGTGCTCCTTTCTATAACGGCCGCTGCACCGCCGACTTGAACCGTAAAGGCCCGCGATCTCTTGACCAGCCCTCTTCTTGAAGCCGTAGCGCTCTCCTGTGAACGCGACCTGCGCCTGCTGTTCGAGCACCTCGACCTGCGCCTGGCGGGCGGTGACATGGTGCAGGTCAGCGGGCCCAACGGCAGCGGCAAGACCAGCCTGTTGCGCTTGTTGGCCGGGCTGATGCAGCCGACGGCCGGGGTTGTGCGCCTCAACGGCAAGCCTCTCGCCGAACAGCGCACAGAACTGGCGCGCAGCCTCGTCTGGATCGGTCATGCCGCAGGTATCAAGGACGTGCTCACGGCCGAAGAAAACCTCAGTTGGCTCAGCGCCCTGCATCACCGCGCCAGCCGCGACGCCATCTGGCAGGCCCTGGCTGCCGTGGGCCTGAAGGGCTTTGAAGATGTTCCCTGCCATACCCTGTCCGCGGGCCAGCAGCGCCGGGTGGCCCTGGCCCGTTTGTACCTGCCGGGCGCGCCACTGTGGATCCTCGACGAACCCTTTACCGCGCTCGATAAACACGGGGTCGCCCAGCTCGAGGAGCACCTGGCGAGGCACTGTGAGCAGGGCGGTACGGTGCTGCTCACCACTCACCACAGCCTGACCCGCCTGCCCGCCGGTTACCGTGAGCTGGACCTGGGACGGTGGTCGGCATGAGCGTATTCGCCCTGTTGGTTGCCCGCGAAGCACGCCTGTTGTGTCGTCGCCCGGCCGAACTGGCCAATCCGCTGGTGTTCTTTGCCATCGTGATCGCCTTGTTCCCGTTGGCGGTCGGTCCCGAGACTAAACTGTTGCAAACCTTGTCCCCGGGACTGGTGTGGGTCGCGGCGCTTTTATCCGTGCTGCTCTCGCTGGACGGGCTGTTTCGCAGTGATTTCGAGGACGGCTCCCTGGAACAGTGGGTCCTTTCGTCGCACCCGTTGCCACTTCTGGTACTGGCCAAGGTGCTGGCACACTGGGCTTTTTCCGGCCTCGCGCTGGTGTTGCTTTCGCCGCTGCTGGCGCTGATGCTGGGCTTGCCCGTCGAATGCTTGCCGGTGCTGCTCCTGTCCTTGTTGCTCGGTACGCCGGTGCTCAGCCTGTTGGGGGCGGTGGGCGCAGCGTTGACCGTCGGTTTGAAGCGCGGCGGCCTGTTACTGGCCCTGCTGATTCTGCCTTTGTACATCCCGGTTCTGATCCTCGGCAGCGGTGCGTTGCAGGCCGCGCTGATGGGGATGCCGGTGACCGGTTACCTCCTGTGGCTTGGCAGCCTGGCCGCCCTGGCGGTAACCCTGACACCCTTTGCCATAGCGGCCGGCCTGAAGATCAGCGTCGGCGAATAATGAGGTCTGGCCAGGCGTTACACGCTTGGCCAGTAAAGACCCTACGCTTCTTGCCATGACAAGAAGCAACCGTGAGAAACAGCAATGAACTGGACCTGGTTTCACAAGCTCGGCTCGCCCAAATGGTTCTATGGCATCAGCGGCAAACTGCTGCCGTGGTTGAGCGTCGCCGCCGTGTTGCTGATCGGCATCGGTCTGGTCTGGGGCCTGGCCTTCGCGCCGCCGGACTATCAGCAGGGCAACAGCTTTCGCATCATCTATATCCATGTGCCCGCCGCCATGCTGGCGCAGTCCTGCTACGTGATGCTGGCGGTATGCGGCATCGTCGGTCTGGTGTGGAAGATGAAGCTTGCCGACGTCGCCCTGCAATGCGCTGCACCCATCGGTGCGTGGATGACCGCCGTGGCGCTGGTCACCGGCGCGATCTGGGGCAAACCCACCTGGGGTTCGTGGTGGGTGTGGGATGCGCGGCTCACGTCGATGTTGATCCTGCTGTTCCTGTACTTCGGCCTGATCGCCCTGGGCAATGCGATCAGCAACCGCGACAGCGCCGCCAAGGCCTGCGCGGTGCTGGCGATTGTCGGCGTGATCAACATCCCGATCATCAAATACTCGGTCGAGTGGTGGAACACCCTGCACCAGGGCGCCACCTTCACCCTCACCGAAAAACCGGCAATGCCGGTAGAAATGTGGGCACCGCTGCTGCTGATGGTGCTGGGCTTCTACTGCTTCTTCGGCGCCGTGCTGCTGCTGCGCATGCGCCTCGAAGTGCTCAAGCGTGAAGCCCGCGCCAGTTGGGTCAGGGCCCACGTGCAAGCCTGCCTGGGAGCGCGAGGATGAGTTTTGCTTCTTTCAGTGATTTTCTCGCCATGGGCCATCACGGCCTGTATGTCTGGACGGCCTATGGCATCTGCCTGGCGGTGCTGGCCCTCAACGTCGCCGCGCCGCTGCTGGCGCGCAAGCGTTACCTGCAACAAGAGGCGCGTCGTCTGCGCCGGGAGACCGAAAAGTGAATCCGCTGCGTAGAAAGCGTCTGTTGATCATTCTCGCCATCATGGCCGGCGTCGGCATTGCCTTGGGTCTGGCCTTGAGTGCCTTGCAGCAGAACATCAACCTGTTCTACACCCCGACCCAGATCGCCAATGGCGAAGCGCCGGTCGATACGCGCATCCGCGCCGGCGGCATGGTCGAAAAGGGCTCCTTGAAGCGTTCCGCAGACTCCCTGGATGTGAGTTTCGTGGTCACCGACTTCAGCAAATCCGTGACCATCACCTACCGTGGCATCCTCCCGGACCTGTTCCGCGAAGGCCAGGGCATCGTCGCCCTGGGCAAGCTCAACGCCAGTGGCGTGGTGGTGGCCGATGAAGTGCTGGCCAAGCACGATGAAAAATACATGCCGCCGGAGGTGACCAAAGCCCTCAAGGACAGCGGCCAATCCGCCCCAACCCCTGCCAAGGAGGGCTGAGTCATGAACGCCGCTTTGTTTATTCCCGAACTCGGCCAGTTGGCGATGATCCTCGCCCTGTGCTTTGCCATCGTCCAGGCCGTGGTGCCGTTGCTCGGTGCCTGGCGCGGTGACCGCCTGTGGATGAGCCTGGCGCAGCCGGCCGCCTGGGGGCAGTTCGCGTTCCTGCTGTTCGCCTTCGGTTGCCTGACCTACGCATTCATGACCGACGACTTTTCCGTCGCCTATGTCGCCAATAACTCCAACAGTGCACTGCCCTGGTACTACAAGTTCAGCGCCGTGTGGGGCGCCCACGAAGGTTCGCTGCTGCTGTGGGCGCTGATCCTCGGTGGCTGGACCTTCGCCGTGTCGGTGTTCTCCCGCCAGTTGCCGCAGGTCATGCTGGCGCGGGTGCTGGCGGTGATGGGCATGATCAGCATCGGTTTTTTGCTGTTCCTGATCATGACGTCCAACCCGTTCGGCCGCATCCTGCCGCAGATCCCCGTGGACGGGCATGACCTCAACCCGCTGCTGCAAGACATCGGCCTGATCGTGCACCCACCGATGCTCTACATGGGCTATGTCGGGTTTTCCGTGGCCTTTGCCTTCGCCATCGCCGCCTTGCTCGGCGGGCGTCTCGATGCGGCCTGGGCGCGCTGGTCGCGGCCATGGACCATCGTCGCCTGGGCCTTCCTCGGCATTGGCATCACCCTCGGTTCGTGGTGGGCTTATTACGAGCTCGGCTGGGGCGGCTGGTGGTTCTGGGACCCGGTGGAAAACGCCTCCTTCATGCCCTGGCTGGTCGGCACCGCGCTGATTCATTCGCTGGCCGTCACCGAAAAACGCGGTGTGTTCAAGAGCTGGACCGTGTTGCTGGCCATCGCGGCATTTTCCCTCAGCCTGCTCGGTACGTTCCTGGTGCGTTCGGGCGTACTGACGTCGGTGCATGCGTTTGCTTCCGACCCTGCGCGCGGCGTATTCATCCTGATCTTCCTGCTGTTTGTTGTCGGCGGTTCGCTGACCCTGTTCGCCCTGCGCGCGCCAGTGGTCAAGAGCCAGGTCGGCTTTAACCTGTGGTCGCGGGAAACCTTGCTGCTGGGTAACAACCTGGTGCTGGTGGTGGCGGCGTCGATGATTCTGCTCGGCACCCTCTACCCCCTGGTGCTGGATGCCTTGAGCGGCGCCAAGCTGTCCGTCGGCCCGCCGTACTTCAACGCCTTGTTCATTCCGTTGATGGGCCTGTTGATGGTGGTGATGGCGGTCGGTGTGCTGGTGCGCTGGAAAGACACCCCGGTGAAATGGCTGGCCGGCATGCTGATGCCGGTGCTGCTGGGCAGTGTGGCCCTGGCCGTGATCGCCGGGGTTGCCTACGGCGACTTCAACTGGGCGGTGCTCGCCACCTTCCTGCTCGCGGCCTGGGTGTTGCTGGCCGGCGTGCGCGATATCGCCGACAAGACCCGCCACAAGGGCCTGATCAAAGGCCTGCCGACCTTGACCCGCAGCTACTGGGGCATGCAGATCGCCCATATCGGCATCGCCGTCTGCGCCCTGGGCGTGGTGCTGTCGAGCCAGAACAGCGCCGAGCGCGACTTGCGCCTGGCGCCCGGCGAGTCCATGGACCTGGGCGGTTACCAGTTCATCTTCGAAGGCGCCAGGCACTTTGAAGGGCCGAATTTCACGTCAGACAAAGGCACCGTACGCGTGGTGCGCAACGGTCAGGAAATCGCCGTGCTGCACCCGGAAAAACGCCTGTACACCGTGCAGAGTTCGATGATGACCGAGGCGGGCATCGATGCCGGTTTCACCCGTGACCTGTACGTGGCGTTGGGTGAACCCCTGGGCGACGGCGCCTGGGCGGTGCGCGTGCATGTGAAACCGTTCGTGCGCTGGATCTGGTTCGGCGGCTTGCTGACCGGGTTGGGTGGTTTGCTCGCGGCGCTGGACCGGCGGTATCGGGTCAAGGTCAAGAGCCGGGTGCGTGAAGCGCTCGGCATGGGAGCGGCGGTATGAAGCGTGGATTGATGGTGCTGCCGCTGGCAGCGTTCCTGGTGGTGGCGGTGTTCCTCTATCGCGGCTTGTACCTGGACCCGGCCGAGTTGCCGTCGGCCATGATCGGCAAGCCATTCCCGGAATTTTCGCTGCCCACTGTGCAGGGCGACAAGCAACTGACCCGCGCCGACCTGCTGGGCAAGCCGGCGCTGGTCAACGTGTGGGGTACCTGGTGCATCTCCTGCCGCGTCGAACACCCGGTGTTGAACAAACTCGCCGAGAAGGGCGTGGTGATCTATGGCATCAACTACAAGGATGACAATGCAGCAGCCTTGAAGTGGCTGGCCGAATTTCACAACCCGTACCAGCTGGATATTCGTGATGAAGACGGCAACCTCGGCCTGAACCTCGGCGTCTATGGTGCTCCGGAAACCTTCTTTATCGACGCTAAAGGCGTGATCCGCGACAAGTACGTCGGCGTGATCGACGAAGTAGTCTGGCGCGAGCAACTGGCTGCCAAGTACCAGGCGCTGGTCGACGAGGCCAAACCATGAAGCGTCTGTTAGTCGCGGCTGTACTGGCGCTGGGCCTGGCCGGTGTGGCCCACGCCGCCATCGACACCTACGAATTCGCCAACGACGGTGACCGCGAGCGTTTCCGCGAGCTGACCAAGGAACTGCGCTGCCCCAAGTGCCAGAACCAGGACATCGCCGACTCCAACGCGCCCATCGCCGCCGACCTGCGCAAGGAAATCTTCCGCATGCTGGGGGAGGGCAAGGACAACCAGCAGATCATCGACTTCATGGTCGACCGCTACGGTGATTTTGTGCGCTATAAACCGGCGCTTACCGGCAAGACCGCGCTGCTCTGGTTCGGTCCCGTCGGACTGCTGCTGACCGGCGTGGTGGTGATGGCCGTCATCGTGCGCCGTCGCCGCGCCGCACCTGCCGATGGCAGCGACGCGCTGTCCCCCGAAGAGCGTAAACGCCTCGACCAACTGCTGGACACCAAGACCGATGATTGATTTCTGGCTCGCAGCCGGCCTGCTGCTGTTGATTGCCCTGAGTTTCCTGTTGATCCCTGTGCTGCGCGGCCGTCGTGCCCAGCGCGAAGAGGATCGCACCGCGCTGAACGTGGCGCTGTACCAAGAGCGCGTCGCCGAACTGCAAGTGCAGCGCGACGACGGCGTCCTGGATGCGGCGCAACTCGATACCGGCCGCGCGGAAGCTGCGCGTGAGTTGCTGGCCGATACCGAAGGCGTGGACAAACCGCGCGAATCACGCTTGGGCAAGCCGCTGCCATTGTTGGCGGCGTTTCTCGTGCCGGTGCTGGGCGTTGCGCTGTACCTGCATTACGGGGCGAGCGACAAGGTCGAGCTGACCCGCGAGTTCTCCCAGCCGCCGGTGTCGATGGCCGACATGACGCAGCGCCTGGAACGTGCCGCAGTGGCCCAGCCGGATTCAGCTGAGGGCCTGTACTTCCTGGGCCGCGCCTACATGGCCCAGGATCGCTCCGCCGATGCCGCCAAGGTGTTTGAACGCAGCGTTGCCTTGGCCGGCCGCCAGCCGGAGTTGCTCGGGCAGTGGGCCCAGGCGCAGTATTTTGCCGACAACAAACAGTGGTCGCCCAAGGTTCAGGCGTTGACCGACGAAGCCTTGAAGCTCGATCCAAAGGAAGTCACCAGCCTCGGCCTGCTCGGTATTGCCGCCTTTGAAGGCCAGCGCTATCAGGAGGCTATCGACTACTGGAATCGTCTGTTGGCGCAACTGCCGCCCGACGACAATTCCCGTGTGGCGCTGCAGGGCGGTATCGATCGCGCTGCGCAAAAGCTCCGGGAGAGCGGTGGTACTGTTGCGCAAAAGGCGGTGCTGAAAGTGCGCGTGGACCTGTCCGCCGACGTGAAAGCCAAGGCCCTGCCGGGTGACAGCGTGTTTATCTTCGCCCGCGCCGTCAGCGGCCCGCCTGCGCCGCTCGCGGCCAAACGGGTCAGCGTTGCCGAACTGCCTGTCACCGTGGAACTGAGCGATGCCGACGCGATGATGCCGCAGTTGAAACTGTCCAACTTCCCTGAAGTCCAACTGGTTGCGCGCATATCCCGGGCAGGTGTTCCAACCGCTGGCGAGTGGATCGGCCGCAGCCAACCCTTGGCCAGCAGCATGACTGCGCTGCAGCAGCTGACCATCGACAGTCCGGACAAGTAATTTAAGGAAACGCCCATGAACGCATTTGCACGTATGACCCTGCTCAGCCTCGTCGTGGGATTGAGCGCCTGTGCGGTTCACCGGCCACCTCCGGGCCCCACCGGCCCGACCATCCCACCGTCGGGCCCGTCGACCCAGCCCGACACCAAACCCTCCGGCCCGGTGACCCCGCCGCCAAAACCGCTGCCGAGCAAATCGCCGACCTTCGCCCCACCCCCAGGCGCCGCCAGTCACTGGGACGGCAAGATGCAGGTGTACGTCCTCGACGACCAGCCCGATACCTTCTACCGCCAGCGCACCTACTACCGCTGGAGCAACGGCTGGAGCCGCTCCATCAGCCCGAACGGGCCGTGGGAAGAGACCAGCGTGCAGGGCGTGCCGCCTGGGTTGAGCAAGCAGTACGCGCATTGATAAAAGGCGACCTTCGGGTTAATGCCAGTCAGTTAAGCGAACGAAACATAGATATTTACACAACTCTGTAGCGCTCAACCGTAACCACGATGCGAAGCGAGTCGATCTTGATCTGGCTCTTGATCTTAGGCGCCCTGTTAAACCACGCTGGCCGAACGCAGGCTTGAATCCGTGGGCAACCCGGCAGGACGCCGGGTTAGCCGCACTGGGCCAGGGATGGCCCATTGCGGCGGCCCACGGATTCAAGCCTGCGTTCGGGCACACCGAGCCTGGGCGAGGTGCCGAGTGGTGGGGCAAGAGCGTTTTGCTTACTTTTGCGCTTTTCAAAAGTGAGCCGCTGTAAAAGCGGAACCCATAGCAGCCGTTACCGCAGAAACGGATATGTACTCGATCTGATCCAACATCCTGGTCGGTCCTGAGGCCGCCATCGGGGGCAAGTCGAATCGTCGCACCGCCCCTCCCACAGGGGATCTTCGCTGCTTTAAGCATTTCGTTCGCTTAACTGACTGGCATTAACCTTCGGGGTCGCCTTTTTCTTGCCTCTGATGATCGTTCCCGCGCTCCGCGTCACCCGTGCGCAAAAAAGCAGGACGCGGAGCGTCCAGGGCGGCATTCCCACGCAGAGCGTGGGAACGATCTTGTTATCAAGCTACAGGACACTCCCGGTTCAGCGCTTCATCCACCAACAACTGCGCAATTTCGATCATCTGCACGACCGCCAGCACCTGCTTGCGGCCTGAGCCATCCAGATGCTCGGCGCAGTCGTACGCACAGACTGTCGCCGACTCCAGCATTTCGCTGGCATTGCTTAACGCCGCTTCGGTACTGAGGCCGGGACGGACGGTGAAGATGAGGTTGGGTGAGGTTTGTGAAAGGTCATCCGAGTGGAATGATGGGGGATTTGGCGTAACTTTTTTCATGCAGTCAGTCTCCATTCAGTTGGAGCTCACCACATCCGCGACCAAGCAGAAGGGTGGCGAGCTGTACGCAGGTTGGTCGACCAGGGAATGGAAACCCGGCAGGGCCCTGAGCCCTCCCGCGCACAGCCCGCCGTAACGCGAGCACAAGAATGCCGCTTGCGCGGCACTGTGCGCCATTCTAACCCAGGCGACCAAGCCTGATCGCTGATGAGCAGCGACTGCGAGAGGCTAACGGTGCGTTATAGCAACTGTAAGCCACGCAGATTGTAGGAAAGTTCCTGGCTGGCTCAAGCGTCGCGCCGTCTGAATTGAGACGAGGAAGCAGCGCAGCCCTCCACCGCTGTCACCGCTCACCCTTTCCCGGTAAGGTGACCACCGCCGGCCTGGTTGCCGGGCAATCGCTGGATATACTCTGCGGTACCGGGCAAACCGGCACAGGGCCGACCCGTGTGAAAACAAGCAAAGAGAGTGGTGTGATGGCAGGCAGGTTGATCTATCTCATCGGACCTTCAGGTTCGGGCAAGGACAGCCTGCTGGATGCCGCACGCGCCCGGTTGGCCGAGCGTGGTTGCCGCATTGTGCGCCGCGTGATTACGCGCTCGGCGGAAGCGGTGGGCGAGGCGGCGCAAGGCGTGAGCCCGGTGCAGTTTGCGGCGATGCAGGCGCAGGGCGCGTTTGCCCTCAGTTGGCAGGCCAATGGGTTGTCCTACGGCATTCCCAAGGAGATTGACGAGTGGCTGGCGGCCGGGGAGGACGTGCTGGTCAACGGCTCGCGCGCGTACCTGGCGCAAACCCGCGAGCGTTACCCGACGCTGCTGGTACTGCTGCTGACCGTTGATCAAGCCGTACTGCGCCAGCGCCTGGTCGCGCGCGGGCGTGAGTCCCTGCTGGACATCGAGGAACGCCTGGCGCGCAACGCGCAGTTCACCGAGGCGCTGATCGCCGCCAATGGCGCGGGTTTATTCGTGCTGGATAACTCCGGCCCGCTGGAACACACGGTCGCCCGTTTGCTGTGTTGCCTGGACCACGCGCACTCGGCTTGAGCCTGAAGCGGCGCCGAACCTCTCATCAATATCCGGTAAAACAACCGTCAGTCAGGCTTGGCCATTCTGTGCTTGAATAAATATAACTCTAGGGTTACGTTTTATTCAGTCCGAGCCAAGGAGGCGACGGTGCAAAGCAGGCTATTGATCAAGGAGTTGCTGGAAGCGGGCTGGGTGCTGGATCGGGTCACCGGCAGCCAGCACCTTTTCACCCACCGCTATAACCCGTACACGATACCGGTGCCCCATCCGAAGAAGGATCTGCCGTTGGGCACTGTGAGAAGCATCAGGAAACGCGCCGGGCTGTTTCAGTTTTAAGGAGAGCATGCATGCAATACCCAATCTGTATCGAATGGGGCGATGACTTCACCGCCACCGGTATCCAGATCCCCGATATTTCGGGCGCCGTCACCGCCGGGGACAGTTTCGAAGAGGCCTACAACGCGGCCGTGGAAGTGGCGCACCTCATGCTGCAGGAGATTGCCGCAGAGGGCGGGGTGATTCCAATGCCAACCTCGGTTGCCACTCATCACGCCCATGAAGACTACGCCGGTATGGGCTGGGGCATGTTGGAGCTGGATATCTCGCCCTATCTGGGCAAGACCGAGAAGGTCAATGTGACCTTGCCCGGTTATGTGATCCAACGCATCGACCGTTACGTGCGTGAACACAACGTCAAAAGCCGCTCGTCATTTCTGGCGGATGCGGCTTTGGAGAAGTTGGTGCGTTCTTAGGCGTTGGCGACCGCTACCTGCCGCGATGCACTGAGGAACCGCAACAACGCCACCAGTGGGAATACACTGCCCACCAGCATCACGCCCAGCCAACCGCCGTGTTCGTACACGCTGCTGGCAATCGCCGAGCCGAAGGCACCGCCAATGAAGATGCTGGTCATGTACAGCGCGTTCAGGCGGCTGCGACTATGGGCGTCGAGGGCGTAGACGGCACGCTGGCCGAGGACCATGTTCATCTGCACGCAGAAGTCCAGTACGACGCCCGTTACCGCCAGGCCGATCACGCTGTACAGCGGGTGCACGAAGGCCGGCAGGAAACTCAGCGCACCCAGCAGCATCGCCAGCAACGAGGCGCGGTGGGTGTGGCCGGCATCGGCCAGCCGCCCGGCGATGGGCGCGGCGATGGCACCGATGGCACCGACCAGGGCGAAGATCGCGATCTGGGTCTGGCTGAGGCCGTGGTTGCGCACCAGTTCCAGTGGCGCGGCGGTCCAGAACAGGCTGAACGCAGCAAACATGCAACCTTGATAAAACGCACGCTGGCGCAATACCGGCTGCTCACGCAGCAAGGTACCCAGCGAACCCAGCAACTGGCCGTAACTGGCGCTGTGCGTCGGTTGGCGCTTGGGAATGGTCAGCATCAACACCACACTGATAAACGCCATCAATGCCGCCGCCGCCATGAACATCGCCCGCCAGCCGAAGTGGTCCGCCACCACGCTGGACACCGGTCGCGCCAGCAGAATGCCCAGCAGCAGGCCGCCCATGATGCTGCCGACCACCCGGCCACGGGACTCGGCAGGCGCCAGGTGTGCGGCCAACGGGATCAGGATCTGCACCGACACCGAACTGAAGCCGATCAGCAGCGACACCAGCAAAAACAGGTTGGGCTGCTCGGTGAACGCGGCGCCCAACAGGCTGGCGATGGCCACCACCGTGGTGATGATCATCAGCCTGCGATTTTCCAGCAGGTCCCCCAGCGGCACCAGGAAGAACAGGCCCAGGGCGTAGCCGATCTGCGTGAGCGACACGATCAGGCTGGCCATTGCCGGGGAGAGGCCGATGTCCGGCGCGATCAGTTCGATAATCGGCTGCGCGTAGTAGATGTTGGCGACGATGGCGCCGCAGCAAAACGCAAACAGCATGACCATGCCTCGGGTCATGGTGCCGGTAGCGTGGGGGGTAGCATTCATGGGGTTCTCATGCAGGCGAAGGACGATGGGAGGAGAGAGTAAAGACATCGGCCGGCGCTGAGTAGGCCGCTTGTGCTGATAACGGTCATGCCGCGAAATAATGATTCAACGCCAAACCAATGTGGGAGGGGGCAAGCCCCCTCCCACAGTTCTGACGGTGTGTATTCAGCCGGAACGCTTACTGGCCGGTGTAAATCTGGTCAAACACCCCACCGTCATTGAAGTGGGTTTTCTGCACGGTGCGCCAGTCACCAAAGGTCTTCTCCACCGACAGGAAGTCGACTTTCGGGAAACGGTCGGTGTACTTGGCCAGCACGTTCGGGTCACGCGGGCGCAGGTAGTTGTTGGCGGCGATTTCCTGGCCTTGCGGCGACCACAGGTACTTCAGGTAGTCTTCGGCGGCGGCGCGGGTGCCTTTTTTCTCGACCACTTTGTCCACCACCGACACCGGCGGCTCGGCCTCGGCGGACACGCTTGGGTAGATCACTTCGAACTGATCACGACCGAATTCACGGGCGATCATTTCCGCTTCGTTCTCAAAGGTCACCAGCACGTCGCCGAGCTGGTTGGTCATGAACGTGGTCGTCGCTGCCCGGCCACCGGTGTCGAGTACCGGTGCCTGTTTGAACAGCTTGCCGACAAAGGCCTTGGCTTTTTCTTCGTCGCCGCCGTTCTTCAGCACATAGCCCCAGGCCGACAGGTAGGTGTAGCGGCCGTTACCCGAGGTCTTCGGGTTGGGCACGATCACTTGCACGCCATCCTTGAGCAGATCCGGCCAATCTTTCAGGGCTTTCGGGTTGCCTTTGCGCACGATAAAGACAGTGGCCGAGGTAAACGGCGCACTGTTGTTCGGCAGGCGGGTGACCCAGTTGTCCGGTACGAGCTTGCCGTTGTCGGCCAGGGCGTTGATGTCGGTGGCCATGTTCATGGTAATCACGTCCGCCGGCAGGCCGTCGATCACCGAGCGCGCTTGTTTGCTGGAGCCGCCGAAGGACATCTGCAGGGTCAGCTTGTCATTCGGGTGCTCGGCGTCCCAATGCTTCTGGAAGGCGGCGTTGTAGTCTTTGTAGAAATCACGCATCACGTCGTAGGAGACGTTGAGCAGAGTGACCGGAGCCGCCTGGACGGCGCCGGCCAGGGCCAGGCCGGCGGCCAGGAGGGAGGCGCTGAGGATGTTTTTCACTGCTCATTCCTTGTTGTTCGAGAGAAGGGGGGAGGCACAATGCCAGCGACTATAGCCGGGGCTGCATAGTCGCTTAAAGATTAAAAAGAACTTTGCTTATTCCACTTTCTTAAACAGGTTGCTGCCACAGCGTGAACAAAACGCCGCATTCGGCTCGTGGCTGTTCTTCTTGCACACAGGGCAATCGGTCTGCAGCTGTTCACCGCGCATGGCACTGGCCAGCTCGGCGGTGAATATCCCGGTTGGCACGGCAATAATCGAGTAGCCGGTGATCATCACCAGCGAGGAAATCACCTGGCCCAGCGGGGTCTTGGGCACGATATCGCCAAAGCCCACGGTGGTGAGCGTCACGATCGCCCAATAGATGCCCTTGGGAATGCTGGTAAACCCGTGCTCCGGGCCCTCGATCACGTACATCAGGGTGCCGAACACTGTCACCAGGGTACACACGCTGACCAGGAACACCACGATCTTCTGTTTGCTGCCGCGCAGCGCCGCCATCAGGTAGTTGGCCTGCTTGAGGTACGGACTGAGCTTGAGGACGCGGAAGATCCGCAGCATGCGGATGATGCGGATAATCAGCAGGTACTGCGCGTCGCTGTAGTACAACGCGAGGATGCCGGGCACGATCGCGAGCAGATCCACCAGTCCGTAAAAACTGAAGGCGTAGCGCAATGGCTTGGGCGAGCAGTACAGGCGCAGGCCGTACTCGATGGCGAAGATCAGCGTGAAGCCCCACTCGATATAGGCCAGCACGTCAGCGTAGTTCTGGTGAATTTCGTCGATGCTGTCGAGCATCACGATCACCAGGCTGGCGAGGATGATCAACAACAGGATGCCGTCAAAGCGCCGCCCGGCGACGGTGTCGCTTTGGAAAACCATCACGTAGAGCCGCTGGCGCCAGTCGTTGTTGCTGTCCATAAATCCCGCTCGAATTGAATATCGGCAAAGCCTAGGGGGATTCGTACGGACTGTCCATGCGCGGCTTGCGCAGTATTCGCTGGCTGGCGCGCACCAGCCAGCAGGTCAGAATGAAGGGCGCCGTCAGCGCCGGCAGGTGCAGGGCGGCGAAGCCGGGGGTGAGCATGATTGCCAGGACGATGCCGATCAGCGGCAACCAGGGCTCGCGGCGTGCCTGGCTCAGTGCCAGGGCGGCGAGCGCCGGGTTATAGCTGTGCAGGCCGAGCAGGGCGCCGCTGGTTTCGCCCAGCAGCAAGGCGACCGGCACGCCGGCGATGGCGCCGCTGAGTGCCCATACGGCGGCGCGCCGATCAGCCAGCAGCAGGCCGAGCGCAATCAAGGCTCCGGCCAGGGGCTGGTCCAACAGCATCGCTTGCGCCAGGCCGGTGAATGGCGCAGCGATTACCGTCAGGGGCTCGGGCTCGCTCAGGGCCAAGGTCGCGGGCGCGATGATGTTGCCCAGCAACAACCAGCCCAGGCCGACAAAGGGTGTGGTGTAGGCGGGCAGGTCCTGAGGTTGGGCGGCGTATTTCGACCACTGCCGCACCAGCATCGCGCTCAAGCCGCCACAGGCGAGGATCAGCGGCGGCACCAGGGCCGACCAGGCCAGGTGCTGGCTGATCAACACGCCCAGCAATACGCCGTTGTAGCTGTACAGCCCGGCCTGGCGTTCAGCCTTGGGGTAGCCTCGGCGCTGCGCCGTGAGCAAGCCTGCGACGCCACCCAGCAATGCGCCGCCGAGCAACCCCGGCGCGCCGATCAGGATCGCCAACAGGCACAGCAGGCCGCACAGCGGATGGCGCTGGAGAAAGATCTGGCTGAAGCCGTTGAGCAGGGCTTCGGCCCAGTCGGGGCAGGTTGGATTGTGCATGGCAGCTCCCTGTAGGAGCGAGCTTGCTCGCGAAAAACCTAAGGGCGCCGCGTGCATTCAGGATGCCTGCGTCA
Organism: Pseudomonas sp. 31 R 17; assembly: GCF_900004915.1. Taxonomy (NCBI): domain Bacteria; kingdom Pseudomonadati; phylum Pseudomonadota; class Gammaproteobacteria; order Pseudomonadales; family Pseudomonadaceae; genus Pseudomonas; species Pseudomonas sp. 31 R 17. The sequence continues at coordinate 65,775 of NZ_CVTN01000060.1, forward strand.
GCATTGACGTTCTTCGCGAGCAAGCTCGCTCCTACAGTAGGGTTTCGATACGCAAGGAGTTGGTCGACCCCAACTGCCCGAACGGCACCCCCGCAGTAATCACCAACGTATCCCCACGCTGCGCCATGCCCTGAGCCTGGGCGATCTCAAGCGCGGTGGAACACACCTCATCCACCTGCCGAAGCCGATCATTGACCACCGAGTGCACCCCCCACGCCACGCTCAAGCGCCGCGCCGTGGACAGGTTTGGCGTGAGCGTGAGGATCGGCGCCACCGGCCGCTCCCGTGCCGCGCGCAGGCTGGAGGCGCCCGACTCGCTGTAGTTCACCAGCACCGCCACCGGCAGAATGCTGCTGATGCGGCGGATCGCGCAGCTGATGGCGTCCGACACCGTGGCATCCGCCCCGGGCCGGCTGACATCCAGCTGGGCCTGGTAATCCGGGCCGTTTTCTACCTGGCGGATGATCTTGCTCATCATCTGCACGGCTTCCAGCGGGTAGTCGCCCGAGGCCGTTTCGGCCGACAGCATCAGCGCATCCGCCCCTTCGGCCACCGCATTGGCCACGTCGGTGACTTCGGCGCGGGTCGGTGCCGGAGAGAAACGCATGGACTCGAGCATCTGGGTCGCTACCACCACCGGTTTACCCAGTTGGCGGCAGGTCTTGATGATGTCCTTCTGGATGTGCGGCACGCTTTCGGCCGGCACTTCCACGCCCAGGTCGCCACGGGCCACCATGATCGCATCACTCAATTCGGCGATTTCGCGCAGTTGTTGCACCGCCGAGGGCTTCTCGATCTTGGCCATCAGGAAGGCCCTGTCGCCGATCAGTGCGCGGGCTTCGCGGATATCTTCCGGGCGCTGCACGAACGACAGCGCCACCCAGTCCACGCCCAGCTCCAGGCCAAAGCTCAGGTCGCGACGGTCCTTGGCGGTCAGCGGGCTGAGTTGCAACAGTGCCTGGGGCACATTCACGCCTTTGCGGTCGGACAGCTCGCCACCATTGAGCACGGTGGTGTCGATGGCGTCGGCGTGCCGGGTGATGACGCGCAAGCGCAGCTTGCCGTCGTCCAGCAACAGGTCCATGCCGGGCTCCAGCGCCGCGATGATTTCCGGGTGGGGCAGGTTGACCCGGCATTGATCGCCCGGTGTTTCATCCAGGTCCAGGCGCAGCGCCTGGCCGCGCACCAGTTGCACCTTGCCCTCGGCAAAGCGCCCGACGCGCAGCTTGGGCCCTTGCAGGTCCATGAGGATGCCCAGCGGGTAATTCAGTTGGCGCTCTACCTGGCGAATCCACTGGTAACGCTGCGCGTGATCGGCGTGATCGCCGTGGCTGAAGTTGAGGCGAAAGATATTCACCCGGCCTGCACCAGCTCGCGGATGCCATCGATTCCATCGGTGGCCGGGCCCAGGGTGGCGAGGATTTTGACCTTCTTGTCAGGCGTCATGTTTGGCGGTCTCAAGGATCAGGATGGCGCGGAAGTCGTTGACGTTGGTGCGGGTCGGCTCGGTGACGATCAAGTCGCCCAGGGCGGCGAAATAGCCGTAGCCGTTGTTGTTATCCAGCTCGTCGCTGGCGCTCAGGCCCAGGGCTTCGGCGCGGCGGTAGCTGCACGGGGTCATGAGCGCGCCGGCGTTGTCTTCCGAGCCGTCGATGCCATCGGTGTCGCCGGCCAGGGCGTAGACGCCGGGCAGGCCCTTGAGGCTGTCGGTGAGGCTGAGCAAAAATTCCGCGTTGCGCCCGCCACGGCCATCGCCGCGCACGGTGACGGTGGTTTCGCCGCCGGAGAGGATCACGCACGGCGCCGCCAACGGTTGGCCGTGCTGCACGATTTGCCGGGCGATGCCGGCGTGCACCTTGGCCACCTCGCGCGCTTCACCTTCAAGGTCGCCGAGGATCAGCGGGCTGAAACCGGCCTGGCGCACTTTCACCGCCACCGCTTCCAGGGATTGCTGCGGCCGGGCGATCAACTGGAAGTGGCTGCGCGCCAGCAGCGGGTCGCCGGGCTTGACGGTTTCCGAGGCGGGGTCTTGCAGCCAACTGCGCACCGAGGCCGGGATGTCGATGCCGTAGCGCTTGAGGATCGCCAGGGCCTGTTGCGAGGTGCTGGGGTCGCCGACGGTGGGGCCGGAAGCGATTACCGTGGCCAGGTCGCCCGGCACATCGGAAATGGCGTAGGTGTAGACCGTGGCGGGCCACGCGGCCTTGGCCAACCGTCCACCCTTGATCGCCGAGAGATGCTTGCGCACGCAGTTCATCTCGCCAATGGTGGCGCCGGACTTGAGCAGGGCCTTGTTGAGGCTTTGCTTGTCGGCCAGGGTGATGCCGTCGGCGGGCAGGGCGAGCAAGGCGGAGCCGCCACCGGAGAGCAGGAAGATCACGCGATCGTCTTCGTTCAGGTCACTGATCAGCTCCAGCACGCGTTTGGCCACGGCCAGGCCGGCAGCGTCGGGCACGGGATGCGCGGCCTCGACCACTTCGATTTTCTTGCACGGTGCACCGTGGCCGTAGCGGGTGACGACCAGGCCGCTGACCTCGCCCTGCCAGCAGTGCTCCACGACCAGCGCCATGGCGGCGGCGGCCTTGCCGGCGCCGATCACGATCACACGGCCGCTGCGGTCGGCGGGCAGGTAAGGTTCAAGGACTTGCCGGGGGTGGGCGGCGTCGATGGCTGTGGCAAACAGCTCGCGAAGCAGGTGTTGCGGATCGACCGACATAAGCGGGCTCCGGGAGATTCTTGTTATTAGAGGCGCATTAATTCCAGACTTGAAATGCCATCAACTGTGGGAGGGGGCTTGCCCCCGATAGCAGTGTTTCAGTCACACCACCTACACCTGACACACCGCAATCGGGGGCAAGCCCCCTCCCACACTGATTTGCATTTCATTGCAGCTTATTTATCGCGAATCGAGAAATTCGCCATATGCTCCAGGCCCTTGATCAGCGCCGAATGGTCCCAGTTGCCGCCGCCAAGCGCGGCACAGGTGCTGAACACTTGCTGGGTGCCGGCGGTGTTCGGCAGGTTGATCCCCAACTCCTTGGCCCCGGCCAGGGCCAGGTTCAAGTCCTTCTGGTGCAGGTTGATACGGAAACCCGGGTCGAAGGTGCCCTTGATCATGCGTTCGCCATGCACTTCGAGAATTTTCGACGACGCAAAGCCGCCCATCAGCGCTTCACGCACCTTGGCCGGGTCCGCGCCATTTTTCGAGGCGAACAGCAGTGCCTCGGCCACCGCCTGGATATTCAGCGCGACGATGATCTGGTTGGCGACCTTGGCGGTCTGGCCATCGCCGTTGCCGCCGACCAGGGTGATGTTCTTGCCCATGGCCTGGAACAGCGGCAGGGCGCGCTCGAAGGTCTGCGGCTCGCCACCAATCATGATGCTCAGCGTGCCGGCCTTGGCGCCGACTTCACCACCGGACACCGGGGCATCCAGGTACTGCGCGCCCGTCTCGTTGACCTTGGCCGCGAACGCCTTGGTGGCGGTAGGGGAGATCGAACTCATGTCGATCACCACTTTACGGGGCGACAGCCCGGCGGCCACGCCGTCGGCCCGGAACAGCACGTCTTCGACCTGCGGGGTATCCGGCACCATCACAATGATGAATTCGGCTTCCTGGGCCACTTGCTGCGGGTTGGCCAGCGCCACCGCGCCGGCAGCGATCAGCTCGGCAGGCGCTTTGCCGTGATGCTCGGAAAGAAACAATTGATGACCTGCTTTCTGCAGGTTGGCGGCCATGGGTTGGCCCATGATGCCGGTGCCGATAAATCCGATTTTAGCCATGATCAAAATCCTCTTTTTTATTCGATAGCAGACTTGCTGAAGCCTGCCAGACGCTGCCGGTCCAATGTGGGAGGGGGCTTGCCCCCGATTGCGGTGTGTCAGATGTAGATGATGTGACTGAACCACTGCTATCGGGGGCAAGCCCCCTCCCACATAAGCTGCCGGTGTCTGTTAGATGGCGTTATGGGTTTTGAGCCAACCCAAACCCGCTTCGGTAGTGGTCAGCGGCTTGTATTCACAGCCAACCCAACCCGTGTAGCCAATCCGGTCCAGATGTTCGAACAGGAACCGGTAATTGATCTCCCCCGTCCCCGGCTCATGACGCCCCGGGTTGTCCGCCAGCTGGATATGGTTGATGACCCCCAGGTGCGTCGCCATGGTCCGGGCCAAATCGCCTTCCATGATCTGCATGTGATAGATGTCGTACTGCAGGAACAGATTGTCACTGCCCACCTGCTCGCGAATCGACAGGGCCTGGGTGGTGTTGTTCAGGTAGAACCCGGGGATATCGCGGGTGTTGATCATCTCCATCACCAGCTTGATGCCCGCGGCCTGCAATGCGTTGGCGGCGTACTTGAGGTTGGCGACGAAGGTCTTTTCCACGGTTTCGTCATCCACGCCTTGCGGCGCAATGCCCGCCAGGCAGTTGACCTGGGTATTGCCCAGGACCTGGGCGTAGGCGATGGCCAGCTTGACCCCGGCGCGGAATTCTTCGACCCGGTCGGGGTGGCAGGCCAGGCCGCGCTCGCCTTTGGCCCAGTCCCCGGCGGGCAGGTTGAACAGCACCTGGGTCAGGCCGTTGGCGTCGAGCTGCGCCTTGATGTCGGCTGAACTGAATTCATACGGGAACAGGTATTCCACACCTTCGAAGCCCGCATCGGCGGCCGCTTTGAAGCGGGCAAGGAAATCCTGTTCGGTAAACAGCATGGACAGGTTGGCGGCAAAGCGCGGCATAGGGTTCTCCTTAATCGAGCAGGGAAATGGCGGTCGGTGCGTCGTTGCCGACCAGGGCCAGGTCTTCGAATTCGTTGACGGCGTTGATCTCGGTGCCCATGGAAATATTGGTCACCCGTTCCAGAATAATCTCAACGATCACCGGCACCCTGAATTCTTCGATCATTTCCTGGGCGCGGCGCAGCGCCGGCTGGATCTGGCTCGGCTCGAACACACGCAGCGCCTTGCAACCCAGGCCCTCGGCGACGGCCACATGGTCGACGCCATAGCCGTTGAGTTCCGGGGCGTTGAGGTTGTCGAAAGACAACTGCACGCAGTAGTCCATTTCAAAGCCGCGTTGCGCCTGGCGGATCAGCCCCAGATACGAGTTGTTCACCACCACGTGGATATACGGCAGCTTGAACTGGGCGCCGACGGCCAGCTCTTCGATCATGAACTGGAAGTCGTAGTCGCCGGACAACGCCACGACTTTGCGGCTCGGGTCAGCCTTGACTACGCCGAGCGCCGCCGGAATGGTCCAGCCCAGTGGGCCAGCCTGGCCGCAGTTGATCCAGTGGCGTGGTTTGTACACATGCAGGAACTGCGCGCCGGCAATCTGCGACAGGCCGATGGTGCTGACGTAACAGGTGTCTTTGCCGAACACCTGGTTCATCTCTTCATACACCCGTTGCGGCTTGACCGGTACGTTGTCGAAGTGAGTCTTGCGGTGCAGGGTGGCCTTGCGCTGCTGGCAGTCGTGCAGCCAGGCGCTGCGGTCCTTGAGCTTGCCGGCGGCTTTCCACTCGCGGGCCACTTCGATGAACATCGTCAGCGCGGAGCCGGCGTCGGACACGATGCCCAGGTCCGGCGTAAACACGCGGCCGATCTGTGTAGGTTCAATGTCGACGTGAATGAATTTGCGCCCTTCGGTGTACACCTCCACCGAGCCGGTGTGACGGTTGGCCCAGCGGTTACCGATACCCAGGACCACGTCGGACTTGAGCATCGTCGCGTTGCCGTAACGATGGGACGTCTGCAGGCCGACCATGCCCACCATCAGCGGGTGATCGTCGGGGATAGTGCCCCAGCCCATCAGGGTAGGGATCACCGGGATGCCCGTCAGCTCGGCGAATTCCACCAGCAGCTCGCTGGCGTCGGCGTTGATCACACCACCGCCGCTGACCAGCAAGGGGCGCTCTGCCTGGTCGAGCATTGCCAGGGCTTTCTCTACCTGAATGCGGGTGGCCAAAGGCTTGGCCAGGGGCAGCGGCTGGTAGGCGTCGATGTCGAACTCGATCTCGGCCATCTGTACGTCGAACGGCAAGTCGATCAAGACCGGGCCGGGGCGGCCGGAGCGCATCTCATAAAAAGCTTTTTGAAACGCGTAGGGCACCTGGCCGGGCTCCAGGACGGTGGTCGCCCACTTGGTCACCGGCTTGACGATGCTGGTGATGTCCACGGCCTGGAAGTCTTCCTTGTGCATCCGGGCGCGCGGCGCTTGCCCGGTGATGCACAGGATCGGGATCGAATCGGCCGAGGCGCTGTACAGGCCGGTGACCATGTCGGTGCCCGCCGGGCCCGAGGTGCCGATGCACACGCCGATGTTGCCGGCCTTGGTGCGGGTGTAGCCCTCGGCCATGTGTGAGGCGCCTTCAACGTGGCGAGCAAGGACGTGATCGATGCCACCCACCTTCTGCAAGGCCGAATACAGCGGGTTGATCGCGGCGCCCGGGATACCGAAGGCGGTGTCCACCCCTTCACGGCGCATCACCAGGACGGCGGCTTCGATTGCTCTCATTTTGCTCATGGTTTTGGTGCCTCTTGCGTTTTGTAATTGTATACAAGTGGTGTCTGAGCAAAGTGTATTCACGGCGAGCGGCGTAGGTCAATGCATTTCATAAACTGAGCTTTGCGTTCGTCTGAATCACTTTTGTCGACGTATGGAAGCTTTGTTTGAAAATATTGTATACAAAAACAAATATTATTGTGTTCTATTTGTTCGGTCCGGCATCTGATCAAACAGACGCTCCAACGTATTCCCAATAACAAGAGAAGGACGGCACCATGAGCGCTTTAACCTTGAAGATTGCCACCCAACTGGCCAGCCAGGCCCTCGCTGCGGGCCGCACCATTGCTGCCGCGCCGCTGACCATCGCGGTGCTCGACAGTGGAGGGCACCTGGTCGCCCTGCAACGCGAAGATGGCGCGAGCCTGCTGCGCCCGCAGATCGCCATCGGCAAAGCCTGGGGCGCGATTGCTCTCGGCAAAGGCTCACGCCTGCTGGCGCTCGATGCGCAGCAGCGGCCGGCGTTTATCGCGGCGCTGAACAGCCTGGGGCAGGGCAGTGTGGTGCCGGCGCCGGGTGGGGTGTTGATTCGCAATCAGGACGGCGTGGTGCTGGGGGCGATCGGGATCAGCGGGGATACGTCGGATATTGACGAGCAGTGCGCGATCACGGCGATCGAAGGGGTGGGGTTGATGGCGGATGCCGGGGTGTCCGCTTGAGTATTGAGTGACTGTCACGGCCTCATTGGGGCATAGGTATCTACACAACTCAGCAGCGCCAAACCGTAACCACGATGCGAAGCGAGTCGCTCTTGATCTGGCTTTTGATCTTGATCTCAGGCGCCCCGTTAAACCACGCTGGCCGAACGCAGGCT
>NZ_CVTN01000013.1:0-489 GCF_900004915.1 Pseudomonas sp. 31 R 17
CTGCCGTCAGCCAGCGCCTGCAGGCCAGCGCCGGCAGCCGTTGGGCGACCCTGGCCACGGTCGCCGCCGACCTCGGCCTGACCTGCGTCTTCGCCGCCTTGCACTCAGGTGATCCGCTGATCCTGCCGGAGGCCGCGCTGGCCTTCGATCCACCTGGCTGGGCCGATTTCCTGGCCCAACATCCCGTGGACTGCCTGAAGATCGCCCCTTCGCATTTGCGTGGCCTGCTGGCGCTGGACGATGCCCGGCGGGTACTGCCGCGGCAGTTGCTGATCCTGGGCGGTGAAGGCTTCGATGCGGTGCTGTTCGCGCGCATCCGCGAACTGGCGCCGCAGTTGCGCGTGTTCAACCACTACGGCCCGTCGGAAACCACCGTCGGTGTGGTCTGTGGCGAGGTGACGGAGGCCGGGCAGGGCGCTTACCTGCCGCTGGGCCAGCCATTGGCCGGTGCCGAGCTGCGTATCGTCGATGCGGCGGGCCAGCCCGTGC
>NZ_CVTN01000011.1:0-14735 GCF_900004915.1 Pseudomonas sp. 31 R 17
AGCCGCAATAACCAGTTGCTGCTGGAAGCGGCGTTGCAGATCGAAGACTCGATCCGCCGGGCGATCCACACCTACGGCCCCTCACGGGTTGGCGTTGTGCTGGGCACCAGCACGTCGGGCATCGACGAGGCCAGTCGCGGCATTGCCCACTACCTGCGCGATAACGCCTTTCCCGGTGACTACGACTACCAGCAGCAGGAACTCAGCGCTCCGGCGAATTTCCTCGCCGACTGGCTGCAATTGAGCTGCCCGGCCTATGTGATTTCCACCGCCTGCACCTCCAGCGCCCGCGCGTTGATGAGTGCCCGGCGCCTGCTCGACCTGGGCCTGTGCGATGCGGTGATCTGCGGGGGCGTCGACAGCTTGTGCAGGCTGACGCTGAACGGCTTTACCGCACTGGAAGCGGTGTCTGCCGAGCGCTGCAATCCGTTCTCGGTGAACCGCAACGGCATCAATATCGGCGAAGCGGCGGTGGTGTTCCTGATGAGCCGCGAGCCGGCACCGGTCGCCCTGCTGGGCAGCGGCGCCAGCAGCGACGCGCACCATATCTCCGCCCCCGAGCCCACCGGCAAAGGCGCGTTGCAGGCCATGCGCAAGGCCCTGGCCCAGGCGAAACTCGCGCCCGAGCAGATCGGCTATCTGAACCTGCACGGCACCGCCACCCAGCACAACGACGCCATGGAAAGCCTGGCAGTCGCCAGCCTGTTTCCGGGCGGGGTGGTCTGCTCCTCGACCAAACCCATGAGCGGCCACACCCTCGGCGCGGCGGGCGCACTGGAAGCGGCGTTCTGCTGGTTGAGCCTGACGCACGGGCGAGTCCCTCCCCATGTGTGGGACGGTCACGTCGACCCGGCGCTGCCCGCCTTGCAGTGGGCACACCAGGGCGACACCTTGAAAAAACCTTATTTGATGAGCAACTCGTTTGCCTTTGGCGGCAACAACGTCAGCCTGATTATTGGAGAGGCCCCATGATCGCTTGGCCACTCGCCGAACTGCTGCCCCATGCGGGCGACATGATCCTGATCGACCAGGTGCTGTCGTTCGATGAAGAGCAGGTGCATACCCGTCTCACCGTCAAGCCCGGCGGCCTGTTCAGCCAGGCTGACGGCAGCCTGCCGGCCTGGGTCGGTATCGAGCTGATGGCGCAAAGCGTCGCCGCCTATGCCGGGTGCCGCGCGCGCCAGCAAGGCCACGCGGTGGAACTGGGCTTCCTGCTGGGCACGCGAAAATTCGAGTGCAACGTGGCGCACTTTCCCGCCGGCGTCGAGCTGCATATCCACGGCGTGCGCTCGCTGGAGGACGACAATGGCATGGGGGTGTTCGAATGCCACCTCACCGGCGACGGCATCCAGGCCAGCGCACGCTTGAACGTATTTCGACCGCCCCAGGCGGCCACCTATTTAGATGAATCGAAGGACGAAACGCCATGACTGAATCCGTACTGGTCACCGGCTCCAGCCGTGGCATCGGCCGCGCCATTGCCCTGCGCCTGGCCCGGGCCGGGCATGACATCGTGCTGCATTGCCGCAGTGGCCGCGCCGAAGCCGACGCGGTACAGCTCGAGATCGAAGCCCTGGGCCGCCAGGCGCGGGTGCTGCAATTCGATGTCGCCGATCGCGCGGCGTGCAAGGAAATCCTGGAGGCCGACGTCGAGCAACATGGCGCCTATTACGGCGTGGTGCTCAATGCCGGCCTGACCCGCGACGGCGCGTTCCCGGCGCTCTCGGAAGACGACTGGGACGTGGTGATGCGCACCAACCTCGACGGGTTCTACAACGTGCTGCACCCGGTGATGATGCCGATGATCCGTCGTCGCGCCGCCGGGCGCATCGTGTGCATCACCTCGGTGTCCGGGCTGATCGGCAACCGCGGCCAGGTCAACTACAGCGCCTCCAAGGCGGGCTTGATCGGCGCAGCCAAGGCGCTGGCCATCGAGCTGGGCAAGCGCAAGATCACCGTCAACTGTGTGGCACCGGGTTTGATCGACACCGCCATGCTGGACGAAAACGTGCCGGTCGAAGAGCTGATGAAAATGATCCCGGCGCAACGCATGGGCACTCCGGAAGAAGTGGCCGGCGCGGTGAATTTCCTGATGTCGGCCGAGGCAGGCTATATCACGCGCCAAGTGCTGGCCGTGAATGGGGGCCTGTGCTGATGAAACGCGTTGTCGTCACCGGCATGGCCGGCATGACCTCCCTGGGCAGCGACTGGGACACTATCGCGGCCAACTTTCGCGCCAACCGCAGCGGCATCCGGCGCATGGATGAATGGGACCGCTTCACCGAATTGAACACGCGTCTGGCCGGGCCGATTGACGATTTCACCGTCCCCGCGCACTGGACCCGCAAGCAGCTGCGCAGCATGGGCCGCGTCTCGCGCCTGGCGGTCTGGGCGGCGGAGCAGGCGCTGCAGGACGCCGGCTTGCTTGGCGACGCGTCGATCAAGGACGGGCGCATGGGCGTGGCCTGTGGCTCGTCCACCGGCAGCACCGATGAGATCAAGGCGTTCGGCAACATGCTGCTGAACTCGGTGGCCGAGGGCCTGAATGCCAATTCCTATGTGCGCATGATGCCGCACACCACGGCGGCGAATATCAGCATCTTTTTTGGCCTGACCGGGCGCTTGATCCCCACCTCCAGCGCTTGCACCAGCGGCAGCCAGGGCATCGGTTATGCCTATGAGGCCATCAAGTTCGGCCGTCTGCCGTTGATGCTCGCCGGCGGCGCCGAAGAGCTGTGCCCCACCGAGGCCATGGTGTTCGACGCGCTCTACGCCACCAGCCTGAAAAACGACGCGCCGCAAACCAGCCCGCGCCCCTACGACAGCGGCCGCGATGGGCTGGTGATCGGCGAAGGCGGCGGCATGCTGGTGCTCGAAGAGCTGGAACACGCGCTGGCGCGAGGTGCGCATATCCATGCCGAGATCGTCGGTTTCGGCAGCAATGCCGACGGCCAGCACACCACCCGCCCGGAACAGAAAACCATGCGCCGCGCCATGGAGCTGGCGCTGGAAGACGCCGGGCTTGAACCGTCCGCCATCGGCTATGTCAATGGTCACGGCACCGCCACCGACCAGGGCGACATCGCCGAGACCCTGGCCACCAGCAGTCTGTTCGGCAGCCGCATGCCCATCAGTTCGCAGAAGAGTTTCCTGGGCCACACCCTGGGCGCCTGCGGGGCGCTGGAGTCGTGGTTCAGCATCGAGATGATGAACCGCGACCAGTACGTGCACACCTTCAACCTGGACTCGGTCGACCCGCAATGCGGTGAGCTGGATTACCTGCAAGGTGGCTTTCGCCAGATGCACAACGACTACGTGATGAACAACAACTTTGCCTTTGGCGGCGTCAACACCTCGCTGATCTTTCGCCGCTGGTCCTGACTTTTTAATCGATTGGAGAAAACGGAATGTCTTCCCTGCTACGCGCCACCTTGATCGCCCTGGCCCTGTTGACCACCGCCGGTTGCACCAGCAAACCGGTGCTCAACACCCAGCACGAGCTGCCGGCCACGCCCCAGCTCAGCGAAGAAAAAATGAAACAGGTGATCGTCGCCGCCCTGCAAAAACGCGAGTGGACGGTACAACGCCTGAGCCCGCAGCTGGTGCAGGCCGACATCACCGTGCGCGGCCAGTTCTATGCCGCCATCGACATCCGCTACACCCGCAACAGCTACGCCATCAGCTACCGCGACAGCCGCGAACTGGGCTACAAGGACGGCAAGATCCATCGCAACTACAACCGTTGGGTGAGCATGCTGGATCGGGACATTCTGGCGGGGCTGCGCTCGGCGGGGATGCAGTAAGCCAGAAACGACAAAGGGCGCCTTTCGGCGCCCTCTTCACAAACAGGTTGGCTTGTCATCGCCGCTTCCTGCCTGGCTCTGCGATGGCTGGTTGCCCAGGATCCTCAGAGTCTCACAAGCCCCTTTCGGGAACTCGGCCAGTATGCCTGAAAACAGGTTGCCTGCAATCAGTGGCAAAACGCCGTCCATCCAGATGCTGCTTTATCGCAAGCCGAGCGCACTGCGCACCGCCGCTTTTATCGCCACAAACTGGTCATGGGTAAGCTCTGCAATTTTGTAAGTTCGTTTGCCATGACGATCTTTACTTTTTATTCGATCCAATCGGCCCAGGCTCACTGTCGCGACAATGTCGCATTTAGCCCAGCATGTCGGACTCGCGCCTTGAAGGTGACTGTCAAGCTGCAAATGATGCTCCAACACCTGCTGTGGAGCCGTAGTGCTTAGCGGCACCACCGTTACGAGCAGCTTATTGGTTCGGTGTTTGCGTATCACAATAACGGGCCGGATCTTGATGATTTCCGGAACCTCATAACCGCGAAAATCACAAATCAACACGCTGCCCTCCTTGGGCTGGTAGAGAAGTGCCATCCATATCACTCGGTTGAGAAAAAGTGATTCTGCGCACATTTCCGGCCAATCACTAAGCTGGTTGCGTTACCTGATATGTGAACATACCTACGCCACCGCCCTACGCGTCAACAATTCCACAAACGCCCTCGCCATCGGCGTCTGCGCGCCCTTGCGCTGCACCAGCCATACCGCCGTCACCGCTTCCGGGTCCAGCACCGTGCGATACACCACGCCGTCGATCCGTATCCGTTGATAAGACGCCGGCAGCACCGATACGCCCAATCCCGCCGCCACCAGACCGATGATGGTCATCGCCTCCCCCGCCTCCTGGGCGACATGCGGGCTGAAGCCGGCGTCACGGCACAGGCTGAGCAGTTGCGCATAGAGACCGCTGCCGTAGGTACGCGGGAAAAACACGAACGGTTCTTCTGCCAACTGCGCCAGGTGCAAGCCGCGCTCGCTGCCCTGCGCCAACGGGTGCCCGGCGTTCAGTACCGCCACCAGGGGCTCGCGCATCAGCTCGACCACACACAGTGAGTCGGGCAACGGCAAAGGCCGCATCAGCCCGACCTGGATCGACTCATCCAGCAGCGACTCGGCCACCTCGGTGCTGCTCATTTCCTGCAGGCTCAAGTGCACGGCTGGAAAGGCTTGGCGAAACGCAAAGATCGCCTGCGGGATGCTGGCGTTGAATGGCGCCGACGAGGTGAATCCGATTTTCAGCTCTCCCAGCTCTCCCATCTGCGCCCGCCGCGCGACGTCCGCCGCTTTATCCACTTGCGCCAGCACCAGGCGCGCCTCGTGCAGAAACAGGCGTCCCGCTTCGCTCAGCTCGACCCGACGATTGGTCCGCTCAAACAACCGCGCCCCCACCTCTTGCTCCAATGCCTGGATCTGCTGGCTCAGTGGCGGTTGCGAGATGCCCAGCACCTGCGCGGCGCGGCCAAAATGCAGTTCTTCGGCGACGGCAATGAAGTACCGCAGATGACGTAATTCCATGCACACCTCATTAGGTCGTAGAACCTATCAAACAGGTCGAACAATATATTGGAAAGAATCATTAGCCAGCTATATTCTTTTTCCCATTGTCAGTCCTGGCAGACTTTCCTCCCCGAGGTCCCCCGTGAATCCTGCTGTTGCTCCACTTGCCCAACACACCCCGCCTTCAGCCCTCGATGACGTGGTGGCGCAGCTCAATGACGAGTACATCGAAAAAGGCACGCCGATGTTCATGCGCACGGTGCTGGCGCTGTTCTCCGGCGGGTTTGCCACCTTTGCCCTGTTGTATTGCGTACAGCCGATGATGCCGGCGCTGTCCCACGAATTTTCCATCAATGCCGCGCAGAGCAGTCTGATCCTGTCGGTCGCCACGGCGATGCTTGCCTTCGGCCTGCTGATTACCGGGCCGATTTCCGACAGGCTGGGACGCAAACCGGTGATGGTCGCCGCGCTGTTCTGTGCAGCGCTGGCCACCATCGCCAGCGGCTTGATGCCGAGCTGGGAGGGCATCCTGCTCATGCGTGCGCTGGTGGGCTTGTCCTTGAGTGGCCTGGCCGCCGTGGCCATGACCTACCTGAGCGAAGAGATCCACCCGCAACACATCGGCCTGGCCATGGGCCTGTACATCGGCGGCAATGCGATTGGTGGCATGAGCGGGCGGCTGATCATCGGTGTGTTGATCGACTTCGTCAGTTGGCACACCGCCATGCTGATCATCGGCGGCCTGGCGCTGATCGCCGCGACGGTGTTCTGGAAAATCCTCCCGGAGTCGCGCAACTTCCGCGCCAGCAGCCTCAAGCCGCGCAACCTGCTCGATGGCTTCGTGATGCACTTCAAGGACGCGGGCCTGCCGTGGTTGTTCCTGGAAGCGTTCCTGCTGATGGGCGCGTTTGTGACCCTGTTCAACTACATCGGCTATCGCCTGCTGGCCGACCCGTATGACCTCAGCCAGGCCGTGGTCGGCCTGCTGTCGCTGGTGTATCTGTCAGGCATCTACAGCTCGGCGAAAATCGGCTCGCTGGCCGACCGCCTGGGCCGCCGTCGCGTGCTGTGGGCCACCATTGTGCTGATGCTCGCCGGCATGGCCCTGACGCTGTTCACCCCGCTATGGCTGGTGGTGCCGGGCATGCTGATCTTTACCTTTGGCTTCTTCGGCGCCCATTCGGTAGCCAGCAGCTGGATCGGGCGGCGTGCGATGAAGGCCAAGGGACAGGCGTCGTCGCTGTATCTGTTTTGCTATTACGCAGGGTCAAGCATTGCCGGGACGGCGGGCGGGTTCTTCTGGCACTTGGGCGGATGGAACGGGATTGGCGGGTTTATCGTCGCGCTGCTGATTGGCGCGTTGCTGGTGGCGTTGAAGCTGGCGAAGTTGCCGCCGTTGGGGCAGGTCTGAAGGTTTCTGGCTTTTAATGTGGGAGGGGGCAAGCCCCCTCCCACATTTTTGCTCTGTGTTTTATTCGTGGTATTGCGCCGACAGTTCATGCACCGCGCGCAGGAAGGCACCCGCGTGCTCCGGGTTCACTTCCGGGGTGATGCCATGGCCGAGGTTGAACACGTGCCCGGTGCCCTTGCCGTAGCTGGCAAGGATGCGGCCGACTTCGGTGCGGATCGCTTCCGGCTTGGCGTACAGCACGGTGGGGTCCATGTTGCCTTGCAGTGCAACTTGACCGCCAACGCGACGGCGGGCTTCGCCAATGTCGCAGGTCCAGTCCAGGCCCAACGCGTCGGCGCCTGCATCGGCGATGCTTTCCAGCCACAGGCCGCCGCCCTTGGTGAACAGGATCACCGGCACCTTGCGGCCTTCGTGTTCACGGATCAGGCCGCTGACGATCTTGCGCATGTAGGCCAGGGAGAACTCCTGGTAGGCCGCCGCCGAGAGGTTGCCGCCCCAGGTGTCAAAGATCTGCACCGCTTGCGCGCCGGCCATGATCTGGCCATTGAGGTACGCGGTGACCGACTGCGCCAGCTTGTCCAGCAGCAGGTGCATGGCCTGCGGGTTGTCGTAGAGCATGGCCTTGGTCTTGCGGAAGTCTTTCGACGAGCCGCCTTCGACCATGTAGGTGGCCAGGGTCCAGGGGCTGCCGGAGAAGCCGATCAGCGGCACGCGGCCGTTAAGCTCGCGGCGGATGGTGCTCACGGCGTCCATCACGTAGCCGAGGTCTTTGTGCGGGTCCGGGATCGGCAGGGCTTCGATATCGGCCAGGGTGCTGACGACCTTCCTGAAGCGCGGGCCTTCACCCGTCTCGAAGTACAGGCCTTGGCCCATGGCGTCGGGGATGGTGAGGATGTCGGAAAAGAGAATGGCCGCGTCCAGTTGTGGGTAGCGGTCCAGCGGCTGCATCGTGACTTCGCAGGCGAACGCAGGATTCATGCACAGGCTCATGAAGTCGCCGGCGTGGGCGCGACTGGCGCGGTACTCCGGCAGGTAGCGACCGGCCTGGCGCATCATCCATACGGGCGTGACGTCTACGGGTTGCTTGAGCAGGGCACGAAGGAAACGGTCGTTCTTGAGGGCAGTCATGTCGGCATCCGCAAAAAAAGTGCGGGCATTTTCTCAGAGCGCGACGCAAAAGGCACGGTATGTGCCGTGCCTTTTGTCTATCGGGTCAATTTGTCGCGGACTTGAAAGCGCTGCAAAACAACTGTGGGAGGGGGCTTGCCCCCGATGGCGGTGGGTCAGTCAGTGAATCTGGTGACTGATGCAGCGCTATCGGGGGCAAGCCCCCTCCCACAGTTTTGACCCTATTTCAGATTGAAACAGCGTTAGACGCCGAGGTAATCGAGGATCCCTTCGGCGGCATTGCGGCCTTCGAAGATCGCCGTTACCACCAAATCAGAGCCGCGCACCATGTCGCCGCCGGCGAAGATTTTCGGGTTGCTGGTCTGGTGCTTGTACTGGCCCTGCTCCGGGGCGACGACACGGCCCTGGCTGTCGGTCTGGATCGCGAACTGCTCGAACCACGGCGCCGGGCTTGGGCGGAAGCCGAAGGCGATGACCACGGCGTCGGCCGGGATGATCTCTTCGGAACCCGGGATCGGCTCGGGGCTGCGACGGCCACGGGCATCCGGTTCGCCAAGACGGGTCTCGACCACCTTCACACCTTCGACGCGGTCTTCACCGACGATGGCGATCGGCTGGCGGTTATAGAGGAATCTCACACCTTCTTCCTTGGCGTTCTTCACCTCTTTGCGCGAACCGGGCATGTTGGCTTCGTCACGACGATAAGCACAGGTCACCGACTTGGCGCCCTGGCGGATCGAGGTGCGGTTGCAGTCCATCGCGGTGTCGCCACCGCCGAGCACCACGACTTTCTTGCCTTTCATGTCGACGAAATCTTCCGGCGACTTTTCAAAGCCCAGGTTGCGGTTGACGTTGGCGATCAGGAAATCCAGCGCGTCGTACACGCCCGGCAAATCCTCACCGGCAAAGCCGCCCTTCATGTAGGTGTAGGTGCCCATGCCCATGAACACGGCGTCGTATTCGGCGAGCAGTTGCTCCATGGTGATGTCTTTGCCGATCTCGGTGTTCAGGCGGAACTCGATGCCCATGCCGGTGAAGACTTCGCGGCGATTGCTCAACACGGTCTTTTCCAGCTTGAACTCGGGGATGCCGAAGGTCAGCAGGCCGCCGATTTCCGGGTTCTTGTCGAACACCACCGGGGTCACGCCGCCACGTACCAGCACGTCGGCACAGCCCAGGCCCGCCGGGCCCGCGCCGATGATGGCAACACGCTTGCCGGTTGGCTTGACCTTGGACATGTCCGGGCGCCAGCCCATGGCGAACGCGGTGTCGGTGATGTACTTCTCCACCGAACCGATGGTCACCGCGCCGAAGCCGTCGTTAAGGGTGCAGGCACCCTCGCACAGACGATCCTGGGGACAAACCCTGCCGCAGACTTCCGGCAGGGTGTTGGTCTGGTGCGAAAGCTCGGCGGCGGCGAGGATGTTGCCCTCGGCGACCAATTTCAGCCAGTTGGGAATGAAGTTGTGCACCGGGCACTTCCATTCGCAATACGGGTTACCGCACCCCAGGCAGCGGTGGGCCTGGTCGGCCGAGTGCTGGGGTTTGAAGGGTTCGTAGATTTCCACGAACTCTTTCTTGCGTTGACGCAACAGTTTCTTCTTCGGATCTTTGCGCCCGACATCGATGAACTGGAAGTCGTTATTCAGACGTTCAGCCATGTTAAAACCTCATCAAACTCTTCAGGCGCATATCACTGCGGGTTGGCACGGATGCTGGAAAGCAACGATTTCAGGTTGGCAGCCTTGGGCTTGACCAGCCAGAAACGACGCAGGTAATCATCGAGGTTTTCGGCGAGGTTACGACCCCATTCGCTGCCGGTCTCCTCGACGTACTCGTCCAGCACGTGCTGCAAGTGGTTCCGGTAGGATTCCATGGCTTCGCCGCTGATCCGCTGGATCTCGACCAACTCGTGGTTGACCTTGTCGACGAAGGTGTTGTCCTGGTCGAGCACGTAGGCGAAACCGCCGGTCATGCCTGAGCCGAAGTTGTAACCGGTCTTGCCCAGTACCGCGACAAAGCCCCCGGTCATGTACTCGCAGCAGTGATCGCCGGTGCCTTCCACAACCGTATGGGCCCCGGAGTTACGCACGGCGAAACGCTCACCGGCGGTGCCGGCGGCGAACAGCTTGCCACCAGTGGCGCCGTACAGGCAGGTGTTGCCGATGATGGCACTGTCCTGACTCTTGTAGACGCTGCCTTCAGGCGGAACGATCACCAGCTTGCCACCGGTCATGCCCTTGCCCACGTAGTCGTTGGCGTCGCCTTCGAGATACATATGCAGGCCGCCGGCGTTCCACACACCAAAACTCTGGCCAGCGGTGCCCTTGAAGCGGAAGGTGATCGGCGCTTTCGCCATGCCCTGGTTGCCGTGCTTGCGCGCGATTTCACCGGAGATGCGCGCGCCGATGGAACGGTCGCAGTTGCAGATATCCAGGGCAAACTCGCCACCGCTGGCATCATTGATCGAGGAACCGGCCATTTCGACCATTTTCTCGGCCAACAGGCCTTTGTCGAACGGTGGGTTGCGGTCCACCTGACAGAATTGTGGCTTGTCCGCCGGGATGTGATCGCTGCCCAACAGCGGCGTCAGGTCCAAGTGCTGTTGCTTGGCGGTCTGGCCTTCGAGCACTTCGAGCAGGTCGGTACGCCCGATCAGTTCTTCCAGCGAACGCACGCCGAGCTTGGCCAGCCACTCACGGGTTTCTTCGGCGACGTAGGTGAAGAAATTCACCACCATGTCGACGGTGCCGATGTAGTGATCCTTGCGCAGCTTTTCGTTCTGAGTCGCCACGCCGGTGGCGCAGTTGTTCAGGTGGCAGATGCGCAGGTATTTGCAGCCCAGCGCGATCATCGGCGCAGTACCGAAGCCGAAGCTTTCGGCGCCGAGGATTGCGGCCTTGATCACGTCGAGGCCGGTTTTCAGGCCGCCGTCGGTCTGTACCCGCACTTTGCCGCGCAGGTCGTTGCCGCGCAGGGTCTGGTGGGCTTCGGCCAGGCCCAGCTCCCACGGCGCACCGGCGTACTTGATCGAGGTCAACGGCGATGCACCGGTGCCGCCGTCATAGCCGGAGATGGTGATCAGGTCGGCATAGGCCTTGGCCACACCGGCGGCGATGGTGCCGACCCCGGCTTCCGCCACCAGTTTCACCGAGACCAGCGCCTGCGGGTTGACTTGTTTCAAGTCGAAAATCAGCTGCGACAAGTCTTCAATCGAGTAGATGTCGTGGTGCGGTGGCGGCGAAATCAGCGTCACGCCCGGCACTGCATAGCGCAGCTTGGCGATCAGGCCGTTGACCTTGCCGCCCGGCAGTTGCCCGCCCTCCCCCGGCTTGGCGCCCTGGGCCACCTTGATCTGCAGCACTTCGGCGTTGACCAGGTATTCCGGGGTCACACCGAACCGGCCGGTGGCCACCTGCTTGATTTTCGAGCTCTTGAGCGTGCCGTAGCGCGCCGGGTCTTCACCGCCTTCGCCGGAGTTGGAACGCGCGCCCAAGCGGTTCATGGCTTCGGCCAGGGCTTCGTGAGCCTCGGGCGACAAGGCGCCCAGGGAAATACCGGCGGAGTCGAAGCGCTTGAGGATAGATTCCAGCGGCTCGACTTCGGCGATGTCCATCGGCGTGTCCAGGGTTTTCACCTTGAACAGGTCGCGGATCATCGACACCGGGCGGTTATCCACCAGGCTCGTGTACTGCTTGAACTTGGCGTAGTCGCCCTGTTGCACAGCGGCTTGCAGGGTGCTGACCACGTCCGGGTTGTAGGCGTGGTATTCGCCACCGTGTACGAACTTGAGCAGGCCGCCTTGCTGGATCGGCTTGCGCGCGCTCCAGGCTTCAGCCGCCAGGGCTTTCTGTTCGGCTTCGATATCGACGAAACGCGCGCCCTTGATGCGGCTCGGCACGCCACGAAAGCTCAGCTCGCAGACTTCTTCGGACAGGCCGATGGCTTCGAACAATTGCGCGCCGCGATACGAGGTGACGGTGGAGATGCCCATCTTCGACAGGATCTTCAGCAAGCCCTTGGTGATGCCCTTGCGGTAGTTCTTGAACACCTCGTAGAGGTCGCCCAGCACTTCACCGGTGCGGATCAGGTCACCCAGCACTTCGTACGCGAGGAACGGATAGACCGCCGACGCGCCGAAACCGATCAACACCGCGAAGTGGTGCGGGTCGCGGGCCGTGGCGGTTTCGACGAGGATGTTGGAGTCGCAGCGCAGGCCTTTCTCGGTCAGGCGGTGATGCACAGCGCCGGTGGCCAGGGATGCGTGGATCGGCAACTTGCCCGGCGCGATATGCCGGTCGGTCAGCACGATCTGGGTACGACCGGCACGCACGGCTTCTTCGGCCTGGTCGGCGACGTTGCGCACAGCGGCTTCAAGGCCGAGGCTCTCGTCGTAGTTCAGGTCGATGATCTGGCGGTCGAAGCCTGGACGTTCCAGGGTCATCAGCGAGCGCCACTTGGCCGGGGAAACCACCGGCGAGCTGAGGATCACACGGGAAGCGTGCTCCGGCGATTCCTGGAAGATGTTGCGCTCGGCACCGAGGCACACTTCCAGCGACATCACGATGGCTTCGCGCAGCGGGTCGATCGGTGGGTTGGTCACCTGGGCGAACTGCTGGCGGAAGTAGTCGTACGGCGTGCGCACGCGCTGGGACAGCACGGCCATCGGCGTGTCGTCGCCCATGGAGCCGACGGCCTCGTAGCCTTGCTCGCCGAGCGGGCGCAGCACCTGGTCGCGCTCTTCGAACGTGACCTGGTACATCTTCATGTATTGCTTGAGCTGATCGACGTCGTAGAAAGCCGAACCGTGGTCGTTGTCTTCCATGGTCGCCTGGATGCGCAGGGCGTTCTTGCGCAGCCATTGCTTGTACGGGTGACGGGACTTCAGGCGGTTGTCGATGGCGTCAGTGTCGAGGATCTGCCCGGTTTCGGTGTCCACGGCGAGGATCTGGCCAGGGCCCACGCGGCCTTTGGCGATGACGTCTTCCGGCTTGTAGTCCCACACGCCGATTTCCGAGGCCAGGGTGATAAAGCCGTTGGTGGTGGTGACCCAGCGCGCCGGGCGCAGACCGTTACGGTCGAGCAGGCACACCGCGTAGCGGCCGTCGGTCATGACCACGCCGGCCGGGCCGTCCCACGGCTCCATGTGCATCGAGTTGTATTCGTAGAACGCCCGCAGGTCCGGGTCCATGGTTTCGACGTTCTGCCACGCAGGCGGAATGATCATGCGCACGCCACGGAACAGGTCGATGCCGCCGGTGACCATCAACTCGAGCATGTTGTCCATGCTCGAAGAGTCCGAACCGACGCGGTTGACCAGCGGGCCGAGCTCTTCGAGGTCCATCAGGTCGTTGGCGAACTTGGTGCGACGGGCCACGGCCCAGTTGCGGTTGCCGGTGATGGTGTTGATCTCGCCGTTGTGGGCGAGGAAGCGGAATGGCTGGGCCAGCGGCCATTTCGGCAGGGTGTTGGTGGAAAAGCGCTGGTGGAACACGCAGATCGCGGTTTGCAGGCGCTCGTCGCTCAGGTCCGGATAGAAGGCGGTGAGGTCCGCCGGCATCATCAGGCCTTTGTAAATGATGGTCTTGTGGGAAAAGCTGCAGATGTAGTGGTCGGTGTCGGCGGCGTTGAGCACCGACGAACGACGACGCGAGGTGAACAGCTTGATCGCCATGTCCTGGTCGCTCAGGCCGTCGCCTGCGATGAACACCTGTTCGATCTGCGGCAGGCGCTCGTTGGCCAGGCGGCCGAGCACGCTGGTGTCGATCGGCACTTTGCGCCAGCCGATCAGTTGCAGGCCGGCGGCGACGATCTCGCGGTTCATGTTCTCGCGAGCAGCTTCGGCTTTGACCGGGTCCTGGTTGAAGAACACCATGCCCACCGCGTATTGCTTGGGCAGGTCGACAGCGAAATGCTCTTTGGCAACGGCGCGCAGGAACTGGTCGGGCTTTTGAATCAGCAAGCCGCAACCGTCACCGGTCTTGCCGTCGGCGTTGATCCCACCGCGGTGGGTCATGCAGGTCAGGGCTTCGATGGCCGTTTGTAAAAGGGTATGACTGGGCTCGCCCTGCATGTGGGCTATCAGGCCGAAACCGCAGTTATCCTTGAATTCATCGGGTTGGTACAGACCTGCTTTCATAGACACTTTCTCACCAGGCTGCCTCTTCTATCGAGGCAAATTTCTTTTCAATTCAACCGGTTACCTTCCACGCCGAACGTACGCCGGCTTAGCGGGGGCAAAAGGGAGGTCATTGTACACACCGACACAGACGCTCACAAATTTAGCGACGAAATGTCGCAAATCTATGTCGCATTTATGAAAGGTTTAAAGCGATATGCTGTGCTAGTCAAAACTTTTTTAATTCTGACCGCTACGACTCAAAAGCTACCGTGACGCAGACACCACAAAGCGCGCGGCCTTCAGGGCTGCACGCTGTTGTCGTTTTTTTTGAGGTGCTGGGAGGGCGGCCTGGGTAAGGCCGCCGGATCTTCAGCGAGTTGTCGCGAGTTCTTGTTGAACGCTGGCGACAGTTCGAGGCCAAGGTTTACCAGCCTGAACCTTCGCTGGCAAGGCTTTGATGGCAGAATCGGCTGCGGCGCGGCTTGGGAAGCTGCCGTAGGTGATCACGTAGAGAGGCTTGCCGTTGAGCACTTTCTTGAAATACCGGTACTGACCGCCCTGCTCTTTGACGAACGCCTGGGCGTTGGCCTCGGAGCTGGTGCCGAGGATCTGCACCACGAAGTTGCCGGTGGGCTGGCTGCTGTACCAGCTGCTGCCGGAGGCACCGGCCTTGGCGACGGTGGCGGCAGGCTTTTCAGCAGGCTTGGCCGCTGGCGCCGGA
>NZ_CVTN01000052.1:0-7529 GCF_900004915.1 Pseudomonas sp. 31 R 17
GGCGGTGACGGCGCGGGCTTCGATGGCGGCGGCGGCGCCGGCTCCGTCGAGGCGGTCCATGTTGGCTTCGGTGGCGTGGCCGGCGTTGGCGCCTCTGACTACCGCTGCAACGCTGTCTTCGTTGTCGACTTCATCCCAACTCAGCATTGAAATACTCCTTCCAGATCTGTTCTGACGGTGTGCGGACCCGTCCAAAAAATAGGCGGTTTGCAGGCTTCAGGCATTGAAATACTGCGCAGAGTGTGGTCGGAAAATACCAATACTGCACACTATGTAGTGGTCTGTTCTGTTTGTGGGCACACTATATGGTGTGTAACAGGGGAGGTCAACGCGCAAGAAGATCGTCTGTACGTTAAACGTCGCGTTGAAAAGATCGTGGTATAGCGACGCAACATTAAATAGAATGAATCTCATTTGAGACTCAGTCGCGCCGCGCAGGTCGCTTGCCATGAATGATGTTGTTGTACCGACCCATGCCCCCGAACCGACCGTATCGAGCCTGTACCGCGACCATCACAGCTGGCTGGAAAGCTGGCTGCGCCGGCGTTTGGGCAATGCCTGGGACGCCGCGGACCTGAGCCAGGATACCTTCCTGCGCGTGCTTGCCAGCGCGCAGCCGATCGAGCAGATGCAGGAGCCGCGCGCCTATCTGGTGACCGTCGGCAAGCGCCTGCTGGTGAATTTCCATCAGCGGCGCAGCCTCGAGCAGGCTTACCTGAATGCCTTGGCCAGCCTGCCGCAGGCTTGCGTGCCTTCGCCGGAACAACGCTGGTTGTTGCTGGAAACCTTGCACGCCCTGGACGACCTGCTTGAGGGATTACCGGTGCAGGTGCGCCGCGCTTTTCTATGGAGCCAGCTGGAAGGCCTGGGTTATCGGGAGATCGCCGCACGCCTCAACGTCTGCGAGCGCACGGTAAAACGCTACATGGCCCAGGCCTATGAACACTGCCTGCTGGTGAACCTGTGAACCGCGACGTTGCCCGCGCCGCCGCCCAGTGGCTGGCGCTGCTGGAGTCAGGCGCGGCCACCGAGCGCGACCACGCCGCGTTGCAGCGCTGGCGTGACAGCCATCCCCAGCACGAACAGACCTGGCAACGCGCGCAGGCCCTGCGCCAGCGTTTCAGCGACTTGCCCCAGGCCCTGGCGATGGCCAGCCTTGATCGCCCGCAACCCGGACGGCGTGCTGTGCTCAAGCGCGCGCTGGGCATAGCGGCACTGCTGCCGACGGCCTGGCTGCTCAGCCGGCAATTGCCCATCCAGACCTGGCGCGCCGACCTGCACACCGCCACGGGGGAGCGCACGCGCATGGCATTGGCTGACGGCGCCAGCGTGCAACTCAATACCGCGACGGCGGTGGACGTGGACCTGGCGCAGCGACGCATCACCCTGGTCGAGGGTGAGCTGGCGTTGAATGTACCCGCAGCGACGGCGATGAGCGTACAGACGCGTTACGGCGAGCTGACGGTCAGCCAGGCTGAAGTGTGTGTCCGGCAATTGGACACCGCTTGCCTGGTGTCCGTGCTCAAGGGCTCCGTGCGGGTACGCGACCTGGACGGGCGCACGGCAACCTTGCAAGGGGGGCAGCAAGCGCCGTTGAAAAGCACCGGGCTCGGCGCCTGGGTCGCGTTCGATGCGCTGCAACTGGGCTGGCGCGACGGTGTACTGACCGCGCAGAACCAGGCGCTGGGGGATTTCCTGCGGGAATTGGCGCGTTATCGGCCAGGCGTGCTGCGCTGGGACCCGCGCCTGGAACAGTTGCGGGTCACCGGCAGTTTTCGTCTGGACGACACCGACCGTATCCTCGACCTGCTGGCCTCCAGCCTGGGATTGCACGTACAGGCGCGGACACGCTATTGGGTCACGCTGTCCTGAAGCGCTGGGATGGGCAGCGCTTTATATATCCATATCGAATAAATAAAGAGTTATATATTCCTTTTGTTATTTTTCTCGATGGCGCATTTTGAGGGCCTGCGCATTCGTGCGGATTGACCCAACAGCCAAAAGGAAAGCCGACATGACCATCAAAGCGATCAACGTGCGCAACCAGTTCAAGGGCACCATCAAGGAAATCCTGCTCGGGGAAGTGGTGTCGGAAATCGACGTGCAGACTGCGTCCGGCATCGTCACTTCGGTCATCACCACCCGTTCGGTGCGTGATCTGGAGTTGAAAGTGGGCAGTGAAGTGATTGCCTTCGTGAAATCCACCGAAGTGTCGATTGCCAAACTCTGAGACACGCATGAGAGCGGGGCCGCCGCGCTGCCCCGGTCCCTCGCCACCTACAGCTGGCGCAGGGCGCGCTCCATGCGTTGCACGCCTTCTTCCAGCATCGCCCGTGGGCAGCCGAAGTTCAGGCGCACGAACTGTTGGCTGTCATCGCCAAACTCAATCCCGGCACTCAACCCAACCTTGGCCTGTTCAAGGAAAAACCGTTGCGGGTCTTCCAGGCCCAAAGCGCTGCAATCGAGCCAGGCCAGGAATGTACCTTGCGGCGCGTGCATGACCACGCCGGGCAGGCGGTTTTGCACGGCGTCGAGCAGGTAGTCACGGTTGCCTTGCAGGTAATGCAACAGTGCCTCTAGCCAGTCGCCGCATGCGCTGTAGGCGGCGCGGGTGGCTTCCAGGCCGAGGGGGCTGACGCTGTCGACCATGCCGCAGCGGGCCTGGTTGAAACGCTCGCGAATCGCGGCATTCTGGATCACCGCAAAACAGGTCTTCAGGCCGGCGACGTTATAGGCCTTGCTGGCCGACATCAGTGTGATGGTGCGCTGCGCGATCTCGGGGCTGAGGCTGGCGGTGGGAATATGGCGACGGCCGTCAAAGCACAGTTCGGCGTGGATTTCATCGGAGATGATCAGCGCGCCGTTTTCCATGCACGCCTGTGCAATCGCCAGCAGCTCCTCGCGGGGGAAGACCTTGCCGATCGGGTTGTGCGGGTTGCTCAGCAGCAGCGCACCGGCACCGCTCAAGGCATCGCGCATGGCCGCCAGCGGCGTGCGGTATTGGCCATCGATCAGCTCGAACGGCACTTCGATGCGCGGCAGGTTCCAGTGGCCGGGCGCCAGGCGAATCGGCCGATAGTTGGGGGTTTGCAGCACCACCGGTTGGCCCGGCTGGACGAACGCGTGCAGCGCCATGTTGAAACCCGGTTCGACGCCGGGCAGGAACAACAGCTCATCCGGTTCAACACGCCAGGCGTACTTGGCCCACAGGTCGGCGATGATCGCCTCGCGCACATCCGGGCCGGCGACACTGTAGCCGAGCACCTGCTGGTCGAGGCGCGCATGCAGGGCCTCGAGCACGGCGGGCGGGGCGGCGATGTCCATGTCGGCGATCCACATCGGCAACACGTCTTGCGGGTAGCGGTTCCACTTGGTGCTGCCGGTGCCGAGGCGTGGGTGGATCGTGTCGAAATCAAAGCTCATGGGGCGCTCGTATCAGGGGGGTATAAAGAGTGGCGCTGATTCTAGCGCCATTCGTTTTATAGGCCAGCGCTGAATATGTCGGGCCACCGTTCCATCACCGACAAGCTCTGTCATAAAAACGCCATGGTGCTGGGGATCGAATCAGGGAAGGGCTATTTTGGTGCATCTCAATCACTCGAGTAGTCACGGATGAAATACCAAGCCTTCAACCGCACCTTGATTGCCACTGTCCTGGTGTTGACGGTCAGTGGTGTGCAGGCCGCTTCCCAGGCTCCGGTGGCCGGGGAAAATGGCATGGTGGTCACCGCCCAGCATTTGGCAACGCAGGTGGGCGTGGATGTGCTCAAGGCCGGTGGCAATGCGGTGGATGCGGCCGTTGCGGTCGGTTACGCCCTGGCCGTCGTGTACCCGGCGGCGGGCAACCTGGGCGGCGGTGGGTTCATGACCGTGCAACTGGCGGACGGGCGCAAGACGTTCCTCGACTTTCGCGAAAAAGCCCCCTTGGCGGCAACGGCCAATATGTACCTGGATAAAGACGGCAACGTCATCGAGGGCCTGAGCGCCAAGGGTCATCTGGCCGTCGGCGTGCCTGGCACTGTTTCCGGCATGGAGCTGGCCCTGAACAAATACGGCACGCTCAAGCGCGCCCAAGTGATTGCGCCGGCGATCAAGCTGGCAGAAAACGGTTTTGCCCTGGAGCAGGGCGATATCGACCTGCTGCACACCGCCATCGGCGAGTTTGAAAAAGATCAGGACCTGCGCGCGATCTTCCTGCACAACGGGCAACCGCTGCAGGTCGGCCAGACGCTGGTGCAGAAGGACCTGGCCAGGACCCTCAAGGAAATTTCCGCCAAGGGCAGCGACGGCTTCTATAAAGGTTGGGTCGCCAAGGCCCTGGTCGACTCCAGCCAGGCCGGCAAGGGGTTGATCACCCAGGCTGACCTGGACCGATACAAAACCCGCGAATTGGCGCCCATCGAGTGCGACTACCGTGGCTACCATGTGGTCTCGGCGCCGCCGCCAAGCTCCGGTGGCGTGGTGATCTGCCAGATCATGAATATCCTTGAAGGCTACCCGATGGCGGACCTGGGCTATCACTCGGCCCAGGGTCTGCACTATCAGATCGAAGCGATGCGCCACGCGTATGTGGACCGCAACAGCTACCTCGGCGACCCGGATTTCGTGAAGAACCCGATCGCGCATCTGCTGGATAAAAACTACGCGGCGAAACTGCGCGACGCGATCGAACCGCACAAGGCCGGGGATTCCCAGGCGATCAAGCCGGGGGTATCACCCCATGAAGGCAATAACACCACTCACTACTCCATCGTCGACACCTGGGGCAACGCGGTTTCCGTCACCTACACCCTCAACGACTGGTTCGGCGCGGGCGTGATGGCAAGCACGACCGGGGTGATCCTCAATGATGAAATGGACGACTTCACCGTCAAGGTCGGCGTGCCGAACATGTACGGGCTGGTCCAGGGTGAAGCCAATGCCATTGCGCCAGGCAAGGCGCCATTGTCGTCAATGAGCCCGACCATCGTGACCAAGGATGGCAAGGCGGTCATGGTGGTGGGGACGCCGGGCGGCAGCCGCATCATCACCGCCACCTTGCTGACCATCCTGAATGTCATCGACTACAAGATGAACATCCAGGAGGCCGTGGACGCGCCGCGTTTCCACCAGCAGTGGATGCCGCCAGCCACCAACCTGGAAACCTTTGCGGTCAGCCCGGATACCCGCAAGCTCCTCGAAAGCTGGGGCCATACGTTCGCCGGGCCCCAGGATGCCAATCACGTGGCCGCCATCCTGGTGGGCGCTCCGGCCCTGGATGCCAAGCCGGTGGGCAACAACCGCTTCTATGGCGCGAATGACCCGCGTCGCAATACCGGGCTGTCGTTGGGGTACTGACACCCGACTCGCTCGCGCATGGAACATCTGCGGCCTTTCCGGGCTCTACCCCAGGAGCCCCGAAAGGACCCCAGCCATGAAAGCGCTGAAAATCGCCACCTTCAACATCAACGGTATTCGTGCCCGCCTGCCTAACCTGCTGCACTGGCTGGCGCGCGAGCAGCCGGACATCGTTTGCCTGCAGGAACTCAAGGCGCCGGAGAGCCTGTTTCCCTATGCCGATTTCGAAGCGGCCGGCTACGGCGCGATTTGCCTGGGCCAGGCCTCGTGGAACGGGGTGGCGATTCTGGCCAGGGACGCCCAGCCGCTGGAAAGCCGGCGCGGCCTGCCTGGTGACGACAGCGACGATCAAAGCCGCTACATCGAAGCGGCCGTGCATGGCGTGCTGGTTGGCTGCCTGTACCTGCCTAACGGTAACCCGCAACCGGGGCCGAAATTCGATTACAAACTGGCCTGGTTCGAACGCCTGATCGACTACGCCCGGGCGTTGCAGGCCAGTGAGCATCCGGTACTGCTAGCCGGGGATTTCAATGTGGTGCCCACTGACCTGGACATCTACAACCCGCGCTCCTGGCTCAAGGATGCATTGTTGCAACCCGAGAGTCGGGCCTGCTATCAACGCCTGCTGGAACAGGGCTGGACGGATTCACTGCGGCATTTGTACCCCGAAGAACGGGTGTACACGTTCTGGGACTATTTTCGCCAGCACTGGCAGAAGAATTCAGGCCTGCGCATCGACCATCTGTTGCTCAACCCCGCGCTCAAGCCCTATCTCAAGAATGCCGGCGTCGATGCCTGGGTGCGCAACGAGGCGCATGCCAGCGACCATGCGCCGACCTGGATCGAGCTCGGTACGCGCAAGAAGCGTTAATCGGTCGCTGCAGACGCGAGCAAGCGCTCCACGGCAGCAAACGCCGCCGCCCGGCGCGCTTGCCAGTCTCCCCTGATCACCGCCACCGGCTGATGGTGCGCGTGCATCCAGTCCAGGCTGGCCTGGAAGAACGCCCGGCGGTCCGCCAGTTGCGGCTGGCAGCGCTGGCCGTCGGCGCTCCATTCCACGTCTTCGGGCGACAGCAACAGATGCAGGTCGTAGTGACGGGCCAGCAGTTCGCTGTCGAGCCAGCCTGGGTAATCGCCAAACAGCGTCTGGCTCCAGAGCCGGTTGGTCAGCAGGTGGGTGTCGAGGATCAGCAGCGCCGGGCGCCGGGCGCGCGCCGCATCCTCCCAGGCCAACTGGCCCCGGGCGATCGCCGGGATATCCGCCAGGCAGGTATCGCGTTGATGTTCGTCGATGAAATGGCGCACGTATTCACCCACCATCAGCCCGCCGAAGTGCGCATGCAGCTCTGTGGCCAGCCAGCTCTTGCCGCTCGATTCCGGGCCTGCCAGCACCACCACCTTCATGGGTGCAACGCCGGGTCGGCGCGCCATTCACGCCAGCCTTGCACGGCAATCACGGTAAACAGCGCATACAGCGCGGCGGTGAGGTACAGGCCTTTGTAGAGGAACAACCCGACGAAAATCACATCCAGCACGATCCACAACGGCCAGCACTGCACGCGCTTTTGCGCCATCCACAACTGCGCCACCAGGCTGAAGCCGGTCAGCGCCGCGTCGAGCCAGGGCTGGGCGGCGTCGGTCCAGTGAGCCATGGCGGCGCCGAGCAACAGGCTGCCGACAGCGCCCACGGCCAGGCCGGTCATGACCGCCGGCATGCCCAGGCGAGTCACCTGGCGTCCCTGCCTGACCGCGCCGGCGCGAGTCCATTGCCACCAGCCATAGAGTTGCAGGACGGCATACACCACTTGCAGCAACATGTCGGAGTAGAGTTTTACGTCGTAGAACACCCAGGTATAGAGCAGCACCATCACCAGGCCGATGGGCCAGCACCAGGGGTTCTGCTTGACCGTCAGCCAGACGGCGATCACCCCCAGTGCGGCGGCGAACAGTTCAAGCCCGGACATGGCGGTTCCTTGGGGAGTGGGAGAGGGCGGTGATTGTACCCAGAGGTGGACGATCCTCAAAACACAGCAGGTAAATGTGCGAGGGGGCAAGCCCCCGATGGTTATAGGTGTCCACACAACGCTATAGCGCCAAACGTAACCACGATGCGAAGCGAGCCGCTCTTGATCTTGATCTGCTTTTGATCTCAGGCGCCCCGTTAAACCACGCTGGCCGAACGCAGGCTTGAA
>NZ_CVTN01000052.1:7602-66368 GCF_900004915.1 Pseudomonas sp. 31 R 17
CGTGACCGAAGAAACGGATATGTACTCGGTCTGATCCAGCATCCTGGTCGGCCCTGAGGCCGCCATCGGGAGCAAGCCCCCTCCCACATTTGGACCGGGATCGACTCAACATCCTGGTCGGCCCAGAGGCCGCCATCGGGGGCAAGCCCCCTCCCACATTTGGACCGGGATCGACTCAACATCCTGGTCGGCCCAGAGGCCGCCATCGGGAGCACGCCCCCTCCCACAATTTAACCCAGGGCTAGATTCGGAACTGGCGCAACAACCCGTCAAGCTGCTCGCTCAAGCCACGCAACTGCGCGCTGGCCACGCTCGACTGTTCAGCCGCCAGCGCGGTGCTGTGGGACAGCCCGGCCGCCTGGGTGACGTTCTGGTTGATGTCCTCCACCACATGCGCCTGTTGCAGGGTGGCACTGGCAATCGAGGCATTCAGACCGTTGAGATTATGCAGCGCCTGGCCGATCGCATTGAGGCTCGCACCAGCCAGGCCGGCTTGCTCGATGGTCAGTTGCGAGGCGCTGTGGCTGTCGCTGATCACCTTGACCGCCGCTTCCGAATGCCCTTGCAGGCGCTCGATCATCGCCTGGATTTCAGCCGTGGATTTTTGCGTGCGCTGGGCGAGCAGGCGTACCTCATCGGCTACCACGGCAAACCCACGGCCCTGCTCGCCGGCGCGTGCGGCTTCGATGGCGGCGTTGAGGGCGAGCAGGTTGGTCTGGTCGGCAATCGAACGAATTACTTCCAGCACGCCGCCGATCTGGGTGCTTTCGCTGGACAAAGTACGGATCACCTCCACGGCCTGGCTGATGGTGCTCGAGAGCTGGTCGATCTGCTGCAGACTGCCGTCGATGTTGACCTGGCCCTGTTGCGCCTGGGCCTGGGCATCGCGCATTTCGCTGGCGGCGTGCTCGGCATTCTTGGCCACGTCCTGCACGCCGTAGGTGACTTCATTGATGGCGGTGGCCACCAGTTCCATCTGTTGCGACTGCTGCTGGCTGCGGTCGTGGGCCTGGCTGGCGTTGTGGCCCAACTCGGTGGATGACTCGCCCAGGGCGTTGGCGCACACCTGCAATTGGCCGACCACCTGGCGCAATTTGGCGGTGAAGGTATTGAAGTGCCGGGACAGCTGGGTGACCTCGTCACGCCCGTGAGTGTCGAGGCTACGGGTCAGGTCGCTTTCGCCGCTGGCGATGTTGGCCATCGCAGTCACCGCCGCCTGCAACGGCTGCACGATACTGCGCGCGATCAACAGCACCAGCAGGGCCATGACCAGCGCAATGGCCAGGCCGATAGCAGAGGCTTTCCACACCTGGACGCTGAACTCGGCCTGCACGTCGTCCACGTAGACGCCCGAGCCGATGATCCAGCCCCAGGGCTCGAACAGTTGGATGTATGAGGTTTTCTGCACCGGCGCATCGGCCCCAGGCTTGGGCCAGCGGTAATTGACGATGCCGGCGCCCTTGGCCTTGGCCAGGCTCACGAATTCA
Organism: Pseudomonas sp. 31 R 17; assembly: GCF_900004915.1. NCBI lineage: Bacteria > Pseudomonadati > Pseudomonadota > Gammaproteobacteria > Pseudomonadales > Pseudomonadaceae > Pseudomonas > Pseudomonas sp. 31 R 17. The sequence goes on from NZ_CVTN01000052.1 coordinate 9,090, forward strand.
TTGAACACGGCAAACCCGTCCGGATCGCGGATCGCCGAGAGGTTCTGGCCGTCCAGCTTGGGGTTGGCCGCGTGCATGATCATCACGGGGGTGAGGTCGTTGATCCAGAAGTAGTCGTCGTGGTCGTACCGCAGGCTGCGCACTGTGCTCAGGGCTTGTTGCTGCGCCGCTTGACGGGTGAGTGCGCCGGTCTTTTCCAGGTTCTGGTAGTAGCCGAGCACGCTGCTGGCGGTTTGCACCACGTGCTGGGTCTGTTGGCGCTTGGCCTGGTAGAGGTCATCATGGATCTGTTTGAGCATCAGGGCGCCCAAAGTCAGCAGCATCAGCACGGCGACTATCAGGATCAGCCAGAGGCGCCGGCTGATCGACATATTGCGCAAACTGTTCATCGTCCTGTCACTCCGAGCCTTTTATAATTGTGGGTGCTGCATCGACTTTTGCGGCTTGTCTGATAGGCTTTCGGCCCGTAATCGAAAAACCTGAGTACTGCCTGATTTTTCACGGAATTTTTGCATTCCGGCATTGAGAATCAACGCCGGGCGCTGCAGTGCGCTCGTTGTCAGTGAACTTTAAAAAACACTAGGAGGCACGCCAGGCGCGTGACCTTTGGAGAAAGCATGGATTTTTGGACCGCCATACAGGCACTGATTCTTGGCGTGGTCGAGGGGCTGACGGAGTTTCTGCCGATCTCCAGCACCGGCCACCAGATCATCGTCGCCGACCTGATCAACTTCGGCGGCGAGCGTTTCGAGGCATTCAATATCATTATCCAGCTGGGCGCGATCCTCGCCGTGGTCTGGGAATTCCGGCGCAAGATCCTCGACGTGGTCATCGGCTTGCCCACCCAGCGCAACGCCCAGCGTTTCACCGTGAACCTGATCATCGCGGTGTTGCCGGCGGTGGTGCTGGGGGTGATTTTCGCTGACCTGATCAAGCATTACCTGTTCAACCCGATCACCGTGGCCACGGCCCTGGTGGTGGGCGGTGTGATCATGTTGTGGGCTGAACGTCGCCAACATGCGGTGCATGCGCAAACTGTCGACGAGATCACCTGGAAGGACGCGCTCAAGGTCGGCGTGGCGCAGTGCCTGGCCATGATCCCGGGCACTTCACGCTCCGGCGCGACGATCATCGGCGGCCTGTTGTTCGGCCTGTCACGCAAGACCGCTACCGAGTTTTCGTTCTTCCTGGCCATGCCGACCATGGTCGGTGCTGCGCTGTACTCGGGCTACAAATACCGTGACCTGTTCCAGCCGGCGGACCTGCCGGTGTTCGCCATTGGCTTTGTCACCTCGTTCATCTTCGCGATGATTGCGGTCAAGGGCCTGCTCAAATTCATCGCCAACCACAGCTATGCGGCCTTTGCCTGGTACCGCATCGCGTTCGGCCTGGTGATCCTGGCGACCTGGCAATTCGGCTGGATCGACTGGACCGCCGTCAAGCCATGAACATCCAGCACCCACGCCTGAAAGCGTTGCTCCTGGTGCTGCTGTGCGCGGCGCCGCTGCTGGGTTCGGCGCTGCTGTGGCAGCGCGGCGAGACCGTGATCCCGCTGGCAGCCTACGGCGTGGTCAGCGTGATGGCGTTTTTCCTGTACTGGAGCGACAAGCGCAAGGCGCAGACCGAGGGCCGGCGCATCCCGGAAAACATCCTGCACGCCGTCGAGCTGGCGGGCGGCTGGCCGGGAGCATTGATCGCGCAGCAGGTGTTCCGGCACAAGACGCGCAAGGTGTCCTACCAGGTGCTGTTCTGGGTGATCGTGTTGCTGCATCAGGTGTTCTGGCTGGACCAATTGTTTCTCGGCGGTACGCTACTGTCGATCCTCTAGCATCAACCCGACCTGTGTGCGCTTGGGCAGCTTGCTCACCACCAACTGGTGCGAGCGCTGCAACAAGCCACGCAGTTCCTCGGAACCGAGCGGGTAGGGCGTGTTCATGATGATCCACTGCGCACGTGCCAGGTACGGCGCCGGGTGGATGCCCGGTCGATCAACGTGGCCGAGGAACAGCGCCTTGTCGACCTTGAACGCCAGGGAGTCGCCGCGCAGGTTCTGCAACGCGAACATCTTGTTGCCGGCAATCGAGAACACTCGCACGCCGCCCCATTTGTAGTCCTCGCGCGCCCCCGGCAGGCTCAGGCAGAACGCCGCGACTTGTGCTTCGCTCATGCTCATAACAGACGGTCTCCGCAGCCTTTGAAGCCCTCTTCCATATAGTCGATCCAGGCGCGAATCGCCGGCAGCACGCCGCGCCGGTGCGGGTACACGGCCTGCAGCCAGCCACCGGGTAACGACCATTGCGGCAACAGTTGCACCAGCCGGCCGTTGGCCAGTTCTTCTTCGCAATCCATCATCGGCAGCACCGTGAAGCCCACGCCCATGAGTGCGCTGGTCTTGCGTACGATAAAGTCTTCGATGCCCAGGCGAGCCTCCATGACCAGCTCATGGGCGTTGCCCTTAGGGTCGATGATGCGCTGGTGCACCATGCGGTCCGCCTCCAGTGCGCCCATGATCGGCAATTGCTTGAGGTCTTCCAGGGTCTCTACCCGGCGGTCACGCAGGAGTACCGGGCTGGCCACCAGCACCGTTTGCGCCTGGCGCAGGCGTTTGGTGACCAACAGCGGGTCTTCGTCGCCCAACTCGCGTACCCGTAACGCCACGTCGATACCTTCGGCCACCAGGTCGACGCGACGGTTGACCAGGGTCATGTCCAACTGCACCAGCGGGTGCGCGGCGAGAAACCCGGCCACCAGTTCCGGCAGGATCTGCTGGGCCAGCCCGACCGGGCACGTGACCCGCAGTCGCCCCCGGGGCTCGGTGGACATGCTGGCCACGGCCTCGTCGGCCATCTCCGCCTCCAGCAGCATTGCCTGGCAGTGGCGCAGGTAGCGTTCGCCGACGGCGGTCAGGGTCAGTTGCCGCGTGGTGCGTTGCAGCAGGCGTGCGCCCAGGCGCTCCTCCAGCTCGGCAATGCGCCGCGACAGCCGCGACTTGGGAATCCCCAGTAGCCGCCCGGCGGCGGCGAAACCACCGGCTTCGACGACTTTGGCAAAGTAATAGAGGTCGTTAAGGTCTTGCATGCTGGGCCTATTGTCCTGTCAGTGGGACAATCTATCGCATTCCAGGTGGCTTATCGAACATTGGTTAGGTGCGTAGCATCACCACCATCTGATCGCCCCTGTCGATCCCACCTCGGAGATCCATCATGAAACTGTTGCATATCGATTCCAGCATCCTCGGCGACAACTCGGCTTCCCGTCAGCTCAGCGCTGGCGTGGTCAAGGCATGGCAAGCCGCCGAGCCGGGCGTGGAAGTGACTTACCGTGACCTCGCCAGCGAAGGCATCAACCATTTTTCCGGCGCGACCCTGGGCGCCTTGGGCACCGCCGCCGAACTGCGCGATGCCGCGCAAAAGCATGAAGCCGAACTGAGTGCATCGTCGCTGGCTGAGTTCCTCGCCGCCGATGCCGTGGTGGTGGGTGCGCCGATGTACAACTTCACCATCCCGACCCAACTCAAAGCCTGGATCGACCGTATCGCCGTCGCCGGCCAGACCTTCCACTACACCGAAGCCGGTCCTGAAGGCCTGTGCGGCAACAAGAAAGTCATCATCGTCTCCACCGCCGGCGGCCTGCATGCCGGCCAGGCATCCGGTGCCGCCCATGAAGGCTATCTGAAGCTGCTGTTTGGCTTCCTCGGCATCACCGATATCGAAATCGTACGCGCCGAAGGCCTGGCCTACGGCGACGACGTGCGCAGCAAAGCGATGAGCGACGCCAACGTGCAGATCAGCGAGCAATTGTTCGCCGCCGCGTAAGACTTGTGTAAATGTTCGCTTCGCCCGGTGTCAATCTGAAGCCGGGCGCCTAAACTCTGTATTCTGATCGCCTGAGCGCGAGCGGAGTACGGAGTTTTTCCATTTATGGCCCAGGTTATGCAGCTTGGGTTCAATACCCGGGAATTTTTAGACGGCCTGCCGGTTCTCATGCAGCAAAGGTGGACATCCCCATGATGCGTCTCTGTGCTGTTTTGGTTCTTTCCCTGTGCGGCGGCCTGCTTTCAGTGCACGCCGCGCCTGCGCCGCACCCGCATTGGAGTGTGGGCTTTCATCGCATGAGCATTCTCGACCCGCTGGATTCGCAGCCGATGAAGGCCATTGCGTTTTACCCTTCCACCGACGCCGAACACACCACGGCGCTGGGCCCCTACCACGTGGCGGCTGGCGAAGACGCCAAGGTTGCCATCGGCCGTTTCCCGATGCTGATGTTGTCTCACGGCAATACCGGTACGCCGCTGGCCCTGCATGACCTGGCCACCTCGCTGGCGCGCAAGGGCTTTGTGGTGGTGGCAGTACTGCACCCCGGCGACAACTACCAGGACCACAGCCGCCTGGGCACCGTGAGCAATTTGTATGGTCGGCCAATCCAGATTTCACAGGCCATCACTGCGGCGTTGAACGACCCGATGCTGTCGCCCTTCGTCGATATCGACCAGGTGGGTGTGATCGGCTATTCGGCCGGCGGCGAAACCGCGTTGATCCTGGCGGGTGCCAAACCGGATTTCGAGCGCCTGCGCCGCTATTGCCAGCAGCGCCCGGAGGACCGTGACGCCTGCACCACCAAAGGCGAGCTGGTGGTCGACCGTGACGATTTGCAGCCCCAGGCCGATCCGCGCATCCATGCGCTGATGCTAATGGCGCCGCTGAGCCTGATGTTCGGTCGCCATACCCTGGCCGACGTGCACGTACCGGTGCTGCTCTACAGCGGCGATGGCGACCAGTTGGTGGCCGTGGACAAGAACGCGGCCGCCCTGGCGCGCAAACTGCCGCAGCCGCCGGACTTCAAACTGCTGGCGGGGGCAGGGCACTTCGTGTTCATGGCGCCGTGTGACAGCGATCAATTGGCGACGATGCCGGCCATCTGTACCGATGCCGATGGCGTCGACCGTGAGGGCATCCACCGCGACCTGGTCTCCGAGGCCGGGCGCTTTTTCAGTCACACCCTCGGCGAGGCGACCCGCGCCGGACTACAGACCGCTGATCAGTAAGCGCGACGCTTGAGCTGCACGGTCAGTACCAGCGCGGTCACTGACAGCAGCGCCGCGCAGAAGAAGATCCAGTCGTAGCCGAGGTTCAGTGCCACGGCGCCCATCAACGGCCCGGCAATCGCCAGGGACAGGTCGAAAAACACCGCAAACGCACTCAGTCCGGCGCCCCGGCTGCTGTCCGGCACGCGCTTGATGGCTTCCACCCCAAGCGCCGGGTAGACCAGTGACAAACCGACGCCGGCCAACCCTGCGCCAATCAACGCCACGCCGGTGGACGGCGCCAACCACAGCAGCGCGAGGCCCAGGGTTTCGATGACCATGCAGGCGATGGCGGCGGTAAAACCACCGACGCGGCTGATGGCGGAAATAAACACCAGGCGCGACAGAATGAAACACGCGCCGAACACCGTCAGGCAGTACGCCGCGCCGGTCCAGCCGCGATTCAGGTAATACAGGGTGATAAACGTGGTCAGCGTGCCGTAGCCAATCGAGGCCAGGCACAGGCTGGCGCCATACGGTGCGATATGACCGAACACCGCCCAGAACGGCAGGCGCTTGCCGCGCACCACCGGTACCGAAGGTTTATTGCGGATCAGCACCAGGCCCAGCGCGGCCAACCCCGCCAGCGCCAGGCCCAGGCTGGAGAAGCCGTAATCGGCCACCATCACCACCCCCAGCGGCGCGCTAATGGCAATTGCGCCGTAGGAGGCGATGCCGTTCCAGGAGATCGAGCGGCCCGTATGCTCGGTGCCGACCGCGCCCATGCACCAACTGATGGTGCCGACGCCAATCAAACCCTGGGCCACCCCTAGCAGCAGCCGACCGGCGATCAGGATAGCCAGGCTCAGCGCCGGCAAGTGCTCAAGCAGGACGGCGATGAACGTCAGCACGCCACTGATCAGGATACCGGCCAGGCCCAGCACAATCGCACGCTTGGTGCCGACATTGTCCGACATGCGCCCGGCCATTGGCCGACTGAGCAGGGTGGCCAGGTACTGCGATCCGATGGTCACGCCGGCAACGACTGCGCTGTAGCCCAGATGCTCGTGCACATAGCCTGGAATCACCGCAATCGGCAGGCCGATGCAGATAAACGCGATAAAGGTGTAGAAGACGATGGAGACGATCTGCAGGGTGATCGACAGGGAGGAGGGGGCGGCGGGCATGAATAGTCAATCGCTGGCGGGCGGTAGAAGCATCATGGCATATCCTGCACGACTGTAGGAGCGAGCTTGCTCGCGAAGAACGTCAACGATAACGCGGGTTGCCTGATTCTGCGCGGTGCTCTGAGGTTTTTCGCGAGCAAGCTCGCTCCTACAGGCGTGTGCATGCAAAAAAGCCCTGTCACAGGGACAGGGCTTTTTCTTGCAGCTTGCAGCTGAGTGCTGCTCTTAGAACACCACACCCTGGCTGCGCAGGTAGTCGTCATAGGTGCCGCTGAAGTCGATCACGCCGCTGGCGCTCAACTCGATGATGCGGGTGGCCAGGGACGATACGAACTCACGGTCATGGCTGACGAAGATCAGCGTACCCGGATAGTTCTCCAGCGCCAGGTTCAGCGCTTCGATGGATTCCATGTCCAAGTGGTTGGTCGGTTCGTCCATGATCAGCACGTTCGGCTTTTGCAGGATCAGCTTGCCGAACAGCATGCGGCCTTGTTCACCACCGGAGATCACTTTTACCGACTTCTGGATTTCGTCGTTGGAGAACAGCATGCGGCCCAATGTGCCACGAATCATCTGCTCGCCCTGGGTCCACTGGCCCATCCAGTCGAACAGGGTGACGTCGTCTTCGAAGTCATGGGCGTGGTCCTGGGCGTAGTAACCCAGTTCCGCGGCGTCGGTCCACTTGATGCTGCCGGCGTCCGGGGTCAGTTCGTTGACCAGGGTGCGCAGCAGGGTGGTCTTGCCGATACCGTTCGGGCCGATGATCGCCACGCGCTCGCCGGCTTCAACCTGGAAGCTGAAGTCCTTGAACAACGGCTTGCCGTCAAAACCCTTGGCCATCTTCTCGACCATGACCGCCTGACGGTGCAGCTTTTTGTTCTGTTCGAAACGGATGAACGGGCTCACGCGGCTTGACGGCTTGACCTCGGCCAGTTGGATCTTGTCGATCGCCTTGGCACGGGAAGTGGCCTGCTTGGCTTTCGAGGCGTTGGCCGAGAAGCGGCTGACGAAGGATTGCAGCTCGGAGATCTGCGCCTTCTTCTTGGCGTTGTCCGACAGCAGTTGCTCGCGGGACTGGGTCGCCACGGTCATGTATTCGTCGTAGTTGCCCGGGAACAGGCGCAGCTCGCCGTAGTCCAGGTCGGCCATGTGGGTGCACACGCTGTTCAGGAAGTGACGGTCGTGAGAGATGATGATCATCAGGCTGGAGCGCTGGGTGAGGATGTTTTCCAGCCAGCGAATGGTGTTGATGTCCAGGTGGTTGGTCGGTTCGTCGAGCAACAGCACTTCCGGATCGGAGAACAGCGCCTGGGCCAGCAATACGCGCAGCTTCCAGCCGGGCGACACTTCGCTCATCGGGCCGAAATGCTGTTCCAGTGGAATACCCAGGCCCAGCAGCAGCTCGCCGGCACGGGATTCGGCGGTGTAGCCGTCCATCTCGGCGAACTCGGTTTCCAGCTCGGCCACGGCCATGCCGTCTTCTTCGCTCATTTCCGGCAGCGAGTAGATGCGGTCACGCTCGGCCTTGACCCTCCACAGCTCTTCGTGGCCCATGATCACGGTGTCGAGCACGGTGAATTGTTCGTAGGCGAACTGGTCCTGGCGCAGCTTGCCCAGGCGCACATTCGGCTCCAGCATGACCTGGCCACCGGACGGCTCGAGGTCGCCGCCGAGGATTTTCATGAAGGTCGACTTGCCGCAACCGTTGGCACCGATCAAACCATAGCGGTTGCCGGCGCCGAACTTGACCGAGACGTTCTCGAAGAGCGGCTTGGCGCCGAACTGCATGGTGATGTTAGCTGTGGAGATCAATTACTTTACCTATCAATAGCTTAGGGTGCGCTTATTTGAGCTGGGACCAATTTGGGACCAATCTGGAGCTTTTCCATTTCGCTCCAGTCCGAGCTTGAGTTGATCCAACGCGCATAAGTCGAGAGCAGCATCTGCACACTATGGCCGAGCTGCTGGGAAATGAAGGCGGGGTTCATGCCAGACATAATGCATATTGTCGCATAGGTGTGACGACAGTTGTATGGCGGCCGACGACGGATATTCAGCGCTTTTAGCGTCGGAACCCACTGTTTGTGTAGGTCAGATGTCTGTTTCACGTACTCCGCGTTCTTCGAGGGCGGAAAAATGAAAGACGTTTCCAGCACCTTGCCTTTCCCTTTTTTCCGACGTTCTGCGTACTCCCTGGCAAATTGCAGAGCGTGCATGGCGCGGTCATTCAACAAAACGAAGCGATCTCCGCCAGTTTTCGTACGTTCCACCACTTCCCCCAAGGCGATCCCGCGTCACACGTGGGCCGTCCTCTTCTCTTCGTCTACTGCATCCCAGCGCATAGCCAGGGCTTCGGACAGACGCATTCCTGTAAAAAACACAAACTCAAAAAAAGCTGCATAGATCGTGCTGGGCCAGTGGTCGTGCTGATACATCTTCGCGATGATCTGGTTTGCTTCTTCCAGCGTGAAAGGATCAATTTCCTTTTTGCTGCGCTTAGGCAGCTCAAGGATTGCCGCTGGGTTCTTCGGGATCAGTTCTTCAGATACGGCTGAATTCAGGATGGTGGACAGCTTCGAGATGGCATTGCGCTTAACGCCCGGCGACTTCCACGCGCTGGCGGCCATTACCCGGCGGAGCAGGGTGGTAGTGATCAGGTCGATCCGCACCAGGGCCAGCCCCGGCATCCAGTACCTGTTCAGTTCTCCCTTGTAGTTCGCCTTCGTGCCGTCCACCACCTCACGGCTGTCCAGCCAGAGCTGCGCGTATTCGCCGAAGTTGATTTTACCGCCGGCGAGGTTGCTGGAACTCGGGAAAAGCTCGGCATATTTGTCGTCGTCGAGCAGCCCCAGCTTTATCAAGCCTCTTACTTGATCAACAACCTGTGCGGCAGACTTGATTCCTTTCTGTGTCGGGGGATAGGGGAGCGTTTCACTCCGCCGGCTGCCGTTCCACATAAAGCGGATGCGGATCGATCCGTGGTGCAAGTCCATTCCTGCGGGCAAACCCATTGGCTTTCGAGCCATTCATAATATCTCCTGATGCTGTAGATGATCCTGCCGCAATGAGTGTTCCAGACACCTTCAGGTATCTGCTTTCTGGCACGCTTGGAGCGCAGGGCGGCGAGGGTGGTGCCCAGGATTTCGGCCATTTGTGCCTCGGGCACCTTGTCGCCAGTGATCCCGTCGTTTAGCTGTTCTGCTGCTGCCATACCTACCTCCCGCCGCCCACGGTGGGCCGCGCTGTCTTGATGATGTGAACTGCCAGGCCGAAGGTGATCAGCAGCCAGGCGCAGGTGCCGGCGAATGCGTAGGTCAGTGCCTCGGTGTCGCCAGTGTCGAGCAGGTAAGGCCCGGCCCAGAAGAACCAGACGAGTGTTCCTACCAGGTACAGCAAAGCGCCCAGCAGTATCAGGGTGAGTTTCATAGCGAACATGGGGTGTCCTTGCCGCGCTGGGCGGCAGAAGGTGGATTAGGTGGTGGCTTTGGCGATTACTGCTTCAGCGTGGGCAAGGGCCGCGTGGTACTTGTCGAGCCTGGCGGCGCCAAGCTTCGACAAGCCGACCAAGTTGGATAGGCTTTCGAGCAGCTCATCGTGCAAAGCGCGCTCTTCTCTACCGATCTCCAGAACTGTTTCGCCCAGTGATCCATTGGCGGAGGGTTGGTGTTCTGTGCACCCAGAGCCAGGGCCCCGACAATCGTGTCGCACAGGTCTCGCTTGTAGGCGTTGTCGCCGTCGATGCTTAGGCCGTTGCGGCGAAGTGCGTCCAGAGCGTTGTTCAAGTTCGACTCGGGTGAAGGCAGCACCAGGTCAAAGTCTCTTCCACCTGGGCTGCATGCCACCACCAGCAGTTCGCAGCCCAGCGGCAGGTGCTGAGCCCTATCCGAGATCGCCTCGATAGCCGCTTCGCGGAATGCATTCTTTTCTTCGGACATAGGAATACCTCGCCCGCCGCTCACCGGCAGGCATTTAGGGGGATTGGGGTTTGGTTTGCATTGATTTACTATTGGCCAGCCAGCAATCAATGGAAGGAACTAGCCTATGAACATCAACGAGTCGCTAAGAAGCGCCGCCCACAGTGGTGCTTTGTTAACTCAACGCTCCATAGTTTTTGCGCGCTCTGAAATGAAGGCTTTTCTGGGGTGTGCTCTAGGCTGCTATCTTGGCTTCATCGTATTATTTCTCCTGAAAGCTGATCCGGAGACGGCGACCTTCGGTGATTTCCTTAATGTGATTCATTCTTCTTCGAAAATTGCCGCTTCCTTCATAGCAGCGGCTCTCTCGGTTGCTCTAAGATCGATGTTTACAAGAAAATGATGGGTGGCTTGGTGGTGGATGGACTTCTCAGCCATGGCCCAGGCCCCTTTTAGATGAAGACGTAGGCGAACCAGAGGGTGGCGGTCATGGTGTCACCCGCTTGAACTCGACTACCCAGACCCACGGGTTTGCAGCCCAGTCACCGCCGACTGATGACCAGAGCAGCTCAAATGATTTGAGCGGGTCAGCGCTGTAGGTATTGATCCCATCGACGTGCCACCAGTCACCGAGTTCGGCATGATCGGTGTAAAGCCGGACGCCTTCGGCCTTGGCCTGATCCTCGCTGATATCCTGCAACCGCTCGACGCGCACGTCGGTTATCTCCATTAGGATGCGGCACTCGACGCGAGGCATGTGAATGCTGGGTTTGTACTTCAGGCCGAAGTCTTTCCTCGCTTCGTCACTGTGTGACCCAGGTCGGCAGTCAGCGGCGTAGGCGTATCGCTGGAGTGGGCCGTTCGGGTCTGGGCGATGCTCGACGCCGGTGCCGCGCAGATCGATGAATGTCTCTCGCACCCACAGCCGGTCGCCGGGTTGTCCGTAGGGACACTCAGGTTTAGGCCTCGTCACGTCACACGTCAGCGTTGCGAATGAAGGGCTGGCCACGGCCATAGCTGCCGATGTCGGCTCTCGAACTGGGCTGAGCCTTTACCGCCCGGCGCGTGACCGTCTTCCGGCCTTCCAGGATGGCGCGCACCATCGACGCAGAGAACAAGATGGGCCGTTCCTTTACTTGAGACATGAGTCGTCCTTGCCGCTACAGCGGCTGACTTTGAAGGGGGAGGGGTGGGCGGCTTGGGGAAACCCTTGCCGCTGTAGATGTTCTTCTGCTTACGTTGAAAGACGATCTATTTCTGATGTAGTGCAGTAATAAATTTACCTAAGTCATGGAAGCACTCAATGAGTGGGGCCACGCCGTCGTGGAAAATAGTTACCATCAAAGCTGCCGCTGCCAGCGCTGATAAAAGTGTATTGTATCGCTCGAATGTATTATTGATCTTGAAGGGTATGCGTTCTTCTTGGCAGGTCCACTCTTGTCCATTGAAGAAAGTCATGTAGGAGGTAAGGTAATGCATGCCCGGTCTAACAGTTTTCTTTAGTTTTAATGAGTACGAAATTGGGGCTCCTGAAAGGTTTCTTTCAGTTATGACGTAATTCAAGTGTTGTTTTGTGTCAAAGGTTTGAGCTGGTGTTTTCCAGCGATCATTTTGCATCGAGCTCAAGATGAAAGAGTACCCACCATTGCTGATGTGCACCTCTTCCGCTCCCCATCGAAGCATGGGATTGTCCGCGGTAGGAGCCTGGAGCCCTGTAATTAGTGTAGATTGCGTTTCGTCAAATAAGTTATCTGACATGTGACATATTATTTTGAATCCCGAGTTCGACCCATAGCCTGTTATAAATTGCTCTAGCTTTATCGTATCGCCCGGGTTGTATGTGTTTTCAGCTATTCTCGATAACAGTTTGTACGCCCCAGGCTTCTCTGCATTAGGAAAGTTTAGGGGTTTTGGGCCAATATAGAGTTCGTACATTTAATGATCTTCCATGTTCTTCAATTCGATCAGTAGATGAAATGTGCCTGATCAATCATCTGGCATTCTAGGTGGCCGACTACCATCAATGCTATTCAATCTCACTCGTTAGCAGATCATGGGCATCCACCATGGTCATGCCGAGCTTCTCGGCGATCAGCACTTCCAGGCGGGCGCCTTGCGACTTCTCCCAGTCCGGCAGCAGGGCGATCATTCCTTACAGTCCAAGGCGGGTCAGGTCTTAGGCCATGTAGCCGGCCCACTGCGCGCCCTCGACGATGCCATGGTCTGCTGGGTTCTCGAATTCGTAGCCCAGGGCGCGCAGTTGGTCGGCCACGGCGTTGAAGGCTGGGTAGTTGAAGTCCTCAATCCCGGTCATGGGCCCGGCCACGTACACTCGGTTGGTCACTCCGGGCGCTGATGGTGCCGGCGAAAGTTCGTGCCAGGTGTCCACCTCGAAATCCGCCGGGCGCAGGCCCAGACGTTCCCCGTCGGGCATCACTGCTGAAATTGCGCCATGGCTTTTCGTCCACACATGGTACGACTGACCAGCAAGGGTGATCGGTACGCTGCCTTTGATGCAGGCCAGGCCGATGCCAGGCATTGGGTCGGGAGTGACAGTCTTGAGCATCCGGACTGTACGCGGCACCCGCTCGCCAAACGGGTAGCTGTTGCTGCGCTTGTGCATCGCCGGGCAGTCGATACGTTTTCTGTAGTCATTGGGATACCTTAGGAGTATGGCTTTTTGCCTTTACTTACTGTAATTGTCCGCTCAGCCCTACAAATGGAGTTCTTAGGATGGCTGACGGATCTGTCAAAAAAGCTCAAAACTGGGATAGCAATCGCATAAAACACGCGATCCATCTTCCTGGCTGGATGTTTAGGAGGGATAGCGAGGTAACTTTGCGTGCCAACGGGAAGCCCGTGTTGGTCTCTGAATATCAGCCAGATATGAAAGGGGCGATTTTTTGTCCGGAGTGTTGCTGCCCGCTCTTCAGGTCGCCCATAAATGAAGAGGCTAACAAAAAGGGTAAAAATGCCTTCTATGCACATCGCCGAAACATAGTTACAGAATGCGGGTTGCGGACTAAGAAAGCCGAAGGTAAAAAGTACCTTAGTGAAGAGGAAGCTGCCCAGGCAATTGTTGATGGGAAGCTGGTAGTTGTTGAAGGTTTTCTACAGTCGCGTCCCGCTGTTCCTGTAAAACAGTCTGAGGTTTACGGAGAAACTGCCGTTGAAGATCTGGACGGAGAGATTGCCACCGTACCCATCGCCCGGCATCGTGGTAAATCTTTTAATTTGCCTTCAAAACTAACTACGGTTCGAGGGCTTTGTAGGAGCTTTGATGAGAACTTGTTCAAATACTATGTTTTTCCTGGCGCACAGCATGCTCAGTTGCTTCTTGATTCTCTGCGAGATGTTTCGGCAATGGACTCGCCAATTCAAAAGGAAATCCTCGGGTTCGGGCGGATTAAAAGCATTTGGGATGCAGGTCCCAACCCTCACAACATTCGATTCGTGAAGTTGGAGTTTAATCGAGGAGGAGGGTACGCAGATTTTTCCATGAAAATACAAAAATACGACGCGGAGTTGCATAGTCTTAACGAGCAATCTGTAGGGCGATTTGTTTTGTTCTACGGAATTGTGAGGGAGAGCGGCGTCGGCTTGGCTGTCAGTAATTTGGCTTGGGGTGAAGTATCCTTACTTCCGCTCAAGTACGACCAGTACCTGAGCTGATCTGCGGAACAGTTTGGTGCGAATGGCTCGGCCGATTTATTTTCTGTGGGCATGGGGATTCCTTGCCGGGCCATGCCCGGGCGGTGGAGTGGGGGAGTTCAGAGTTGTTGCAGTAGTCTGCAGCCTATCCAGCGAACCACGGTGACGGCCTTGCTGTTGCCGATCGCCTTGTAGCGGGGGCCGTCCGGGCATTCGCTGGCAGGCTTGCCGCGCCAGGGGATCAGCGTGTAGTCGTCGGCCATGCCCTGAAGGCGTTCGCACTCGACTGGGACGAGGCGCCTAACACTGCTGGTCGAGACCAAAGCCTCGCTCCCACCTCCAGCATCGCCGGAGCTTTGACGAAGCGAGGGGAGGCCCCTCCCGTAGTCGCTGATACTGCGCAAAACCGACACAATCGGTTGGCCTCGTCCGGTGCCGTCCTCGCTACCGTCGAATCCTTCAGCCTTCAGCGTGTGGGTGATATCGCCGGTGATGCATACTGCCACCTGGCCGCCGGCATTGGCGTGACTGCCCGAATGGTTCATGGCACGCAGAGTCGGCGCGATCTCCCCGGCGTCGGCGCCGTGATCCTTGCAGGAGAAAGCCAGTACCGCGTTTTCCTGGCCGTTGTTCCTGCCCAGAGCGAAGGCGAGCTTGTCGCTTACGCCCGGGTCTTGAGTGCCGTGCACTACCAGCAGGCCTGACTCTGCGTCCTGATTGGTCGCGCTACCCGCTGCCTTACCGTTGGCGTTGAGTGTGCCTGCGATCAAGTGCCCGGCCTGGGCCTGGTTGTCGTCAGCACCGCATGTACCAACACCGTTCGCAGTCAGTGCAGCTACCGGCTTGTCCTGAACAAAGAATGTCTCGCTATCCAGATCATTGCGGCCTTCGTAGTGGGTGAGGGTGCCTGCCTTCTCGACGGATCCAGACATGCGCCCGGCGCCGAATGCGGGTATGCCGCCGAATATTGATACCGCAGGCCCTAAGTCGCCCTCGCAGTTTGGGCAGCCATACGAACCTAACTGCTCGGGGAAGACGTACTCGCATCCCTCTCCGCACTGGAGCGCAGGGCCGAAAGGAGCTGTTCCGGTAACGTCCTGCGCCTGGCCTCGCCGCGGCGCAGTATCCCGGCGCACGCCTTCTCGCTCAAAAAGTACCTCGGCGGGATCAAATCCGTCACGAGCACTTGCGACAACGAACACACGACGGCGCCGTTGGGCAAAGCCGAAATATTGGGCGTCCAGGACCCGCCACGCGATTGTTCTTTTGGGTCCATACACACAACCAGCGTCCTGCCATTTTTTCCCTGGAGGCTGCAGCTCTCTGTCTTCCCCAGCAAGCGCGCCAAGAAAGCATCCGAAGGCGTTCCCTTTGTCGCTGAGGACGCCGGGGACGTTCTCCCAGATGATGACGCTGGCGGGCTTTCGCTGGCCGGCGCGAACATATTCAACTGCATCTGCAAGCTCCACGTATTTGATGGTGAGGGCGCCGCGCGGGTCGGTGAGGCCTTCGCGCATACCGGCGACCGAGAGGCCTGGCACGGGGTGCCGCCGACCAGCACGTCCGGCGCCGGGATCTTGCCGGCCAGCACCAAGGCGGCCAGCTTGGTCATGTCGCCGTGGTTCGGCACGTCTGGGGAGTGGTGGGCTAGCACCGCCGAGGGGAACGGCTCAATCTCGGCGAACCAGGCGGCGCGCATGCCCAGCGGGTGCCAGGCTTGTGTCGCGGCTTCGATGCCGCTGCACACGCTTCCGTAAACGATGGGCATAGAGATTCCTCGCAAGGTATATTGGAGCATTCTTCGAGCAGGGAGTTAGGATGAGTTTTTGTATAGCAATTAGTGATGTTGACTGGGCCCAAACGAAGGACTTAGTTTCTGTCGTTGGGGCCGGAATTACTGCGCTTGGGGTTATTGTTGCTTCATATGTGGGGGTTAATGGGCTAGCGACATGGAGAAAGCAAATTGGTGGTCAAAACGACCATGAATTATCTAGAAGGATGTTAATAGAGCTATATAAATTTAAGCAGGTTTTTTCTAACTCTAGAACTCCATCAGTATATCCTTATGAGGTTCAGCAGGTAGGTGATCCTGCTTTTAATCACAGCGTAATTGACCGATTCAAACGTCAGCAGCTAGGGTTTTATCGCAGAATTAAAGCCATCAATCTTGAGTATGCTACACTTTCTGTATCAATGTTTGAGGCAGAGGCTTTATGGGGGCGAGAGGTGGTTAAGTATATAAGAAATCTTGAGCTATTAAAGGATGAGTTTGAAGACTACGTTGCTTTGAAATTACTGACGATTGATCCAGATGAATCAGAGGAGGATAGGCAGGACCAGAAAGAGTTTCTGGATGCAAGAAGGACTGTGTTTATAAAGAGATTGGAAGGCCGCGATCTGTTTGGAGACGATTTAGATAATGTATCGGAAAAATTAGAGCAGCTCTTGAAATCGAAGTTGATACGCTGAGCTAAAACGCATTCAAGCCAGCTTTGTTTGAAACGACTGGCGTGAAATTTTGATAGGTGGTATTACGGGTGACCGGCATGGAGCCGAATACAAAATGGATGGATCAAGACAGATGCTGAAAATTATTGTTGTGCCGCTGGCTTTCCTTTTCTCTGCGACATGCTTGGCTGAGCTCAAAGTTACCGAACCTAGTATCGCGTGTGCGCTGCTGTCCGATTCGGGCTTGAAGGGGCGAAAATGGACGGACTATGGTGATGAATCCTTTGGGTGCGCGAGCGACTACAAGGAGATAGGTTCCGGTTCGCCACTGTCAAATAATCTGGCGTACTACGCCACAGGCACAGCTACTGCGGTCGAACAGGTAAAACTTGTCCTAAATTTTAATCAGCCTAAGTCAAAAGGTCCTGCAATTGGTGCTCTTGGCAAGGCATCAGAAGCACTAGCTCCAAAAGTACTTGGTGCGAAGCTGAACAACGAAATACGTAAAGCTATCGTTAAGGGCGTGCCTGTGACCTCTCAAGTCGGAAGTGGCAGCATTGAGGTCACTCGAGATGACTGGCCGAACGGCAAGGGTTACGAGGTCCATGTAATAATGAAGTGATACAGAATCTTCCTACAAACGGACAGACCCATGACCAAGCACGATATTTACGATGACATCGAAGGCTTTCAGGTTTGGAACTACATGGAGTGCGACAAGGACGAGGAAGGCCGGGAGACTTGGCGTATCGATGTTGAGGTGAAGCGTGGTGGTGAAGTGTTGGTGCCGGTTCTTGTCGGTGACCGAACCTATGTTGACAGCGGCCTGGCGCAGGTTGCCGGGCGTGAGGTTGGGGCCAGGCTGATTGCCGGGGCGGGCCTATAGGTTTGCTGTGGGCGTGGTCAATCAGTTCGGCAGCGTAAGCTCTCACCGCAGCTTTGGTCTCAGAAGGAGAAAAGTTGCGTGTACTTAGAACGCTAGATCTTGCCTTTAGGAGGCCTTACTATGGTGAAGGCAATATGATGGCGTATTGGGTTGTACTGATAACCACCAACAAAGGATCGGTAAGTGACTGAAGCACGAAGAGATTCGGATATGGAGCAACTCGTGGAGCCAAAGCAATTTCCAAAAATCCCAGAGTGGCAAATAGTAGCGTCTGAACGAGAAATAAAGCGGCGGCTAAAGACTGCTTTGGCATCGACGATCGTTTCATTCGGATTTGCACTATTAAGTTGGTTCTACTTTTTAGGAAGCGATGCAGGCTCATGGTTTTCACGATCTGGGGCTGTAATTACGATACTTGCGCTTGTAAACGAGGCTCAACTCAGCGAAGGAATTGGAAGACTAAATGATGAGCTGAGGCAATTGGGCTACTGGAAGAAATTACAAATTCAGCGGATCGTCGGATTACTTTTAGCGATGTTTGGCGCCTTGATTTGGGGGTATGGAGACATGATTTTCAACTGGAGTTAGTCGCTATTGAGAAGCTGATGGTGCTTCCTATAGCGCCAATTCGGTCTGTGCTTCACGCTGCCAGATTGGTGAGCTGTTATGCGCCTCGATCCGGTCGGCGATAACATTTGCGCGCTGGCCAGCAGTGGGCGGGGCGTACATGCCGAATCGGCTGATGCTTCCGCCATTCACCGCAGCGTTCGTCGAGTCGGCTGATGCGAAAAGGCAGGTTCTGGAAGATGGCCGGGTCGAGCATCCGCAACCCGTGCAGACTGCACATCGGTCGGCCTTGATCGTCGCAGATGGCATCCATCGCGACACCCATACGCTTCCACCATGCTCCAGTGCCCGGTGAAACCCATTGCCCTGAACTGCCCAGCGCAACTGTTCGCCAGCACCTCGCCAGCCGCTGTAACCGCTCAAGCGATTCGTGCAAATGCCAGACAGGCACGCCGCGGAGTTCCTCTGGCCACTGCCGAACAAGGTCGTCGTTGGCCTCTTCGTCGCCATCGATGACATCCGGAATGAGCGCCCAAGTGAACCCAGGGTGACGGTGCAGTCTTCTACCCAGCGTGTATAACCGTCCACATCCACCTGGCCGCCTTTCATCCACACCGTGAAGGCACCGTTATCGAATACAAACGACTTGCACACATCGGCGACAATCCCGAGATCGTCCTTGCGTGGGAACGGCACCAGCGCATGCCGGCCTGCCAGGAACTTTGCTGCATCCTCTCGCTTACCGCCGACAGGCGTGCCGTGGTAATGGATCATCCGCTAAGCCTCACTGTTTCGATCTCGACGCCCTGGTGCGTAGCGATGATGGTTTGATCGCCACCCAAAGATTCCGACAGCCGATCGGCGACCTGTTCATGCCAGCCTTTTTTAATCAGCGCGGTGGCTGCCCGGATATGCTCGACAAGGATTTCAACTCAAGCCGATAAACAATGGTTTCGCCGTCAGACCGGCACACCGCTGCGAAAGTGTGTCGATACGTATTCATAAGGGATCCTCGCCGGCTGGCGTGATTCGTTTAAGTGAGATAGGTTTGAACTGCTTATACGGCGAAAAGGAGATGCAGGATGTCGAAAAAGGATAGGCCGACCCGTGCAGAGCGACATCGGCGAAAACACCCGTTCAAAGAGCTTGCAGCGTTACTTGAGGCAACCCCTGTCGAGTATCGAGCTAAGCTCTACGAGAAGCTTGAGCGCGAAAGAGTCGCCGAGTCCCTAGAGAAGTCAGGCAAAAAGCGAAAGGGCGGCTGGCCATTTTTGCCTGGCAACTTCGAAGGTGGGTCGAGGAAATGATCCGCCGGTGCGCCTAATATCTCCACTGGCAGCAAGCGTTGATATGGGGTATTACGGGTGACCGGCACGGATCCGCGCCAGAAAAGTGAGTCTAAAATTGCCTGAAGAATTTCCAGAGTTTTCTCTCAAGAGAATTAAGCTTAGGAAAGTTCGTCCTGAGGATGTTGGTTCTGTTTACGCGGGGCTGTCGGATCCGCGAGTGGTGGCTCAGTACGGTGTTTCCTATACAAGCTTGGCTGCTACTGATGAGCAGATGAGATGGTTTGAGCATATAGTCAGCCAGGAGACAGGAAGATGGTGGGCTATAGCCCTAAAAACAGATGATTCAATGATCGGAGCATGTGGGCTGAATGATTGGTGCCATAAGCACCGCAAAGCTGAAATCGGCTATTGGCTGATGCCTGGGCACTGGCGGAAAGGGCTCTTAACTGAAGCTCTACCAGCAGTTATCCGGTACGGCTTGCGGGATATGGGGCTACATCGGATCCACGCAGACGTGGAGCCTGATAACAAGCCCAGCTGCGCGCTTCTGACAAAGTTTGGGTTTCACCTCGAAGGAACGCTTCGTGATTTTGAGCTTAAGGATGGCAAGTTTCTAAGTTTTCACCAGTACGGCCTGCTTGCCTCAGACGCCGCTGCATCACGGTTTCTTAATTAATCAACCACCTTGGAGTATCGAAGGTGGCAATTTGGTTTGGGTTGGAGTATTACGGGAGATCGGCATGGGGCCGACCTTGGGTGGATTGTTATGATTGATAACCGTGAAAATGCTCTGGAGCTCGCGCTCGGCATGCTGTTGGCTTCGATTGATATTCAGGGGCTAGATGCTAAAGGTTTTGTAGATCATGCCTCCGGACTTGTCACGAAAGCCTCTAAGCACTTCGAAAACGATGCAGTTGGGAAGCGGGTTGTAGCTGAGCTTCACAATGCCTATGCGGAAATGTTGGCTTCGAAGCAGCGAAGTGAGACTTGAGATGATTTTTTTGGTCCGACTGCTTGTAATCGCGCGAGTTTGGTCTGAAGGACTAACGATGACCGGCATGGAGCCGGATCAAGGAGAGAATTAGATGGCTACCGATTTCACAAAGGGCCGATATAACGTCTACTCGGGCCGAGGCCCGGCAGCACCCCTGATTGGTCGTATCGACGAAGATGAGTTCGTACGAAGCAATACCGGCGAACTGATATACCGAATTGATGGTGATGAGGTATACACCACCGGGCTCGGTGCGAAATTTGTTGGTAGCATTTCAGAAACAGAAGAAGGGCGCGCAATGGTTGTGGATGCCAACTATTACGCTCATCTCACCATTGTTCCCGCGTAAACAGCCTGAAGACATCAGCCGCCTGCACGTTTTAGCTGATCGGTGAGCTGTGTCGGCAGGTTGCGCAGCGTCAGTGTGCCGCCGGCTTCGTCGAATTCGATCTTGTCGCCCAACAGGTGCGCTTCGAAGCTGATCGACATGCCCTCGGCTCGGCCGGTGAAACGCCGGAATTTGTTGAGCGTCTTCTTGTCTAGCGGCAGGGTTTCAGAAAGGCCGTAGTCCTTTGCCTTGATGAAGTCATAGAAGTTCTTCGGGCGGTCTTCGTCTATCAGGCCCGAGAGTTCGTCGAGCGTGATCGGCTCCCCCGATTTTGGCCTGGGCCATTGAATAGTTGACCAGGGTGGCCGTCTTCTCACGGGCCGCCTCATCGACCATGTCCTCGCTCTCAACAAAGTCGCTGAAAGCCTTCAACAGCGTGCTGGTTTCGCCCGGGCCGTCGATTCCTTCCTGGCAGCCGATGAAATCGCGACAGTACTCGTTGAACTTGCGGCCCTGCTTGCCTTGAGGTAGGAGATGTATTGCAGTGACCGAGGGTTGTTCTGCCATTGGCTGATATTGATCCGCGCGGCCAGGCGGATGTGGTCCAGGTCCAGGCGCTTCACTGTCATCAGGTGGAGTTCTTCGGTCATGGTCACCGCTTCTGTTTCCTGTACCGGTGCGATGACCAGGTAATCAGTCAGGCCTTGCTGGTAGTGGCAGAAGAGGGCGTGCCCATCGGTGGAAAGGTTCGATTCTTCCATCAGCTTGGTCAGGTGTTCCACCGAGGTGGTGCTGAACTTCAAGAAGGTGGAGCCGCCGTCCAGGTACTTGCTCAGCCAGCCGCTGAGGGGATACGCACCCGACTCGGCGTGAAAGAGCCCCCAGGCCTTGCCGGCGCTGGCGTTGTAGTTTTCGTTGAACTGCTGCGTCAGATCGTCGCGGGCCTGGCTTTCGACCTGCTCGGATACGCCCAAGAACAGAACTGCCGGGCTACCGTCAGGCTTCTTGTCGATCTTGTGGATGACGCTATGGCGTACAGGCATTTCGTTTACCTCAGGTAAGCGCCGCCCTCCGGCGGCCGGTGGTGGCAATTTGGTTTGGTTTGGAGTATTACAAGTGACCGGCATTGAGCCGGAAGGGAGCGGTATATAAATGACCATCAAGCAGCAAGTAGATGATTCGGTTCTTCTTTATGAGCACGGAAGATATCAAGGATGCCTTTCAATGTTGCTGCTAGCCGTGGGCGCTTCTTCCAGGAAAGTCTTGCCATACCCTGAGCATAAAGATTTTTATTCGTTTCCTATGTTCTTGGGTAGTAGGTTGTCTAATGAGCTATTCCGTACTAGGGTGCCTGAAGGTAGCTGTAAGTCGGGTATCGCTGTTGAATTTAAGGGGAAAGAATACTGGCTTGAGGATGTTTTATATAAGTTCTATAGGAATGCCTTAGTCCATGAAGGAAAGCTTCCCGATGATGTCGTTTTCGAGCCTGGGCATGGAATGCCAGCTATACAAGGTGAACCTTATTTAAAAATTCCAAGCGGCTCGAAGCTTGTTCTTGATAGCGACTGGCTAAATGTTCTTGCTCGATGTGTGGTGAATGCCCGGTGCAATCGTTATGATTTTGGAATCGTGCACTACGATGAGGTTCCAATTGACAATTTAGATATGGATGAGATTGCGGTTGCAGTTGCTCGCAAGATGATTACGACAAAGTCCAGAGTTAATATGATGATGAGTGTATTTTTGGATAATTTGACTACTTTTATTAGCAATCCTTGCGATAAAGATATCTGCGAGGCATTTGACAAGTCCCTTTATCGTCGCATATTAAATCAAGGGGCGATTTCTGGGCTTCAAACTGTTGGGTTTGGCCCTGAAAATGCTGAGGTAATCGCAGCATCCAAAGAGCCTTGGAGTCTTGCCCGAAGAGGCTTTGTTAGTACTGATTCTAAATTAACCGAACTTGGAATTCAGCTTCTTCGAGAGATAAGCTCTAAGTTTGATATTGTAAAAGTTGTATAGGAATTCAATTGCTTTTTCTATCATTTTACGTGGTCCGCCACCATTTTTGAGTACCAGTCTAGCGGTTACCTGATTAAGCGTGTAGGGAGGGTTATTCTGGTTCGATGATCTCGTTTCCGTGGTCTTTCTGAATTGCGAGCAGGCTTTTATTGCGGAATTCCCGCGCCACGTTTTGAGATATCTCAATTTCGTGGCGCGGCGGATTCAGCAGCGGCTGACACTTCACGGAACCCAGCGCATGCAAGTGATGAATCATCAGCGTCATCGCCTCGCCCTGCTCAGTAATGCCTGACCACTTCATCAGGTCGGCCAGGGCCTTGCGCGTCCCTGGGCGAACCTGAGCCTCAATTCCTCTTCGGCATTCACCACGCGCTTCCTGGCAGTTTTGGCCGAGCGCTCGTCCTGCGGTACTGCTGCCATGGCCTACCTCTTCTATTCCGCTGGCCGGTAGTGCGAGCCAGGTTTGACTCGAAGCCACCATCTGGCTCTGGTTTGCCTCGTCACGCAGCTTCTTGTAGCAATGCTCGATCACATCTTCCAGGTGGTCGGAGAGGTAGACGTCATCGGGCGCAATCTCCACCGACTTGCTGTAGCGGTCGCCGCGGGCGTCGATGCAAAGCGCGCTGAGTTAGATCGTCCAGCGGTGAGGGATGCCGCAGACGGCCTGGCCAATCTTCCCGGTCGCGATGTTTTTCAGCGATTTGTAGTTGATCATGCCCTGGCGGCCACTGGGATCGGTGTTCACTACTGCGACGTGGTTGGCGGCCAGCAGCGACCGGCAGGACCGGTCAATGCGTACTTTGGGATTATGGGGCTTGCGCTTGCTCATAATGCCTCCGCTAGTTTGCGCAGTGCGTTACGCTCGGACCGGGTGATGGGCGGCTTGCGGCGCTTGAGGATGGTTTCGGGATCGATCTTGGTGGAGCGGGGCGGTGGCAGCGGTTTGCGTGGCGGGCTTGGTAACTGCGCTACGGTTCCGCCAGCGGCCATAAACTGCGCTGTACGTTCCGCGATTGAATCAACGTGCTGTCGCTGTTCCTCGACCAGGCTTAAGTGGTTGCTGACGTACATGGCGACCTCACTTGATTCGGATCGAACTGTCGCAGCGCTCCAAGTGAGCCCAGGTAGGTTCGGGTAGAAGTTCGTGTTCAGCATCTTCGCCGGCTGCCATGCGCTTGCGCACCGCTTCGTTATGCTCGCGGATCTCCTTGAGCTTGGCGGCCATGGCCTTTTTGTCCGGAGCAATGCTCGACTTCACAGTGGTCAACTCGTCCGGTACCGCATCTTCGTTATCAACGATCACCCTCTCGCTGCCCATAGCCAGTGCGATGGTAAAGAGCGGACGCTTAATCGACTTGATGTTGGCGGCTTCCATGTTGCGCCGCAGGTAGATTGCTGATCTGCGACACGCTGTTGGACTTGATCCGCTTGAGTTCGGCTACCCGAAAGAGTGCTGCGGCCTGCTACTCGTCGTCGGCCGCGCGCAGAAGTACTTTGCGTGCCGGAACATCGCAACGGAGCCGAACGAAGAGTTCCGGCTGGATCCCGAGGACTACGCCGCAGCGGAAGACTTGGGCGAAGTGATCGGCATTGTTCACTCGCACCCGGACGCCACCAGCAGGCCGTCACCGCATGATTTGGCCATGTGCGAGGCAACCGCCTTGCCCTGGCACATCCTGAGCTGGCCTGAGGGCGATCTGCGCACGATCACCCCAACGGGCTGCACGCCGCTGCTTAAGCGCCCGTTCGTGCATGGTGCATGGGATTGCTGGCAGGTCTGCGCGGACTGGTATCAGTGCGAGTGGGGAGTTGAGTTCGAAGCCTTCCAGCGCACTGATGGCTGGTGGGAGAGCGCTGAGAACACCAACCTGTACGAGCAGCACTACGAGTCTGCCGGCTTTGTGCGCGTCGACCGGCCAGAGCGCGGCGACCTGATCGTCATGCACGTCGGGCGCACAGTGCACCCGAACCACGCCGGGATCTACTTGGGGACTGATCCTGCGCTACCCGACGAAGATTCGGGCGTCTTCGGGCACGGCCCGTTCCTGCTGCACCACCTTTACGGAAGGCCGTCGGAGATCATCGTCTATGGCGGGCCCTGGCATGAGCGTACGCGCCTGATCCTCAGGCACAAAGATGCAAAATGACGCGGAATGGCCGCTGGAGCAAGAATGCAAACCACACAGCGGTACTATTCGCAATCTATCCACCACGTCTTGCGGCGCGCTTTGTGGCGCTATAACGAAGGTGGCCATTCTAGATGATGGTAAAGAGATTGATCGGCTGACCTTTGAGGGGAAGGTTGGCCCTGGGGGCGAAGGATACTCTCGCAGCTACAGTGCGAAGCCAGGGCTGAAGGCGAAGATCGTCTCTGGCCCTGAATCGATCACAATGGATTCAGTTCTGAGCTAAGTCAGAAGAGATGAAATCATCTGTGCCTGACTTGTGAGACCCATAGCGCACAACGTACCCATCACCAGCTTTCTTTGCCTCGGCCTGTGCTTCATCCTTGCTTGAGAAAACGCCATGCAGGCTCCAGGGAGCATTTTTCAAGACGCCCCAACCGAGAACCCAGCCCGAGTTATTTGGATCTTTTGGTAGCTCATTGCTCACATTGACCTCCAGCTCATAAACGCGCCGGAATTGGCGCTACCCCAGTACTTGGGCTTGCAGGCGAAGGACCAGGGAATTCTTAATTCAGGCCTTCAACCTGGTCAGTGTCGAGGCGCCAAGCCTCGGCGGCCCCGGAAAGCAAGGGGTCGTCGTCGCTCTTTATATGGCCTATGAGTGCGTCCATTCTCTTGAAATCGATATCTGGCAATACCTGCCAGTCAGCCGTTTGAACCTCAAAAGGGATCAGCGTTACGCTAACGCTCTGCGCTGCCATGAAGGTGCCGGCCGTAACTTCATCTATCACGCCTCTGGCTGACTGACGGAGATTGGCATCGTCCGCCTCGCTCAAAATATCGTATTGCTCCTGAATGGCATCCGACCTTTCTCTATTCGACGAATTCATGCAGTTCCTTCACTCTAAACATCCTTGGAGGCACGAAGCTACTACGCCGAACCACTATCCCGTTACTGGCATTCCATCCACGCTGGATACCTGAACAGGCGGGTGGTATGGTCGAATCCATAAAGGGAAAGGAGATCCATCATGGCCGCAGTAAAGACATTCGTTTTTAGCATCAAAAATAGTAATAAAACTGTCTCTAGCAATGTGTTGCAGAACGGCACTACGCAACGAGAGGCAGAGCGCAAGATTTTGGAAAAACATCCGGGCGCTACGATATTGGATGTTCGCGAGAAATAATGGAATAACCCGGCCCCGCGCCGGGCTTTGTCGTTTATGTGACTCGAGCGGGTACGAAAAGCCCGGCGGGCCGAGTTTGCTGCTTTCAGTCGAGCACTGGGCGCATGAAGCTTCTCTCTGTACTGACGATGAATATCTTCTGCGCCGCCAGCGCGAAAGTACTCACGCATTCGGTGTCAGTTTTGGACTCTTCGCGATAACGCTCGTACTCCGCAAGGCTCGGAAAGCTGAAAAGGCAATAGGCGACGTTATTAGCACCCTCGGCAGGAAGGAAGTACCCGTGGTGGGTGCCCCCCATTCGGTTGACTATGCCAATCCAAAGTCTCGAATAGTTTTCAAAGGCGTCGATTTGGTAGGGGTCAATCTGATACTTCAGATGGCAGGTGATCACGCTAGTCGTCCTTGTATAGTTTGAGTGAGCAGCTTAATGGACATCCATGTGATAGGTAAAACCCGACTAGGCACTGGGCTTTTTGCATCTCCCCCTCAGTGCTACAGTCCCACCAAACCAATGAGGGAACGACATGCGGATTTTGATAGCGGCGGTGGCGATAATTGGATTGCTGGCAAGCAATGCAGTGTTCGCTGAAAGTAATGCAGGAACAAGATTTTTAAACGGATGCAAGGTTGCCTTACGCTTTTTTGAAACGAAGCATATGGCTGCGAACGACAATCAGGTTGATATGGGTTACTGTGTGGGTGTGGTTGCCGGGGTTCGTGAAACTCTTCAATATCTTACCGGAGGAGCTGTAAACAAGTTCCCAGGTATTTGCTTGCCTGAAAACTACGTTGATCAAATGGGCGTGCAGGCAATTGTCAAGTACTCGGAAAGTCACCCTGATTTCTCAACGAAAAGACCCACGCTAATCGCATTGCTCGCACTCAAAGCCGAGTATCTTTGTAAATAGCGTGGGCAGGCACGAGTTGCAGTAGTTGAGGTCCAGCTTTCCAATTCATCTGAAACTCAAGGATGCACATGCGTAAAATTTTGATAGCGTTGTCGATCACTATTGCCACGCTCATGCTGCCTGGCTGCTCAGCTGTGTCGACTTTCGACAAGTATGCAACCTTGCGTTTTTATGAGTGGAACCGAACAGACATCAAGTACGATCACTTCGATGGTGAGTCGGGCATGCTGAGTTCTAATCCAAATTTTCGGAATAGAATGCTGCCCGCACGGATAGCCGATAACAATCAATGGATCGACTTCACTGATGACATGGGGCAAGTTTATAAAACATTTGGAAATACCCTACATCGCGACACGTTTCCAGCTGGGCTGGAGCCCTTCAAAGAGTTTGTTGCCTGGAGTCAGCTTCCGCCAATACAGCGCCAGAATATACGCGATGCATTGAATGCAAAACCTGAGTTCACATCTATTAAGGCTCGGCTTGTGCTTGAGCGCGGCACGGATGAGCCGCTGCTGGTCTTTACAGGTAGTTCGCTACCTTGGGAGACACCCCCACAGTATGCGATCGACAAAGTTAACGCGATCAGAATGCTGGTCAACGCGCAGATTTGGTACAAGATCTTGAAGTAGCAGAGTTTCGAGAAATTCGACGGCAGCTTGAGTAGCCCAGCCCCGCGCTGGGCTTTTTGCATCAGCGCATCAGTGAAGTGGATGCCTTGCCAGGTACGCGGTACAGTCCTTTCTTACATGGAGGTTAGCGCTGCTGCTGGGAGCCTGCAGCGGTCAGTCGACGACCTTGCCGGCCTCTCACAACTCAGGCCGGGAGTAATTCCTGCATTGCAGCCATAAGGGGGGGCTTAGGATTTGCGGTTGGGCGTCATCAGAACGACCAGGGTCAGCTTAATGAACTCTTCGTTCTCGTCAATGGTGTGTAGAGCGCCGCGCACGTTGTCTGCCACTTCAGCGGAGCCGCGCTGCTCCACCCAGTCCGACAGTTCCATGATTGAGGCCTCGAGGGCGAGTTGGTTCTCGTAGAGTTTGGATAGTAGGGAAGGGATCAGGTCAGAATTCAGCATCGTTGTTCCGATATGGAGTGGACAGCGTAGCAGGCAAATTATGGAGTTGGGAGATCGGTCGGCAGGACGCCGGAGGAGGGGGTTATGCAGTTTCGGCATGAGCTTGAATTTACCCGTTGGGACCAGTCTTGGAACCAACGGGTGCATTTCGGTGCGTTATTGTTGCTTACTCATGACCACTTGGCCCAGTAAACACTGATCACTAGTAATCACCATTATGCGTTTCATACCGCATGGTGATGTTAGCTGTGGAGATCAATTACTTTACCTATCAATGGGTTGCGAGCGTGACGGCAGGTGCCTTCAGGCATGCGTCAACAGCGACATCAAGGCGCGAAACCCGGTCGCTGAACGGAAAATTTGGGATGTGTGTTGGAATTTGGCGCGCATTGTCGCATATGTCAGGCGACAGTTGTATGGCCAGCGAAGGTTGGTTTAGCCAATGTCTCCGGCATGGCCAGCCACAGCAGCAGCAATGCGGCGGCGGCCACCCCCGCCAGGGTCAGGAAGGCGGCGTTGTAGCCGGCCATTTGCACCACAAAGCCGGCCAGGCTGCTGCTCAGTGCCGCGCCCAGGCCGAATACGGTCGACAGCGCGCCGAGGCTGACGTTGAAGCGGCCGGTACCTTGGGTCAGGTCCTTGACGATCACCGGGAACAACGCGCCGAAAATGCCCGCGCCGATGCCATCGAGCATCTGCACGGCAACCAGCCAGTAGGGGTCGTTGGACAAGGTATAGAGCACGCCGCGCAGGGGCAGGATCATGAACCCCGCCAGCAGCAGCGGCTTGCGCCCCCACACATCGGCCTTGATCCCCACCAGCATCGCCGTCGGCACCATCACCAACTGCGCCGCGACGATGCAGGCCGAGGTCAACGGCGTGGCCATCTGCAGGTTGATCTGCGACAGCTTCTGGCTGACCAGCGGCAGCATCGCGGCATTGGCCAGGTGAAACAGCGCGCAGCACATGGCGAACAGCAGCAGCGGACGGTTGGCGAGCAGCACGCGCAGGCCCGAGGGCTGCTCATGGTCGGTGTGGTGAGCCGGGTCGAAGCCACGGGCCACCTCGTGATCGATCGCCCTGGCCGGGACGCAACTGACGGCGACGACACTGGCGACGGCCATAAACGCCATCAGGTAGAACACCACCACCGGTCCGAACAGATACGCCAGGCCGCCGGCCAGCAATGCCGCGACGGCGTTGCCGGCGTGATTGAAGGTTTCGTTGCGCCCGGTGCGCCGGGTAAACGCGCGCGGGCCGGTGATGCCCAGGGAAATCGCGGAAATCGCCGGGGCGAACACCGAGGCGGCGATGGCGCTGGCGGCCTGGGTCAGCGCCACCCAGCCAAATGAACTGACGAAGGGCAGCATCAGGCAACTGAGCGTGACCAGCAGCGCGGCAATCGCAATCACCGCGCGTTTGCTGCGGGTGCGATCGATCAGCGCACCCGCCGGGCCCTGGGTGAGCAACGCGGCGACCCCGGCCAGGGTCATGACCACGCCGATACTGGCCGGGTCCCATTGGTGGACCGCGAGCAGGTAAATCGCCAGGTACGGCCCCAGGCCGTCGCGCACATCCGCGAGGAAGAAATTCAGGCTGTCCAGGGACAAGGCAGTGCGCAGGTCTGAGTGATGGGCCACGATGCTATCTTCCAGAGCGCCGTCCGGGGCTGGACACGCGTTGGGGTAATGACCTGCACGCCGGGTAATTAGTTCGCGGTCGCCAGGCAATTTCAGGCGCAAAAAAAAGCCCGCAAGCAGAGGCGGGCCAAGGGATTCACTGGAGTAGGTAGGCTTCACCCTATAGGTCGCAAAGTGAAGGCCTTGTGAAAATGCTGTGATCAAACCGCGAAAGCAGGCCGTTCATGCCCGACGCACGAAGGTGCGCATGGTCTGCCCCGGGCCCGTGCTGAATACGGTGGGCCGGGGCATGCCTTCATCGGCGGCGATAAACACAAAATGATCGCCGTCCAGGTGATAGCTGGCCGGTAACGACTTGCCGGCGTCCGCGCCGGTTGCGTCCACCCAGGTAATGCTTTTGGGCGTGGTGTCGGCGTCCAGCACAAAACGGCCCGCCAGCAGGGTTTCCCCCTCGACGGTGACGACTTCGAATGTATCGGCACTGATGGTGGTAATGGCACCTGGCGCGCTATGTGCATCTGGCGGGTTAAGCACGCCATTGTCTTCCAGAGCGATTTGCTCCCAGGCACCTTGTAGGGCGCGATAGTCCGTGGCTGAAGAGGATGGCATGCAACTTCCTTTTGCTGAGGGGAGAGGCGGGCAATTGTATCGGCAATGTAACAACACTGCGGATAACGAGATTTTTTTCTTTATGGGACAGCCATTTGACAGCTTTTTCATGTTGTATTGACTACGCTTATAGCGTGATAAGTCCCACATAAAAATATCGTCGTGACTACACGTCGGCATAAAGCAGAAATAATCCCTAAAGCAGTGGGATTTTTCGTCAGCCTAAGTGGTCAGACTGCCATTGGTCGGCCGTGTTCAGGGCGTTGTCCCTGACTTGAAGCCGCTAAGGCTTCCGCTAAGTGATGGCCTTTTAGTATTAATTTAAGGTGTTCTTATTTTGAATCGAAGTTCCTCGCTCACGCCCGCTGTGGCGTCTGATGAAATGGATCTGTTTGAATTGTTCAATGCCATATGGCGGCAGAAGAAGCTGATCGTGGGGT
The DNA here is from genome assembly GCF_900004915.1 of Pseudomonas sp. 31 R 17. Classification (NCBI taxonomy): domain Bacteria; kingdom Pseudomonadati; phylum Pseudomonadota; class Gammaproteobacteria; order Pseudomonadales; family Pseudomonadaceae; genus Pseudomonas; species Pseudomonas sp. 31 R 17. The sequence continues at coordinate 39,387 of NZ_CVTN01000052.1, forward strand.
CTACGGTTCTGGCGGGGATCCTGGGTGCGGGGTATGCCTTTCTGGCACCCAAGACCTTTGAAGTCAGCAGCGTGCTGCGGCCTGCGGCGATCAATGAACTGGACGCACTGAACCGCTCCGAAGTGTATAAATTGCCGCCCGCTGATGCGTTGCTCAAAGTAGGCGCGCAGTTGGACTCCTACGAGGCGCGCCTGGGCTTCTTCAAGGACCATGAGGAGTTGTTCAAGGCGTTCAAGAAGCCAGGGCAAACCCTGGAGCAGAGTTTTGAAGACTTCAATCGCAACTCGGTCAATCTGATCCTGCCGGACCCGAAGAAGGCCGATTCGCTGAGCAACTACATTCGCCTGGAATTGCAGTATCCGACCGATGTCGACGGGGTGAAAATCCTCAACGGCTTTGTTGACTACGCCATTGCCGCAGAGCGTCAGCAGGTGGGGGCCGACCTCAAGGTGATCGTGAACAACCGCCTCAATGAGCTCAAGGGCAAGATCGACGCGGCCCGCGCCAACTACGACACCGACAAGGAATCGAAGATCGCCAAGCTGCTCGAAGCCGACCGGCTCAAGCGCGCCCAACTGGAAGATGAGCTCAGCGCCCTGCGCCTGCAGATGAAAATGGAACGGACCAACCGCCTGGCGGAATTGGCTGAAGCCATCGGCATCGCCCAGTCCATGGGCATCAGAACTCCGACCACGCCATCCTCGATGGCCGACGCTACGCGAACCGGCTCAAGCCAGGTGATGCGCACCGAGGTCAACAATCAGAAGATTCCGCTGTACTTCATGGGTACCGAGGCGCTGGAGGCCGAGCGTGCCTCGCTGCAAAAGCGCACCAGCGATGACTTCACCAACCCGCGTATTGCCGAAATTGGCAAGGAACTGCGGTTGCTGGACGCCAACCGCGAAGTTGAAGTGCTGCGCAAACGAGGCAATGAAGACATTTTCCTGCAGGACGTAGAGCCGCTGCGCGCCGAAATCGCCAGGCTGCGGGGTTTGAACATCGACATGAGCAACCTGAAACTGGTGACGATCGACCGCCGTGCCCAGGAGCCGCTGTCACCGGTCAAACCGAAAAAAGCCCTGGTTATTGCATTGAGCCTGGTGGGCGGTTTGCTGCTGGGCCTGGTGATCGCGCTGGTCCGCCACCTGGTACTGACCCGACGCGAAGTCGTGCCGTTCTCGGCATTGGAAGACAGCAGTTTTTCCCGCCGTGAGCGTAAGGACGATCAACTGTAAGCCGTTGCACCGCCCTCCAGTGGGCGGGTCTTGCGGCCCGCCTGCTCATCCCCCCAGCACACTTCATAGACAGCTTTTCACAATTCTTAGTTAACCTTTGGTTACAAAGTATGGCTAAATAACCGCCAATGGTCACACATCGCATGGTCATCCAGCCGGTCGTGTCACCTGTATGTGAATTGTGATTTCAGGTGCTGCTTATCCATCCTCGGCCGTTGTGGGCACGCAGGAGCAGCCTGTTCTCTCCCTGACGTGTGACGAATCCCTTGAAACTCATCATTGTTGCTCTCTACGTTGCCTCCATCGCGTATGTACATTTGCGTGGCCGGGTGCGACACAAGCTGGGCCGCCAGCTCAGCGATCATTCGACATTCCTGGCGCCGATCAACTGCTTCCTGTACCTGTTCTCCAAGCAACCCAGCCGCCCGTTTCTGTCGCCCAGCGACTTTGCGGACCTGAGCCCGTTGCAGGAGCACTGGGAAGAAATCCGCCAGGAAGGCCAGAGCCTGATGCGCGCCGGGGAAATCAAGCGTTCGCAGCAGTACAACGATGTGGGTTTCAATTCGTTCTTCAAGTCCGGCTGGAAGCGCTTCTATCTCAAATGGTACGGCGACAGTCATCCCTCAGCGATGAAACTGTGCCCGCGCACCACAGAACTGGTGCAAAGCATCGGCTCGATCAAGGCCGCGATGTTCGCCGAGCTGCCGCCGGGCTCCAAACTCGTGCGTCACCGTGACCCGTACGCGGGGTCTTATCGTTATCACCTGGGGCTGGATACGCCGAACGATCCGGGCTGCTATATCAATGTGGACGGTGAAAGCTATTACTGGCGCGACGGCGAGGCAGTGATGTTTGACGAGACCTACATTCATTATGCCGAGAACACCACGTCGCAAAACCGCATCATTCTGTTCTGCGACATCGAACGGCCGATGAAATACCGCTGGGCGGCCGCATTCAACCGCTGGTTCAGCCGCAATGTGATGGCCGCTGCGGGGTCGCCCAATGACGAGGGCGACAAGACCGGCGCACTCAATCGTGCCTTTACCCGCCTGTACAAGATCAGGTTGCGTGGCAAGGAACTCAAAAAGCGCAATCGCACGCGCTATTACCTGGAAAAATGGGCGATCTTCGCCGCGTTGGCGCTGATCTTCATCCTGATCTGATCTGATCTGATCTGATCTGAGTGTGCGCGAATCACTTCGGTGGCTTCGCGCCCAGCTTGTCCCACATCCGCTTGCTGATCTTCTGACGATTGGCATAGCCGGCCCAAGGGTCATCCTTCAAATCGCGCAACCGTTCGTGCAGATTGGCCACTGTCCATTGCTGGGCGCCGCGCAAGTCATTGAGTTCATCCCGACTGACGGGCACCGACACCGGCAGGCCCGGACGTGCCCGCACGGAGTAAGCCGCCACGGTGCTCGCGCCGCGGGCGTTGCGCAGGTAATCGATGAAGATTTTGCCCACGCGGTTCTTCGGGCCGCTGGTGGCGGTAAAGCGCTCCGGCAGTTGCCGGGTCATGAATTGGGCGATGGCTTTGGCGAAGGCTTTGACGGTGTCCCAATTATCCCGTCGCGCCAACGGTACGATCAGGTGAAAACCTTTGCCACCGCTGGTTTTGACGAAGGCCTGCAAACCTATTTCATCCAGTACCGACAGCGTCAACTGCGCAGCTTCCAGCATGGACTTCCAGGGCAGGGCGGGGTCCGGGTCGAGGTCAAGGACGAACAGGTCGGGGGTTTCGATCTTGTCCGTGGTCGCGCCCCAGGTGTGCAGCTCAACCGTGCCCATTTGCACCGCGCCGATCAGGGCATCGACGCTGTCTATTTCCATCAGGCGGGCGTGGCCGGGGTCCAGTGCCTGGTCCAACTGCTTGATGTGCGGGATGGTCATGCGCTCGGAATGCTTCTGGAAGAACTGTTCGCCTTCGATGCCCTCCGGCGCCCTGAGCAGCGAGACGGGCCGGTTGCGCAGGAAGGGCAGGATGGATGCGCTGATATCGGCGTAGAACTGCGCCAGTGCCTGCTTTTGCGTGCCGCTCTGCGTGTCGATGACACGATCAGGGTGGGTGATTTTCATGGCTTTCACGGTTTTCACCGCCTTCTCGGGTTTTTTCGCCTTTGGCGCCGTCACCGATGTGGCCGTACGCGGCTGTTCATGAATGATCTGCTCAGCGGGCTTGTCGGTGCGCATGCCCACAAATGCAGCCTGGCGCACCAGGCCTTCCCGGGTCCATTGCGCAAATTGCACTTCACCGACCAGGCGCGGCTCGACCCAGTGCACGCCGCGCGCCTGGGCGCTGGTCAACGGTTTTTGCAGCGGCGAGTCCGTGCGCTCCAGCGCGGTGAGTTGGCCGTAGATGGCGTTGAGCGACGCCTGGTCGAAACCGGTGCCCACGCGCCCGGCATACACCAGCCCGGCATCGTCGTTGACCGCCAGGAGCAGCGCACCAAACCCGGTGCGCGAGCCTTGGGGGCGGGTATAGCCGACAATCACGAACTCCTGGCGCAACCGGCATTTGAGTTTGATCCAGTCGGCACTGCGGCTGGACACATAAGGGCTGCCGGCGCGCTTGCCGATCACACCCTCCAGGGTCAGGTCGCAGGCGCTTTGGAAGATGTCGCGGTGGTCGGCGGCAAAGGCTTCGGAGAAACGCAGCAGCTTGCTTTTGCTGGTGGACAGGGCGGACTCAAGTGCCGCGCGACGGGTTTCGAGCGGTTCCTCGCGCTGATCGCGGCCGTCAAGAAACGGCGCATCGAACAGGTAGTAAACGATGTCGAGGCTGCGACCGATGTCGAAGGCATTCTGCAAGGCCTGGAAATCCGGCAAGCCGTCGTCGTTGAGACTGACCACTTCGCCATCCAGCCAACTGTCCTTGAGTTTGAGCGCTTGCAAGGCTTTGGCCTGGCGCGGCAGGCGCTCGGTCCAGTCATGGCCGTTGCGGGTGAACAGGCGTACCTCTCCATCGCGGATGCGCGCCAGGATGCGGTAACCGTCGAATTTGATCTCGTAGTGCCAGTCACCTTCGGGGGCCCGATCGACCAGGGTCGCCAGTTGCGGGGAGAATGCCTCGGGCACGGCGGTTGCCGCCTTGCGCGTGCTCGCCTTGCGCGCGGCTTTGGGTTTCGCTGGCGTTTTGGTCTTGGCCTTGGGTTTACCGACCACCGCATCGCTGAGCACGCTGGCGGGTTGGGCCGCGACGATATCGTACTCAGCCGAGGGGCGCGCCTGTTGGTCCTTTTCCTTGATCAGCAGCCATTGTTCCTTATCACCGCTGCCTTTGAGCCGGGTGCGCACCAAGGTCCAATCGCCCGTGAGTTTTTCGCCGACCAGGCTGAATTTCAGTTTGCCGGCGGCGTAGGCCTTGTGCGGATCGTCGTGGGGTTGCCAGATGCCGCGGTCCCACACGATGACATCGCCTGCGCCATATTGCCCGGCGGGAATGCTACCTTCAAAGCCGCCATAACTCAGGGGATGGTCCTCGACGTGCACCGCCAGGCGTTTCTGGCTCGGGTCCAGGCTCGGGCCCTTGGGCACAGCCCAGCTCAACAGCACACCGTCAAGTTCCAGGCGAAAATCGTAGTGCAGGTTGCGCGCAGCATGCTTCTGGATCACAAAGCTCAGCGCCGACGCGTTGCGCCTGCCGGCCGGTGACCCGCCGGCCGGCTCGCCGGTAATCCCGAAGTCGCGTTTGCGGTTGTACTCGCCCAGGGGCTTTGCCATGTCGTTCTCCAGCCAATGGCAGGCTCAAGAGGCCTTTTTGTTGGACTTTTTCGCTGCGGGTTTTTTCGCCGCAGGTTTGCCCGCCAGGCTGCGCTTGAGCAGTTCGGTCAGGTCGATCACATCGGCGGATTTGCGCTCCTCGCTGCCCTCGGTCGATTCGACGTCTTCGATCTTGCCGGCCTTGGCCTTCTTCTCCACCAGCGCCATGATCTTTTCCTGGAAGCTGTCGCGGTATTCCTCGGGTTGCCAGTCTGCGCTCATGTCTTGCACCAGACGCTTGGCCATGTCCAACTCACCCTTGGCCAGGGTCGGCTTGATCACGTCGCTGCCCAATTCCAGTTCATCCAGGCTGCGCACTTCGGCGGGCCAGCGCAGCATCACCAGCACCAGCGCCGACTCCAGCGGCATCAGTGCGGCCAGGTGTTGCTTGGTGTGCAACACCACATTGGCCAGGGCGACTTTGCCGGTTTTTTTCAAGGTCTCGCGCAGCAGCGCATAGACCTTGCCGCCGCGCTTGTCAGGGGCCAGGAAGTAGGGCGTGTCGATGTTCTGCAGGGGAATCTGGTCGCTGGCGACAAAGGCGATGATTTCGATGGTCTGGGTCGACTTCGGGTGGGCCGAGCGGATTTCCTCTTCGCTGAGCACCACGTAGCGGCCCTTTTCATACGCCACGCCCTTGACGATATTCTCCTTGTTGATCTCTTTGCCGGTCGCTTTGTTGATGCGCTTGTAGCCCACCGGGTCCATGCTGCGTTTATCCAGCCAGTCGAAATCAACGCCTTGGGTGGATGTCGCTGACACCAGCGAGACCGGGATGTGAACCAGACCGAAGCTGATGGCGCCTTTCCAGATTGCCCGGGGCATAGATACCTCTCCTTCAAAGAATAAGCCTGTGTTCTGGTGACTCATGGGGCCGGGCAAAAGTTTCGGCGGCTGGATGCTCGGACAGATCCTGTTACACCTGATGAGAAACAATTTAATGTCGCCAGCCGAACCCCTGGGGTAGCGTGTTATCGAAAGTACGAGCATTACTCGACATAGAGAGGCATCGTCATGAACAGTTGTAGGCGTTATCTGGCCGTGCTGGCGTTGGGGCTGGTCCTGGCGCCCGTGGTCCAGGCGCAAACCCTGCCGGGCCAATACGATTCCAACAACAGCCCCATTCATCGGGCCAACCCCAACAGCATGCAGGGCACCCAGCCCAATGCGCCGGCCGTTCGCGGTATCCAGACCGCCCCGAGCAACCCTCGGCCTACGGTGGAAAACGGCGGGATCGGCAATCGCTATCCCAAGCGCGACCCCGCGCCCAGTCGCCCGACCACCGAAACCCAAGCGCCCACCTATGATGCCAACGGCAATCGCCGGTAAGGACTCGTCTTATGTTTCTACGCAAAACCCTGCTAGCCGCCCTGTGCGCAACCACGCTGCTGCCATTGACCGTGGCTCAAGCCGCCGAGGGCCGACAGTTTCCCAGTGAGCAAGGCAGCATCACCGCGACGCCGGTCGCCAAGGGCCTGCATCATCCCTGGGCGGTGGCTTTCCTGCCGGACAGGCAAGGCTTCCTGGTGACCGAGCTTCCCGGCCAGCTGCGTTTCGTCAGCCAGGACGGCAAGCTTTCCGCGCCGTTGACGGGCGTGCCGCAGGTGTGGGCCAAGGGGCAGGGCGGTTTGCTTGACGTGGTGCTGTCGCCCGACTTCAAGCAAGACCGCCTGGTCTACCTGTCGTACGCCGAAGGGGGCGGCAAGGATGGCAAGGCCGGGACCGCCGTGGGGCGAGGGCGCCTGGCCGATGACTTGAGTGGCTTGAAGGACTTTACGGTGATTCTGCGCCAGGAGCCCAAGCTGTCGACCGGCAATCACTTTGGTTCGCGCCTGGCGTTTGACCGTGACGGCTACCTGTTCGTGACATTGGGCGAAAACAACGACCGGCCCACTGCCCAGGACCTGGACAAGCTGCAAGGCAAGGTCGTGCGCATCTACCCGGACGGCCGCGTACCCGACGACAACCCGTTTGTCGGCCAGCCCGGGGTACGCCCCGAAATCTGGTCCTACGGCCAGCGCAACCCGCAGGGCCTGGCGCTGAACCCGTGGAGCGGGACGATCTGGGAAAACGAACACGGGCCACGTGGCGGGGATGAAATCAACATCATCGAGCGCGGCAAGAACTACGGTTGGCCGTTGGCCACGCATGGCATCAACTATTCGCTTGCGCCGATTCCCGAGGCCAAGGGCAAGACCGCCGAAGGCACCGTAGCGCCGCACCATGTGTGGGAGAAGTCACCGGGGATCAGTGGCATGGCGTTCTACGACGCCGATCGGTTCAAGGCCTGGCAGCACAACGTGTTTATCGGCGCATTGGCCAGCCAGGAGCTGATTCGATTGCAGTTCGAGGGTGACAAGGTTGTCCATGAGGAGCGTTTGCTCGGTGATTTGAAAGCGCGCATTCGTGACGTGCGGCAAGGGCCGGATGGCTTTCTGTATGTGCTGACGGATGAAGATGATGGCGTGCTGTACCGCGTCGGGCTGAATCAGGACTAGGCAGATATAGCTGACGAATGTGGGAGGGGGCTTGCCCCCGATGACGGCCTCCGGGGCGACCAGGATGTTGGATCAGATCGAGTACATATCCGTTTCTGCGGTCACGGCTGCTATGGGTTCCGCTTTTACAGCGGCTCACTTTTGAAAAGCCGGAATGCCGGCCCAGTCAAAAGTAAGCAAAACGCTCTTGCCCCACCACTCGGCACCTCGCCTAGGCTCGGTGTGCCCGAACGCAGGCCTGAATCCGTGGGCCGCCGCAATGGGCCATCCCTGGCCCAGTGCGGCTAACCCGGCGTCCTGCCGGGTTGCCCACGGATTCAAGCCTGCGTTCGGCCAGCGTGGTTTAACGGGGCGCCTGAGATCAAGATCAAAAGCAGATCAAGAGCGACTCGCTTCGCATCGTGGTTACGGTTGGGCGCTACAGAGTTGTGTAGATGCCTATGCTCATCAGGGGCAAGCCCCCTCCCACAGGTTACAGGCCCAATTCCGACAACCCCGGATGATCATCCGGACGCCGCCCCAACGGCCAGTGGAACTTGCGTTCGCTTGCCTTGATCGGCAGGTCGTTGATGCACGCAAAACGGTTGGCCATCAGGCCGTTCTCATCGAATTCCCAATTCTCGTTACCGTATGAGCGAAACCAGTTGCCGGAGTCATCGTGCCATTCGTAGGCGTAGCGCACGGCAATGCGATTGTCGGTAAACGCCCATAACTCCTTGATCAGTCGATAGTCCAGTTCCCTGGCCCATTTGCGCGTGAGAAAACCCTTGGCTTGTTCGCGGTTGTGGACAAACTCGGCGCGGTTGCGCCATTGGGTGTCCAGCGTATACGCCAGTGAAACCCGATGCGGGTCACGGGAATTCCAGCCGTCTTCGGCCAGGCGCACTTTTTCCATGGCCGATTCGCGGGTAAAGGGCGGCAGTGGCGGGCGTACTTCTGCGTCAGTGGACATAGAGCAACTCCTGAAAGCAATACAGTGGATCGAAAGTTGCCAGGCATGTGGTTCAAAGTGCCAATAATGTTCGTGCCATATCCTGCGCATTATCGGCAGCCGTTGAATCACCCATCACCAGGGCAACGGTAATGGCGCCATCGATCAGGATCAGCAGTTGTGCGGCCTGCCGCTCCGGGTCGGGGGTGCCGTGTGCGTGACATAACTTGAGTGCGTACTCGAACAGTTTGCGTTTGTGGGCCTTGGCCAACAGGCGTACCGGGTCTTGCGGGTTGCCGGTCTCGCCACTGGTATTGATAAAGGCGCAGCCGCGGAAATCCGCCGAGCCGAACCAGCTTTTCAACGCGCTGAACAGCGCCAGCAGGCGCTCGCCACTGTCGTTGCTGCGCTCCACGTGCGTGCGCAGCCAGTGCATCCAGCGTTCGTCGCGGCGCTGCAGGGCGGCAATCACCAGTTCATCCTTGTTGGCGAAATAGCGGTAGATGCTTTTTCTCGAGACGCCGGCCGTTTTCACCAGCAAGTCCATACCGGTGGCCGCGATGCCATGGCGATAAATCAGCTTCTCGGTAACGTCGAGAATGATGTCGCGTGTTTCATTAGAGGTCATATCGTTCATGACTTAAACAGTAGAACGATCGTTCTTCTTGGTCAAGGGGGTTTTTCGGATAGCGCTGACGAGACCTGAGCATCTTCATGGTGTAAGCTTTGGGCCTCTTCGGATTCGACCCTTTGCGAGCCTTATGCCGTCGTTCTTCAAACGCTCCCTGTTGCCCAAGCTGCGCGGTTTCCCAGTGTCCACCGAGGCCATCGAGGTGCTGTCCGGCGCCGATGCCTATCGGCGTTGCCTGCTGGAGAAAATCCCGCAGGCCACCCGGCGCATCTACATCGTTGCGTTGTACTTGCAGCAGGATGAAGCGGGGCAGGAGATCTACGACGCACTGCACGCCGCCAAGGCCGCACGGCCGGAGCTGGACATCGTGGTGATGGTCGACTGGCTGCGCGCCCAGCGTGGGCTGATTGGCGCGGGCAAGCAGCCGGGCAACAGCGCCTGGTACCAGGCCATGACCCAGAGCCATGCCACTGAAGTGCCGGTGTACGGCGTGCCGGTGCAAACCCGCGAATTGTTCGGCGTATTGCACCTCAAGGGCTTTGTGATCGACGACACGGTGTTGTACAGCGGCGCCAGCCTGAACAATGTGTACCTGCACAAGTTCGACAAGTACCGCTTCGACCGTTATCACCTGATCCACAGCCAGCCGCTGGCCGATTCCATGCAGCACCTGGTGGAGCATGGCCTGGTGGCGTCCAAGGCGGTGCATCGCCTCGACCTGCCCAACCCGCCCACCACCCGCAGCCTGCGCAACGACATCGGTGACCTGCGCAGCCGCCTCAAGCATGCGACGTACGACACCAGCGCCGGGCAGTTGCCCAACGGGCACTTGCAGGTCAGCCCGCTGCTCGGTGTGGGCAAGAACAACCCGCTCAGCCGGGTGATCCTGGAACTGATCGCCAGCGCCCAGCAGCAACTGACGATCTGCACGCCGTATTTCAACCTGCCGCTGCCGGTGACTCGGGAGATCAACCGGGCCCTGGCGCGCGGCGTGAAGATCGACATCATCGTCGGCGACAAGACCGCCAACGACTTCTACATTCCGCCCAGCGAACCTTTCAAGGTGATCGCAGCCTTGCCTTATCTGTATGAGATCAGCCTGCGTCGCTTTGCCAAGCGCCACCAGCCGATGATCGACAGCGGCCAGTTGAACCTGCACCTGTGGCGTGACGGTGAGCACAGCTACCACCTCAAGGGCATGTGGGTCGACGAGCGTTATACCTTGCTGACCGGCAACAACCTCAACCCCAGGGCTTTCCGACTCGACCTGGAAAACGCCTTGCTGATCGACGACCCCAAGGGCGAATGGCTGGCGCCGCGAGCGCAGGAGCTGGCGCATATTTTCCAGCACGCCACGCGCATTGCCGGCTACCAGCAATTGCAGACGCTGGTGGATTATCCGGCGGCGGTGGGCAAGTTCCTGCGGCGGGTGAGCAGGGTGCGTATCGAGCGGTTGCTGTACCGGATTCTGTAAATTCACCCCGGCCCATAAAAAAACACCCAGGCTTCCCACGGGGCCTGGGTGTTTTTTTTTGCGCGGGCGGCCTGGCTCAGGCCCGATTAGTTCAGGCCCAACTTGCCGCGCAGCATCGACAGGTCTTCGGCCAGGGTATTGACCGGGCCCACCAGGGCCTTGCGGTCGTTATCCTTGACCTTGTCGTAGGTCTGAAACCCGCCGTCCGGGGTCTTGTACTTGGCGAGGATCTTGTCCACGGTGGCAAAGTTCTTGTCGACCTTGGCCAGGAATGCCTTGTCTTGCTTTTCGATCTGGCCACGAAACAGGTCAACAATCTTCTTCGCGCCGTCGATATTGCCCTGGAAGTCATACAGGTCGGTGTGGCTGTAGCGGTCTTCTTCGCCGGAAATCTTGGTGGCGGCCACTTCTTCAAGCAGCGCTGCGGCGCCGCCGACGACTTTTTCCGGTGGGAAGGTCAGGCCGTCCACGCGGGTCTTGAGGTCCAGCACGTCGCTGTTGAGCTTGTCGGTGAGAGCGTCGAGACCCTGGGTGGTGTTCTCGGAAAACAGGCTGTATTCGATGCGGTGAAAGCCGGTGAAGTCTTCAGCCTTTACGCCTTTTTCGTGGTCGTCGACCCGTGAGTCGATGGAGGCGTCGAGGTCGCTGAACAGCTCGGCAATCGGCTCGATGGACTCATAGTGCACCCGGGTCGGCGCGTAGAGTTTTTTCGCGGTGGCCAGGTCGCCTTTTTTCACGGCGGCGGTGAAGGCCTGGGTCTGGGTGACCAGTTCACCGATCTCTTCGGTGACGTAGATCTTGTAGTCGGACACCGGCCCTACCAGGTCCAGTGGTGCCGTGGCGGCGAACGCGGCCAGTGGCGAAAGGGTGATCAGCAACGACAACGCGAGGGTCGACTTTTTCATGGGACGGTATCCGCTCTGAGTTTGTTTTAGGTGTTGGCAGTAGTTTGAAGGGGCGTTGCCGCGAGCAGCGAGCGCCCGATGAAATCCTCAGCGCCCGTGACGCCCGGCAAGGTAAAGAAATAGCCGCCGCCGACCGGCTTGAGGTACTCCTCCAGGGGCTCGCCGTTGAGCCGGGTTTGCACGCTGATAAAGCCTTGCTCCAGGTCAGCCTGGTAGCAGATGAACAACAGCCCCATGTCCAGCTGACCGTTTTTATTCACACCGTTGGAGTAGTTGAACGGCCGGCGCAGGATCAGGTTGGCCTGGGTCTGGGGCGTGCGCGGGTTGGCCAGGCGAATGTGCGCATCGAGCTTGGTCAACTTGCCTTCCGGGTCCTTGCTGTAATCGGGCACCTGGGACTCTTTGTCGCCCCCCATCGGCGCGCCGGTGGGTTTGACGCGGCCAATGATGCTTTCCTGTTCCTGCAGCGGGGTACGGTCCCAGCGTTCGACGAAGTTGCGGATGATGCGCACCGCCTGGTAGCTGCCATGGGCGGCCCAGGCAGGTTCGTCGCCGCCGGGCTGGACCCAGACGATGCGGTCCATGGCCTTGGCGTCGTTGGAGTCGGGGTTGGCCGAGCCGTCACGAAAGCCCAGGAAGTTGCGCGCACTTTGCGCAGGCTCGCCGGGTTTGGCCGGCGCCTGGGGCGGTACGCTGCCTTCCTGTTTCCAGCGCACCAGCAACAGGTCCGGCAGGTTCTTCACGATGTCGCGCAGGGCGTGGATATTGGTGTCCGGTGTATTTGAGCTGAACTGCAGGCTCAGGTCGCCGTGACACTGTGCCGGCTCCAGCGCATCGTTGGGAAAGCCGACCATGCGAATCAGGCGCTTGGGTTTGGCCGCAGCGAGGCCGAAGCGCTCATCGAACAACGACTCGCCGACGGAAACCGTGATGGTCAGGTTATCCGGGGTGACCACCGGGCCGAGGATGCCGGAGTCGGTGGGCGGCAGTTTCGGGTCGACCTGCGGCACGGTGCCGCCGCTCATCAGGAACGCGATGCGCTCGTTCAAGGTGCGAAACAGACGTTCCAGGTCTTCGCGGTCGCTGGCGAGCACATCGAATGCCACCACCATGCCGCAGGCCGGGCGCGGGGTGACGATACCGCTCTGGTGCCGGCCGAAGAACGCGTGGTGGTCCTGGGTCTTGTCGCTGCGCGGCGCGGTGGTGACTTGTTCGGCGGCCGCAGCCATGGCCGGGCAGGTCAGGGTGCTGCCCGCAATGGCTGCGCCGGTGGCCGCCATGCCGAGCAGGACACGGCGACGCTGAAGGTTGAATTGTTGTGGATCACTCATGTGTGCGTTCGTCTCACTGCAGGCCGGAAAGGCCGAGGGCGGGGTCGATTCCATCGAGTGCGGCGGCCAGTGCCTTGGCCTTGTCGGCGATCTGCTTGCGCTGATCGGCCGTGACGCTGTCGTACGTGCTGTAGCGGCTGCCGACTTTGAAACCGGCCAGTTCGGCATCCAATTGCGCCAGTGCGCTGTCGATGGTCGGCAGCAGGTCGGCCGCCGACTGGGTCAACAGTGGGCGCATCAGGTCGACCACTTTGTGCGCCACCTGCAGGTTGGCGGCGAAACCATTGAGGTCGATATGGCTGTAGCGTTCTTCTTCACCGCTGGCGGCACGGACATCGGCGAGGCTGTTGAGGTTGCGCACCACAATGCTCACCAGTTGCTCCGGCGGCAGCGATTGCGCGAGCAACTGTTGCTTGAGCGTGGTGACGTCGTCGACCAAACGCTGCGCAACGGGCGCCAGGCCATCGAGGCTGCGCTGCTGGAACAGGCTGTATTCCAGGCGGTGGAAGCCGCTGAAGGCCGGGTCCTGCTCGCGCTTTTCGAAATAGTCGGCGCGGGCGTTGATGGCGTTGTCCAGCTCGGCCAAACGTTGCGAGGCCGGCGCCAGGCGTTGGTAGGCCTCGCGGGCCGGTACGTACAAGGCCTGGGCCTGGGCGAGGTCGCCCGCAGCAATCGCCTGCTGCAACGCCGTCACAGCCTTGACCAGTGCACTGCCTTGGCCGCTCAGGTACACGCGGAACTCCGACAGCGGCCCGATAAACGCCACCATCGACGGCTTGGCCTTGGCCTGGGCTTCGGATTCAGCCGTGGGCGTCACATGCAAGGTGCCGCGCGGGTTACTCAGCAGGCCGCACGTGATGGCGTAGTCGCCGGGCAGCAGGTTGGCGTTGATCACCTGGCTCAAGCCTGGGGCGATATTCTCCCGCTCTTCGACGACCAGCACGCCGTCGAGGATTTCCCATTCCACCGCGCGATCGGAGCGGTTGATGATGCGAAAGCTCGCTCGTCCAGCCGGCACCGTCAGAGCGTTGGGCTCGCAGGCGTGGCCGTGGATGGTCACCGCGATTTCATTGTGGTTGGCCTGGCGCTTGCCGGCGGCCAGCTGCGAGGCGTAATAGAACAGGCCGCCGGCGGCGATCATCACGACCACTGAGCCGGCCAGGGCCCAGCGCAGCGCGCGGGACGGCGGGGCCGGTTGAGGAGTTGGGCTGGACAAGGGACGGTCCTTACTGGCTGGAGACGGAAGAAGTGGGCGTGACAGGCTTGGCGGACGGCGCGGGCAGGAAGAACATCACCAGCGCCACCACCAGGTAGATCAGATAAGCGCCGAGCGTGCTGACGGTCGGTGCTTCCTGATAGCCGAACATACCGGCGAGCACTGAGCCGAGCGGGCTGTCCATCGGCAGCGCGGCGCTGAAATCGAACAGCACGGTTTGCAGGTGATTCCACACGCCCGCTTCATGCAGGGCCTGCACCGAGTTGGCGAGAATGCCGGCCGCCACCACGAGAATGAACAGCCCGGTCCAGCGGAAAAACGCGCCGAGGTTCAGGCGCATGCTGCCGGAATAGATCAAAAAGCCCACGACAATTGCGAGGATCAGGCCGAGCAGGGCACCCATCGGCGCGCCGGGGCCTTCGCTCTGCTGGAACACGGCGAGCAGAAAGAACACCGTTTCCAGGCCTTCGCGCGCCACCGCGAAAAACACCATGGCGATCAGCGCAAACACTTGATGCCGGGAGCCAGCCAAGGCATGGTCAAGGGACTCATGCAGCGAATGCTTGATGGAGCGCGCCACCTTGCGCATCCAGAACACCATGGAACTGAGGATGCCCACCGCGACCAGTCCGACGATGCCTTCGAACAATTCCTGCTGTTTCTGCGGGAATTCGGCGCTGACCAGTTCCAGCCCACCGCCCACCAGCAAAGACAGGGCAGCAGCGAGAAATACACCGATCCACACGGCAGGCATCCACTGGCCGCGCCCGGTCTGTTGCAGGTAACTGGCGATGATGCCAACGATCAACGCCGCCTCAATGCCTTCGCGCAGCATGATTAAAAAAGGAACGAGCATCGGGCACCACGGCGTAACTAGATAGGAAGCTAAGTTGTAACATAATGATACTCATTGCTAAACAAGAAATATTGACCTTTGCTGAACCTCGGCTGAACGGTGGTGGCGAAGCGCAACCGCCCTTATGATGCAGGCCACCTGGTTTGCAGTCGGACAACTCAACATCCCATGTCGGAAAAAGACACCATCTCCATCCACCTTGTGCGCGAAGCCTTGCTGCAAAGCTGTGCGCCTGGTGCGGCCACTGTCGAGGCATTGAGCAAAGTCGGGATTGATCCTGCGTTGCTTGAGCAGCCCAATGCCCGTGTCCCGGCCACGGCCTATGCGCGCCTGTGGCGTTTGCTGGCGCGGCGCAGGGATGACGAGTTTTTTGGCATGGACCCGCGCAAGCTCAAAAGCGGCAGCCTGGCGTTTCTGTGTCGCGCCGCCATGGCACAACCGAGCCTGATGGCCGGCCTGGAAACCGGGTTGGGTTTTCTGTCGCTGATGCTCGAGCGCATGCCTGCCCAGTTGGTGCGTCAACAGAGCCTGGCGGAGATCGTTCTGCTTGAACCCGAGCCTGAGCCCAAGCGCGCGTTCACCTATTTCACCTATTGGATGATCGTGCACGGCGTTGCCTGCTGGCTGGCCGGGCGGCGCATTCCGATCCTGGCCATCGAACTGCGCTGCGCCCGTCCGGATTTTTGTGATGATTACCAGGTGATGTTTTCCGACAACCTGCGTTTTAATCGCCCACGTACCCGCATGATCTTTTCCGCCGACTGCCTGGACCTGCCGATCAAGCGCAGTCCGCAGGAGCTCCAACGTTTTCTCGCCCATGCGCCGGCTAACATCCTGGTCAAATACCGCGATCCCGAAAGCCTCGCCACGCGCATCAAGCACGACCTTCGGCAGATGCCTCCCGACACCTGGCCGGAAACGGAGGGCCTGGCAGCCACCTTGTGCATCTCCGCCTCCACCTTGCGCCGCCGCCTGGCGGAAGAAGGGCAGACTTATCAGGGCCTCAAGGACAGCGTGCGCAAGGAGCTGGCAGTTGTATGGCTGGCGGAGCCGCAGATCAGCTTTGCCGAGATTGCCGAGCGACTGGGGTTTGCCGATGCCAGTTCTTTCTATAAGGCGTTCCGTAAATGGTCGGGGTCGAATCCGGGGCATTATCGGAGTTTGATTCTGAATGAGATAACGCCTGGAATGTAGCGCCGGTGCGGGACTAGGAAGCAACTTACAGTTTCTTTCACTTGGGTATGACAGAACCTTCCTTATTGTTTTTAGGAAGCGGCTGGCATATCCGGAATAAAAAATCGTGCACAGTTTTAACCGTGATCCTACTCGGTAGATGGGTGAAGTCGGACGATTCAGGCCGTACGGGTCGCGTTGTTAACTGTGAGGGTTTGCTGGATACCCAGTAAAGCGTGGTGTGATGACCTTCATATGTGACGTCTCCAATCAATAACTTGATGGTGAACTTATGAATCGTTTCGTTGCGTTACCCTTTGCCGCGTTGATGCTGGCCTCGGTTCAGGCGTCGGCACTGTGCTTGAATATCTCGGAGAGTTTTAGCGGAATAGTAGAGCCGGAAACTGAAGTTACCGTACATGGGCCGTTCGCAATAACGGGCAGTAATGGATGTTCTAATGCGAATATTGAGGCAATGATTTCAGCAGCGGGTGCGGGAAGAGCGCCCCAGATATCCATCGAGCGTGAAGTTGGCTCCTCTTGGACGAAGGTTGCGGCCAATCCTTTGTCTCCTAGTGTGTCTTGGCTGGGGCCTCTGGGTACATATCGAGTCAGGGCGCACAATCCTGATACCGGCTCGAAGGTCTTTTCAGGAACTGTCAGATACGGACGCTAGGCGGCAGTGATAGCAGTGTGTCAGAGCGCTGGCACGCTGCTACCTTCCTGATGCTTCATCATCAGGCCCGCTCCTCCACCGACAAATCATGTTTTGACGAGTTTGCGAAATACGCCAGGGCATTAATGGCACGATTGGCGTCAAACATGCCCTGTATATATTCCGGAATGCCCTGTGAGCGCCCTACGTCCGGGTTGCTTTTTACAAATGCAAGGTAGCCCTCCAGCTTTTCGTCAAACAGCGCAATTGCATTGAATTTCACATGCGTGTTCGTTTGTCGGCCGGTGGCGTCAGAGGCGCCATCTCCGGATATGAAAATCAGGAAAGCCTGCTCATCGATTACTTTACTATCGAACAACCGCCGCCCCACCTGCTTAAGCTCATCGGTGCTGATAGACGTCATATCATACTTCTTCAAAAACGCTTTCAAATCCGCCAGTTCGTCTTGCTGCCACATTCGCAGTTCGTCAACGGCGTTTGACTCCTCCGTAATGGTGAACGCATTCGTGACCTTTTCCGGGTTCTTGATGACGACCGCATCCGTCTGTTTGGAAAGTACATTAGGTATTGTCACTCTCATGTCCATGTTCGTCTCCTTATAGGATGAAGGGTACGTCCCGTTATCGACCTCTTTTGAGTGATATTTAAGTCATTTGGAAATTTGGGAAGTGTCTGACAGATAAGGATTACCAACAGGCGGAAACCGTTTGGCTCACTGATAACCGGGTAAAAAAAAGCCCCGCGACCGAATGGATCGCAGGGCTAAAAATTGGCTGGATGCGACCAACCAAAGGAGCTCTTTACATCACTTGTTGCCGGCGACCACCGTGTCCGGCTGCCAGCCACCACCCAACGCTTTGTAGATCGCCACTATGCCGCGATACAGGTCCACTTCGGCCTGGGCCTGGGCGTCTTCGGCGGCCAGGCGTTCGCGCTGGGCGTCGAGCAACACCAGGAAGTCCACGGTGCCTTCGCGGTAGCGGATCGCCGCGAGGTCGGCGGCGGCGCGGCTGGATTCGCTTTGGCGGATCAGCGAGACCAGGCGTTGCTGGCGCTTGCCGTAGTCGCTGAAAGCGTTTTCGGATTCTTCCAGGGCCAGCAGCACTTGCTGCTCATAGGTTGCCAGGGCGCCTTCGGCTTCGGCATTCGCACCGCGCAAACGGGCGCGCACGCTGCCCAGGTCGAATGCGGCCCAGGTGATGCTCGGGCCCAGGGACCAGGCATTCGCGGCGGCCGAACCGATCTGCGAGCCGCGCCCGGCGGTGAAGCCGAGGAAGCCGCTGAGGCTGACCCGTGGAAACAGATCGGCCTTGGCCACGCCGATCCGCGCGGTGGCGGCGGCCAGTTTGCGTTCGGCGCTGAGAATGTCCGGGCGTCGTTGCAGCAGTTGCCCCGGATCGCCGATCGGTAATGCCTTGGCAATCGCCGGCAGGTCTTTGGGGCTCAGGTCCACGCTCAGTTTGTCCGGGCGCTGGCCGAGGAGGGTGGCGATGCGGTTACGCTCGCGCACTTGCTCGGCCTGCAGTTGCGGCACGCTGGCTTCCACCGCTGCCAGGCGCGCATCGGCACGTTCCACGTCAAGCTGATCACCCACACCGGCATCGCGCAGGCTCATGGTGATGGCGCGCGAGTCCTGCTGGTTCTTCAGGTTGTCCAGGGCGATGCGTTCTCGCAGTTGCGCACCGCGCAGTTGGCCGTAGGCGTCCACCAGTTCGGCAATCATGGTGACTTGCAGTTGGTACAGGTCGGCTTCGGCCACTTGCTGGTCGGCGTCGCTGGCTTCCAGGTTGCGGCGGATGCGCCCGAACAGGTCGACTTCCCAGGCCATGTCCAGGCCCAGGTCATAGCGCTCGCTGTTGACACGCTTGGTGGTCTGGCCCGGAATCTGGCCTTTGCCCACTTCACTGCTGGCGCGGGAGGTGACCACCGGCATGATGTCGTTGGCCGCGTCATCGCGAATCGCACGTGCCGCCCGCAGGCGGGCAAACGCTACGCGTAAATCACGGTTGCCGCTCAACGACTGGGTCACCAGCTGGTTAAGCGTCGGGTCTTCGAACTGCTGCCACCAGATGCCTTCGTATTTGGCGTGGTCGTAGCTTTTGCTGTCGGCGGCGGCCGTGATATTGGCCGCCTCCAGCTGTTGGGTCTTGTAGTCCGGGCCTACGGCACAGGCGGCGAGCGCCAGTACCAGCAGGCTCGGCAGGAATATTTTCACACTCATTGCTGTGTCTCCAGCTTCAAGGCCTTGGCCGCTTTGCGCGCTTCCTGGCGCTCCACATAACGCCGGATCAGTACGTAGAACACGGGCGTCAGCAACAGACCGAAGAAGGTCACCCCGATCATCCCGGAGAACACCGCCACACCCATGGCATGGCGCATCTCGGCACCGGCACCGCTGGACAGCACCAGCGGCACCACACCCATGATGAAGGCGAAGGAAGTCATCAGGATCGGCCGCAGACGCAGGCGGCAGGCTTCCAGTACCGCCGCCAGCGGGTCGAGGCCTTCCTGCTGTTTATCCTTGGCAAACTCGACGATCAGGATCGCGTTCTTGCAGGCCAGGCCCACCAGTACGATCAGGCCGATCTGGGTGAAGATGTTGTTGTCGCTGCCCGAGAGAATCACCCCGGTGATGGCCGACAGCAGTGTCATCGGTACGATCAGGATCACCGCCAGCGGCAGGCTCCAGCTTTCGTATTGGGCGGCCAGTACCAGGAACGCCAGCAGTACGCAGAGCGGGAACACGAACAGCGCGGTATTGCCCGAGAGGATTTGCTGATAGGTCAGGTCGGTCCACTCATAGGTCATGCCGTTGGGCAGTTCATCTTTCAACAGCTTTTCAATGGCTATCTGGGCCTGGCCGGAGCTGTAGCCCGGTGCGGCGTTGCCGTTGATTTCAGCGGTGATAAAGCCGTTGTAGTGCATCACGCGGTCGGGGCCCGAGGTGTCGCTGACCTTGATAAAGGTCGCCAGCGGGATCATCTCGCCCTTGTTGTTGCGCACTTTCAACTGGCCGATCTGGTCGGCGTCCTGGCGGAACTGCTGCTCGGCCTGCACGTTGACCTGATAGGTACGTCCGAAGCGGTTGAAGTCGTTGGCATACAACGAGCCCAGGTAGACCTGCAGCGTGTCGAAGATGTCGCTGATCGCCACGCCATGGGTCTTGGCCTTTTCACGGTCGATGGCCGCGTCGACTTGCGGCACGTTCACCGTGTAGCTGGTGAACAGGCCGAACAGCTCGGGCACGTTGTGGCTCTTGGCGATGATGTTCTGCACTTCTTTGTACAGCTCGTCATAGCCGAGGTTGCCACGGTCTTCGATCTGCAGGCGGAACCCGCCGATGGTGCCCAGGCCTTGTACCGGCGGCGGCGGGAAGATCGCCATGTAGGCTTCTTCGATATTGGCGTATTGACCGTTCAGTGCACCGGCAATCGCACCGGCGGACATGCTCGCGTCCTTACGCTCGTCGAAGGGTTTCAAGGTCACGAACACGATGCCGCTGTTGGGGCTGTTGGTGAAACCGTTGATCGACAGGCCGGGGAAGGCAATCGCGGCTTCCACGCCAGGTTGTTTCAGGGCGATCTCCGACATGCGCTTCATCACGCTTTCGGTGCGATCAAGGCTCGCGGCATCGGGCAGTTGGGCGAAGGCCACCAGGTATTGCTTGTCCTGGGCCGGGACGAAACCGGTCGGGGTGTGGGCAAAACCGAAGAACGTCAGCACCATCAGGCCGGCGTACACGAACAGGGCAATGCCGCTGCCGCGAATCACCCGGCGAACGGTCCCCACGTAGCCATGGCTGGCCTTTTCGAAGAAGCGGTTGAACGGACGGAACAACCAGCCGCCGAAAATCTTGTCGAGGAACCTGGAGAAACGATCCTTCGGCGCATCGTGGGCCCGCAGCAACACGGCGGCCAGGGCAGGGGACAGCGTCAGCGAGTTGAACGCCGAGATCACTGTCGAGATGGCAATGGTCAAGGCGAACTGTTTGTAGAACTGTCCGGTCAAGCCGCTGATAAAGGCGGCCGGGATGAACACCGCGCACAGCACCAGCGCCGTGGCGATGATCGGGCCGGTCACTTCGCTCATGGCCTTTTCAGTGGCCGGGAACGGCTCCAGGCCCAGCTCGATATTACGCTCGACGTTCTCCACCACTACGATGGCGTCGTCCACCACGATCCCGATGGCCAGTACCAGGCCGAACAGGGACAGCGCGTTGAGCGAGAAGCCGAACAGGTGCATCACCGCAAACGTACCGATCAGGGAGACCGGCACCGCCACCAGGGGAATGATCGAGGCGCGCCAGGTCTGCAGGAACAGGATCACCACCAGCACGACCAGGATCAGTGCTTCGAACAGGGTATGCACCACCGCTTCGATGGAGCCGCGCACAAAGATCGTCGGGTCATAGGCGATGCGGTAGTCCATCCCCGCCGGAAAGCTCTTTTTCAGCTCGGCCATTTTCGCGCGTACATCGTTGGAGATGTCGATGGCGTTGGAACCGGGTCGCTGGAAAATCGGAATCGCCACGGCCGGCTGGTTATCGATCAACGAGCGCAGCGCGTATTGGCTGGAGCCCAACTCGACCCGAGCGATGTCCTTGAGCCGCGTGATTTCACCGTTGGCGCCGGCGCGAATCACAATGTTCTCGAACTCTTCCTCGGTGACCAGGCGGCCTTGGGTATTGACCGACAACTGGAAGCTGGTGGCACTCGGCGCAGGCTGCGCGCCCAGGGCACCGGCGGCCACTTGACGGTTCTGCTCGCGAATCGCCGTGACCACATCGGTCGCGGTCAGGTTGCGCGAAGCGGTCTTGTTCGGGTCCAGCCACACGCGCAGGGAATAGTCGCCCATGCCGAACAACTGCACGTCGCCGACGCCGCCCAGGCGGGCCAGCTCATCCTTGATATTGAGGATCGCGTAGTTGGACAGGTACAGCATGTCGTAACGCTGATCCGGGGAGGTCAAGTGCACCACCATGGTCAGGTCGGGAGAGGCCTTGTCCACGGTGATACCGATGCGTGTCACTTCCTCGGGCAGTTTTGGCTGAGTGCGCGTCACCCGGTTTTGTACCTGCACCTGCGCGTTGTCCAGGTCAGTGCCCAGGGCGAAGGTGATGGTCAGGGTCAGCTTGCCGTCGGCGGTCGACTGCGAGGACATGTACAGCATGTTCTCGACGCCGGTAATGGCTTGCTCCAGCGGCGCCGCCACGGTTTCGCCGATGACTTTGGGGTTCGCACCCGGGAAGTTGGCGCGTACCACCACGGTCGGCGGCACCACTTCCGGGTATTCACTGATCGGCAGCTGGAACAGCGAGATGGCGCCGGCGATCAGGATCAACAGCGACAGCACCGCTGCGAAGATCGGCCGCGATATGAAGAACTTGGAAAAATTCATCTTGAGTCGTATCCCTTAACCGCGTGGAGTCGCGCTGCTGGCAAGCTTGGGCGCGGGTTTTTCCGGCGCCACCTGCTCCAGGTTGCTGGCTTCAAGCGCTTGTCGTTGTTGGGCCAGGGCGGCGAGGGTTTCCTGGCTGGCCATCGGAATGGTTTCCGGCGCCACCGGCGAGCCCGGCCGCACGCGCTGCAGGCCCTTGACGATAATGGTGTCGTCCTTGTTCAAACCGCTGCGCACGATGCGCAAGCCTTCGATCTTCGGACCCAGTTCCACGGCGCGATAGGCCGGCTTGTCGCCTTCCATCACCAGCACGAACTTCTTGCCCAGGTCGGTGCCCACGGCTTCGTCGTTGATCAGCACGGCGGAGTAGGTGCCGCTGCCGACCAGCTTCAGGCGTGCATACAGGCCAGGGGTGTATTCGCCCTTGCTGTTATCGAACACCGCGCGGCCACGGATGGTGCCGGTGGCCGGGTTGACCTGGTTGTCGACGAAGTTCATCTGGCCCAGGTGCGGGTTGCCGGTTTCGTTCGACAGACCCAGGTACACCGGCGTGGTCGCGCCCCGACGGCCTTGGCGGGCCAGCTCGGTGTACTTGAGGAACACACGCTCATCGGCGTCGAAGTAGGCGTAGACCTTGTCGGTGGACACCACGCTGGTCAGCGCGGTGGTGTCGGCGGTCACCAGGTTGCCGGCGGTGATTTCGGCACGGCTGACGCGGCCGCTGATGGGCGAGGTGACGCGGGTAAAGCTCAGGTTCAACTTGGCCAGGTCCAACTGCGCCTGGATCCCGGCCATGGCGGCGCGGGCTTCCTGGGCGGCGGTGGCGCGCGAGTCGGCGAGTTCGGCGGAGATCGCATTGCTCTGGCGCAGGCGTTCGCCGCGTTGTGCTTCGTTATCACTGCGGGTGGCGGCGGCCTTGGTCTGCGCGAGCTGCGCTTCAAGACGGCGCACTTCGGCCTGGAACGGGCGCGGGTCGATCTGGAACAGCAGGTCGCCTTTCTTGACCAAAGCGCCTTCGGTGAAAGCGACTTGGTCAATCTGGCCAGAAACCCGTGGGCGAATCTGTACGGTTTCCGGGGCTTCCAGGCGCCCGGTGAATTCATCCCACTCGTTGACCGGCTGTTCCAGCACCTTGGCCACGCTGACCTTGGCGGCAGGCATGGCGGCCGCTTGGTCCGGGGACTTGCCGCACGCGCTCATCACCACCACGGCCAATATCGCCAGGGGCAAGCGCAAATGTTTGAGTGACTGTTCCATGAGGTGCATCCGCCAATGTATTTGAGATGGGCGGATCATGCGCGGGGAGGCGGTATGTCACGAATCGAATGAAGCAAAGGTGACTATCATTCGGAATGATATAAGCGCTGCGGACAGCCCCCCAGTCTGCAGTTTTAGTTAGGGAGCTATCAATGTGCGTGATGACAAAACACTGTTGTTGCTGACGTATCTAAACTCACCGGTAGTGTCCCGGCCACTCAGGCCGGGACAATCGGATGACTTTTACGGCTGAGGCTGAGCGGGCTCACCGCTCAATGCATCCATCATGGGTGGGTGTTCCTGCACCGCCTGGCGCAGATCCTCGGTGACCCGCAGTTCAGCGCCCGTCGGCGAGAACGTTGCCGCTGCCGCAAACGGCGCGGGGTTGGCCGGAACGGGGCGCTTGCCGCGTCGCCACAGGAAGAAGGTGACCATGCACAGGTTCACCAGCGCAAATACCCAGAACAGGCCGTTGGCGCCGAACGAATTCATCACCGGCGAGATCATCATCGGACTGATGGCCGAGCCCAGCGAGTTGATCAGCAACAGGCCCTGGATCATCGGTACCAACGCGTCGGCAGGCGCGCGGTCGGCGGCATGGCTGACGGCGACCGGGTACAGCGCGAACACCGCGCCGCCGAGCAGGAACAGCAGCACCGCAAGCAGCATCGACGACAGGGGCAGCAGTACGATCAGCAGGGACAACAGGGTGCAGGCCACCGCCAAGATGGTCAGCACCTGCAAGCGATCCTTGTGGTCGGACCAGCGTCCGACCGGGTATTGCAACAGCATGGCGCCGAGGATCGTCCAGGCCATCATGCTGCCGACGTCGCCAACGTTCAGGCCGGCGCGTTGCAGGTACAGCGGCAGCAAGGTGTAGATCGCCGCGATGCTGACCCCCGAGCCGAAGCACCCGACCAGCCCGGTCGGCGTCACGCCCAGCAGTTGCCGTGGCTTGAGCGGTTCAACCTGATCCAGCAGGGGCGATACCCGGGGCAGGATCACAATCGGCAATACCGACAACGACGCGAGCATGCCGGCCACCATGAACGGTGCGCTCTCGCTCAGGCCGGCGATCCTGCCCAGCGCCGCCTGGCCCAGTACGCCTGCGCCATACAGCACGATCATGTACAGCGCGAGCAAGCGCCCGCGAATCTTGGCGTCGCCGGCCAGCAGCAGCCAGCTTTCGATCACCAGAAACACCCCGACCGTGGCCCAGCCGTTGACCAGGCGCAGCACGAACCAACCCCAGGTGTCATAGAACAAGCCCTGCAGCAGGATGGTCACCGCGATCAGCGAGGCAAAGCTGCCGTAGGCGCGGATATGCCCGATGCGCAGAATCAGCCGGTCATTGAAGACGGCGCCCAGCGTCAGGCCGATGAAGTAGGCCGATGACACGATCCCGATCATCGTGGCCGATGCGCCGGCTGCGTCGAGTCGAAGGGTCGTCAGGGATGAAAGAAAGCCGTTGCCCAGCGCAACAATGAACAGCCCCAGCAAGGGCGCCAGCGCCATGGCCAGCAAACGCGCAGACATAAAGACCTCTGGAAAATCGAACGGCGAAACAGGCGGTCGCCTGCAAACGAGCGCGGGATTCTACGGCTTGCGCATGATTTTCCAAGGGCTGTTTGCTGCGACGTTAGGTCGCAGGGTTGATTGCATAAAGCGCAAGAAAATTTTTCCATCCATCCCCTCCCGCAAAGCTTGCGTCCGGTCGAGCAAAGACCCCGGCAGGCCCGCGTCTTGATAATCCCTGCACTCAACTCCACCGCTGCAACGAGCACCGCGTCCCGCCATGAACCTGCGCACCTTCATCCGTCGTCACTGCCTTAATTGCGCGCTCACTACGAAGGCACTGACCCGACTGCATAAGTCGCTGTCTTTCCTGGCCGCCCATTTGGCCCGGCGAGGCTTCGACTCCCGATCCTCTATGGCCATCCGCGATGTGGCCGCCCTTGATCGTCGCCTCAGTACCCTGTGCCCGGAGTTGGCCGCCACCGTGTTCAGCCACGCCCGCGACGGCATCATCCTGGTCGACCCGTTCGGCCGCGTCATCGCCGTGAACGAGGCCTTCAGCCGGCTCACCGGTTACGGGCGGGATGAAGTGCTGGGGCGAGCGTTGAATGCCCATCCCATGGTGCGTCGGTTGGCGACGTTTTATGCGCCGATGAAGAACGCGCTGGACTTCCACGGGCACTGGTCCGGTGAGATCCAGAGCAGCCACAGGGATGGACGGCAGATGACTTCGCGGATCAGCGTCAGCGCGGTGCATGACCGTCACGGGAACGTCCAGCACTATGTGGCACTGTTCAGCGACATGACGCAGATGAAGCAGCGCCTGCAGTTGCTGGAACGTGATGCCCGGTATGACGCGCTCACCCAGTTGCCCAATCGGTTGCTGTTGGCCGAGCGGATGCGCCAGGCGTTGGGCAAGGCGAAGGTTGACCAGCACAAGGTGGCGATCGCGTTCATTGACCTTGATGGGTTCAAGGCGCTTAACGACAGTTACGGCCATGATTGGGGCGATCGGGTGTTGCAGATTGTCGCGGCGCGGATCAACGCGACGTTGCGTGAAGGCGATACCCTGGCGCGGCTCGGTGGCGATGAGTTTGTGGCCGGGCTGGTGGGGTTGCAGGCTGCGCAAGACAGCGAACCTTTGCTCCAGAGAATGTTGCAGGCGGCCAATGCGCCGATTTTGATTGGCACGCAGACGGTGGAGATTGCCGCGAGTATCGGCGTGGCGTTTTATCCGGAGCATGGGGCGCAGATCGATGGGCTGATCAGCAAGGCGGACCAGGCGATGTATCTGTCGAAAAAGGCTGGGGGTAACCGTTTGGCGTTTTGTCCGATGCGGTGTGTTTCGGCTATCGGGACATAGGTATCTTGGCGAGACGCCGAGCTTGCTCCCCCGTTGGGCCTGGCCGCCTACGACTATCTTACTGATACCCCACAAATCCAAATGTGGGAGGGGGCTTGCCCCCGATGATGGCCTCAGAGCCGACCAGGATGTTGAGTCGATCCCGGTCCAACTGTGGGAGGGGGCTTGCTCCCGATGACGGCCTCAGGATCGACCAGGATGTTGGATTGGACCGGGTACATATCCGTTTCTTCGGTCACGGCCACTTAGGGTTCCGCCCTGACGGCGGGTCACTTTGGAAAAGCCCCAAAGTAACCAAAGGGCTCTTGCCCCACCACTCGGCACCTCGCTCATGCTCGGTGTGCCCTCTCTCCGGCTTGAATCCGTGGGCCGCCGCAATGGGCCATCCATGGCCCAGTGCGGCTAACCCGGCGTCCTGCCGGGTTGCCCACGGATTCAAGCCTGCGTTCGGCCAGCGTGGTTTAACGGGGCGCCTGAGATCAAAAGCAAAAGCGCGGCGGCCTTGGAGCCGACCGGGATTTTGTGTCGATCCTGGCCAAAATGTGGGAGGGGGCTTGCTCCCGATGGCGGCCTCAGAGCCGACCAGGATGTTGAGTCGATCCCGGTCCAAATGTGGGAGGGGGCTTGCCCCCGATGGCGGCCTCTGGGCTGGCCAGGATGTTGGATCGGATCGAGTACATATCCGTTTCTGCGGTAACGGCTGCTATAGGTTCCGCTTTTACAGCGGCTCACTTTTGAAAAGCGCAAAAGTAAGCAAAACGC
>NZ_CVTN01000051.1:0-14687 GCF_900004915.1 Pseudomonas sp. 31 R 17
GTTCGGCCAGCGTGGTTTAACGGGGCGCCTGAGATCAAGATCAAAAGCCAGATCAAGAGCGACTCGCTTCGCATCGTGGTTACGGTTGGGCGCTGCTGAGTTGTGTAGATACCTATACCCCGATAGCGGTTTGTCAGGCGCGCTGCTATCGAAAGCACGCCCTTTCCCACATCACGCAGAGGCAGCCTTGAGGCATTTGAGGGCCTGAAAATCGTCACGGACTTTGTCGATTTTCTGGCTCAGCTTCATGCGTTGTTGCTCAGTGCTCTGCGCCATCAAATCCACAATCAAACTACGCGCCGCCGCTTCGGTCTGTGCATAGGCCGCCCGGTACTCGGGGGTCCAAAGGCTTTCCCGGTCCACCAGTAACTGCTGCATTTTCTGCGCGAACCCGGGACTGTTGCGTTGCTGCAGCGCCTCGCTGAACTGCGCCTGCCAGTGCGCGCGGTTGCCGATCCACTCGTTGTTCTGATCTCCCAATGCCTCGGACCAGGCCACCACCCGCTGCTGCTGGCTGGCGCTGAGTGGGCCGATCCAGGCGTCCAGACGCTTGCTCATGCGCTCGGCGCGCTCCTTGATCTGCTGGGCCAGCGGCGGCTTGAGGTATTCGTCCTGGCGTTTGCGCAGGTCTTTGGCCAGGGCGTCGTTCATCTCCTTGACCTGCTGATCATCCAGACCTTGCAGCAGGTGCACCGCAGACGGGGTGATTTCACGCGCGATCTCGGCGATGGCCTGTTTGGCTTCGACAGTGCGGGCCTGCAAGGCGGCGTCGGTGACCTGATTGGCGTCGACCATCTGTTGCAGGCGGTCCAGCCAGTCCAGGTAACCCGGCAGTTGCGTGGTGCAGTGCCAGGCCAGGTGCTCCTTGAGTTTGTCATTGAACCAGCTCTTCTGCCCGGCGTTCATGTCCAGGTAGTCGTTGAGGGTCCAGGGGATGATCACGTCAAGATTACGGTAGGCCAGGCCCACGCGATTGCAGCCGGCGAGCACCAGGCTCAGGGTCAGCAATAACACCATAAATTTGAGCCGACGCAACATGGGCAGGTCCTTGCACGGTTGGGGGTTAATGCATGTGAACCTGCACAAGGGGCGACAGTTCAGCCCATCAATAAAACGACCGGACAGCCTTCAAGGTCAACAGACCGTCACATTGCGAATTGTGTCCGGAGTAGGCCGAGCAGTTCCCGCCACTGAGGCTGGAGTCGCTGTAGATCAGGTCCAGGTCGACCCCCTTCCAGGCCCGGGACAGTTGCACTGACCAGTCGCTGAAGCTGCTGATGGCGCCGTTCTCCACCGACACCGGCGTGCCCAGTTGATGGGTGGTGTACTTCACGCTGACGCCGACGCCGAAAGGCTGGGTGCCGCCGAGGTCGGCAAACAGCGTGCTGTCCTGGCGGTCGGGGTCGTTGCTGAAAGACACGCCGAAACGGTTGCCCAGCAGGTTCAGGCCACCATAAAACGCCTGGCTGTCGAGGGGGCTGACCTTGGGATAGCTGTAGTGAATCAAGCCCACTTCGTAGCCCAGGGTCTGGTCGAAGGGATGCTTGAAACCCATATAGGAATCGACTTCAAGGGTGCTGGGCGAGGACAACCCCATGTTCGGTGAAAACTGGCCGAAGTACAGGCCGCTGTCGTGACTCAGGTCCAGCCCGCCATGGAATGCGTCGCTGCCGGGGGAGGTCGGCTTGACCAGGCCCTGGGCCATGGTGCGGCTGGGGGTGGTACCCAATTTCAGGTCGAAGTCACCCAATTCGCGCTGGAAAATCTGCGCTTCGGCGAGCGGACACGCGGCAAGCGCGCTGACCAGTAACATGCAGGATTTGAGCATGCTTCACTCCATGAAAAGCGAGGAGCAGTGACGAAAAAAGATGGGCAGATGCCCGTGCTAGACGTGTGCAAGGATACCGGCGAAAGCTCGCAGGTGAGGCCCGTTCGTCGATTGGGGTGAGGATCAAGGTGTTGCGAAGGCGTTTCGGGCTCTAGTCCTAGCGCCTTGAAGGCAAGACGCTTAGGGACCAGGTGCGTTGCGCGGGTATTACTTTTTGCCCAGGCTGATCTGCTTGGACGGGCCGAAAGTCTGGCCGCTCACGCCCTTGGCAATTTGCTGGATTTCGCCACCGGACTTGAGGAACGCAGCAATCTGGCTGTTGATCGATTCGCTGGTTTCAACGGCGGGAGCTGGCTTTGCTTTGCTGTTGGATGCTTTTACGCGCATGGCGGCCACTAACCTGTAGAAAATTAACTTGGCCAGGCATCGTACAGGAATTACTTGACAATTGCTTGGCAAATATCCCCTGGGAATTAAATGTCGCCTCTGCAAAAGACCGAACTTGATCAACCCAATAACCCGCTAACTGACTGTTTTAACTCGAAAGCTTGAGACGTACCGGTGTTGGCGACGGGTAAAATTCGCAGGATTGATCAGACGAGCGGGGCACTGCCATTGCAGCGCCACGTCGGCCTGCGGATTTTTCAGGCGCGCGCGCGTGTCTGGCTCAACTCGGGTAGAATGCCGCCCACGCAATGAGGGTATCTGGAAATGGCTTTAGTCGGGCGCTACAACAGCTTGCAAGTGGTTAAACACACTAACTTTGGTTTGTACCTGGATGGTGCGCAAGACGGTGAAATCCTCTTGCCTAATCGGTATATCCCCAAGGACATTCCCAGTGAAGATGAAGACTGGCTTAACGTTTTCATTTATCTGGACAGTGATGACAAACTTATCGCCACCACTGAAAAACCCAAAGTTCAAGTGGGCGAATTTGCCAGTTTGAAAGTGGTGGAAGTCAACAGCATCGGTGTGTTCCTCGATTGGGGGCTGCCCAAGGATCTGTTGCTGCCTTATTCGGAAGAAAAACGTCAGCTGAGCGCCGGTGAATACTGCGTGGTGCATGTCTATCTCGACAAGCACACCCGGCGCATCACCGCCACCGCGCGCCTTGATCGCTACCTGGACAAAACGCCGGCCAATTACCAGGTGGGCCAGGAAGTCGACCTGTTGGTGGCCGAAGCCACGGACATGGGCTTCAAGGCGATCATCAACAACAAACACTGGGGCCTGATCCACAAGAATGAAGTGTTCAAGTTCCTGCGCCCGGGCAAGGAAGAGAAAGGCTTTATCAAAGAGATCCGCGCCGATGGCAACATCAGCCTGAGCCTGCAGCCGGTTGGCCAGGAAGCGGCTTCCAGCCTCAACTCGAAGATCCTCGCCAAATTGCGTGACAACAACGGCACCTTGCCGGTCAGTGATAAAAGCGATCCCGCCGTCATCAGCAACTTGTTCGGCGTGAGCAAAGGCAACTTCAAAAAGGCCATTGGTGCGCTCTACAAGCAGGGGCAGATTGTGATTCATGCCGATCGCATTGAACTAAGCTGAGTGCGGCCGGCTCTGCTGTAGGAGTACGCTTGCTCCTACAGTGGATGTTCAAATGTCGAAGAAAACCTTGTTTGCCTACCTCGGTACGCTGGTCGCCTTCCTGGTGCTGGACGGCCTCTGGCTGGGCGTCCTGATGGGACCTACCTATAAGAGCCTGCTCGGCTCGCTGATGCTCGATCAGCCCCGGCTGTTGCCCGCCGTCGTGTTCTATCTGCTGTATGTCCTCGGTTGCGTGATATTCGTTGTCTTGCCCAGCGCGAGCTGGCAACGCGCCGCGCGTTTGGGGGCATTGCTGGGGTTGGTGGCCTATGGCACTTACGACCTGAGCAATTGGGCCACGCTGCATGGCTGGTCCGCCGGCCTGGCGGTAATGGACATGGCGTGGGGGACGGTGCTCACGGCGATCTGTTGCACAGTCGGCTTCCTGTGTGCACAACGGGTGCGTCAGTGATTGTGTACAGGATTGTCTTGCACCGTTGCTGCGCATAGCTGTTCTATCTAAACCTTAATAATGTCTTTGGAGCGCCGTTCCGCCGGCATTGTGTGCCATTGGCATGCATTCTGCTGACTACTTCGTATACAACCCATACTGCGTACCGTATGCATATCGCTATGGCAACGCAGGGCGATATTACGAGGAGTCCCGCGATGACCGACCAATTGCCCAACGGCTACAGCCCACGGCTGTATAACCAGGACCTGGGCCCACTGCCGCAAAAATGGACCTGGTACAACATCTTCGCCTTCTGGATGAGCGACGTGCACAGCGTCGGCGGCTACGTGTTCGCGGCCAGCCTGTTCGCCCTGGGGCTGGCCAGTTGGCAGGTGTTGATCGCCTTGCTCGCGGGCATTTGCATTGTGCAACTGATCGCCAACCTGGTGGCCAAGCCGAGTCAGCAGGCGGCGGTGCCTTATCCAGTGATTTGCCGCCTGGCATTTGGTGTTTTTGGTGCGAATATTCCTGCGGTGATCCGTGGCCTGATCGCGGTTGCGTGGTACGGCATTCAGACCTACCTGGCGTCGAGTGCCTTGATCATCGTGGTGCTGCGCTTTTTCCCGTCGATGGCTGTGTATGCAGAGCCGCACTTTGCCGGCTTGTCGTACCTGGGTTGGTTCGGCTTTCTTACGTTGTGGGTGCTGCAGGCCGCTGTGTTCTGGGCCGGCATGGAATCCATCCGCCGCTTTATCGACTGGGCAGGCCCGGTGGTGTATGCGGTGATGTTTGCCCTGGCCGGCTGGATTGTGTGGAAAGCGGGTTGGGCGAATATCAGCTTTACCCTGGCGGAAAAGTCGCTGTCGGGCTGGCAGGCGTTCGGCCAGGTGATCGTGGCGACGGCGCTGGTGGTGTCGTACTTCTCCGGGCCTACCCTCAATTTTGGCGATTTCAGCCGCTACTGCCGCAGCATGCAGGACGTGCGCCGTGGCAACTTCTGGGGCCTGCCGGTGAACTTCCTGGCCTTCTCCCTGGTAACCGTGGTGATCGTCTCGGGCACGCTGCCAGTATTTGGCGAAATGTTGCATGACCCCATCGCCACGGTGTCGCGCATCGACAACAGCATGGCCGTGCTGCTGGGCGCCTTCGCGTTCGTGACCGCCACTATCGGCATCAATATCGTCGCCAACTTTGTCTCGCCGGCGTTCGACTTCGCCAACATTGCGCCGAGCAAAATCAGCTGGCGTGCGGGTGGAATGATCGCTGCCGTGGCGTCGATCTTTATCACGCCGTGGAACCTGTTCAATAACCCGCTGATGATTCACTACACCCTGGACATCCTGGCCGCGTTTATCGGGCCGCTGTTCGGCATCCTGCTGGTGGATTTTTACCTGGTCAAAAAGCAGCAGATCGACGTGGATGCGCTGTTCGATGACAGCCCGAGCGGACGCTATTACTTCGACGGCGGGGTGAACTGGACGGCGGTCAAGGCCTTGGTACCGGCGACGCTGATGGGCGTCGCCATCACCTTCACGCCAGCGTTGCAAGGCATGGCCAATTTCGCCTGGTTTACCGGCTGCTTCCTGGGAGGGCTGTTTTTTCTGGTGCTGGCACGGCGTGAGCAGGTGCGCTTGCCGACCCCTCTGGTCGCTGGCTGAGCACGACACCGCCGGCCACCAACAGGCCGCAACCGGCAATCACCAGTGCCGGTTGCAGGCCGCCGCTCAAGTGGCTGCTCACCGAGGCCAGCAGCGGCCCGCTCAATTGGCCGATGGCAAAGCTGGCCGTCAACAAGCCGGTGCTGCGCTGATAGCCGTGGGGCGCTATCTCGCGCAGGCGCGCCATGACCAATTGCATGCACGCCAGGAACGGTGCGCCGCACAGCAATACTCCCAGCGCCAGGCCCCAGGCATTGCCCAGCAGGCACGTGAATACGCCGGCCGCCTGCAGCCACAGCGTGGTCATCAGCCAGCGCCGGGTGGTGTTCGGGTCCTTGCGGCGCAGGCTGGCTATCACCACGCCCATCGCAGCGGCCAGGCCAAAGCACGGCCAGAACAAGTCGGCTTGCCAGGCGCCCTTGAACTGCGCAGTGGCCATCTGCGACAGGAAAGTCGCTGGAATGATGTAGCCCAGGCCGAACAGGAAGTAGATCCAGCCCAAGTGCGCGATGCTGCCGTTATTACCCGCGTTGGAGGTGGGGGCAGCCAGCGTGGTCGGCTTCGGCAGGAAGGGCAGGATGGCCAGCAGCATCACCAGTGCCACCGCGCCATACACCAACCACAGCGTTGCGGAGCTTTGCCCCAACAGGTTGGACCCCAGCGCCAGCAGCCCGGTGAGCACAATGCCCAGGCCAGGTCCTGCGAACACCAGCGCTCCCAGGCGTGGCCTGCCGGCGGCAATCGCCAGCGGCTGGCTCAGGCTGGTAATCATCACCAGGGCCCAGGCGCTGGCGACTCCGGTGCCGAAACGCAGCAGCAGGTGCGGCCAAAAGCCGTGGGCCCAACAGGACGCCAGGGTCAGCAGCACGCAGAGCCACAACCCGCCGTACAAGCGCCCTTTAATATGGTGATGACTGCGGGCGAAGATCGAGTCCACCGCACCGACGAAGTAACCCAGGTAATTGGCGGCCGCGATCAACCCGGCGCCGGTCAGGTCGATCTGACCTTCACTGAGCAAATGCGGCATCTGCGGGGTAAGGGCAAAGCGGCCGATGCCCATGGCCATCATCAGGGCGACAAAGCTGGCGGTTAAGCGAATCAGCGGTGACATGTGCACGTGTCCTGCGGGAAAGCGAAGACCGTCAGGCTAAAGCGGATTGACTTTCTGTAAAAATGAATAATAGTGAGCAACTTGTTCAGTTTTGGAGAAAGTCTATGGAGTTCAGTCAACTGCGCATCTTCCAGGCGGTAGCGGAAGAGGGCTCCATCACCCGCGCCGCCGAGCGCCTGCACCGTGTGCCGTCGAATCTGTCGACCCGGCTCAAGCAAATGGAAGAACAGCTTGGCGTCGAGCTGTTTGTGCGTGAACGCCAGCGTTTGCAGCTTTCTCCTGCGGGTAAAGTGCTGCTGGACTACAGCACCCGTCTACTGGCCCTGCACGATGAAGCTCATGGCGCCGTGCAGGGCGGGCAACCGGCGGGTGATTTTGTCCTCGGCAGCATGTACAGCACGGCGGCGATTCACTTGCCCAGGCTATTGGCGCGTTATCACAAGGCCTACCCGATGGTGAATTTGCAGGTGCAATCCGCGCCGAGCGGCGAACTGCTCGAAGGCTTGATCACCGGGCGGCTGGATGCGGCGCTGGTGGATGGTCCATTGACGATTGCCACGCTGGACGGCGTGCCGCTGTGCGAAGAGCGCCTGGTGATCATTTGCGAGGCCGATCACCCGCCGGTGCGCGGGCCTCAGGACGTGGCCGGCCGCTCGGTTTTCACGTTCCGCCGCAGTTGCGCCTATCGCACCCGCCTGGAGACCTGGTTTTCCCACGAGCGCGTGGCCATGGGTCGCGCCATCGAGATCGAGTCCTACCAGGGCATGCTGGCTTGTGTGATCGCCGGCTCAGGCGTGGCGTTGATGTCCGAATCCATGCTCGAGAGCCTGCCGGGCAAGGACAGTGTGTCCGTTCATCCGCTGACTGGGCCTTTTGCCACTGCCACCACTTGGTTGATGTGGCGAAAGGGTATGCTCGGCGCTAACCTCAATGCATGGATCGAGCTGCAGCAGGCGAGCCAGGCAGAGAGCGTGCAAGACAGGCGCGAGATTGCTTGAACGAATCGACAGGATTCTGATCCATTCAGTAATAGTTCGTTGTGGTTTCGCGCAAGCAATACATAGGACTTAGGGCTACTATCAGTGTAGGAAAGGGCGACAAGACAGGCGCCTACCCGCATTACCCTCAAAGGGGGCAAATCATGAAAGAGAAAATTCAAACCTGGCTCCATGACCTTGGCGTTGCGCTGGGCTTGATCGAGCCTCCACTGCAGCCGGTGCCGATTCGTACCGATGACGAGCAACGCCGCCCACGTCGGCGTTGATCCCCAGCCAACCCGGTATTCGTGTGGGAGCGGGCTTGTTCGCGATGCGGTGAGTCAGTCGATAAGTAGTTGACTGGTTTACTGCATTCGCGAGCAGGTTCGCTCCCATATTTCGTTTGTGGCAGTCACGAAGATCGGTTAAAGCGCCTTACATCTCTCGCCTTCAAATGTCGGAATTGGGCTACTCGCTCGTCAGAATTGGCTGGCTTATTCATTTTAAAAGATGAGCGTAGGTTGAATTCCGTTACGGAATTTCATCGGTTGTTGCAATTTTTTGTGGAAAGGTCAAACAAAACCCAGGAATAGAGAACGGCCGCTTCCGTAACTCCAAACTTTATAAAACCTCTCTTCGGGGCATTACTAAGTCAGAGTTATTGGAGACTAAGCCATGACGCGCTTTCCCGTTCCGCCCGTCGCCGCATCCTTGATCGCCACAACCGAGAGCATTTTACATATCGCGCCGGTTTCCAGAGGCTGGAAAGCTGATGCTCCGGACAACATCGTGTTTCTCTCCCCGACAATAACCAAGCAGGCGTTGCTCACCCAGATTGGGCTTTTGCGTCCAGCAACAATCGTTGTTGGGGACCAAGCCATGGATGCAGACGTCATAGACCTCTGGCGTTTAGCCCACCCATTTGGAAACCTGCATCTGATTCGCAGGGGGACGAGCCTCGATAAGGTTCGACTGGACCTGTGCGCATCCAAAGGGATTCAAGTGGTCAACACGCCCGGTGTGAACGCGCCGCATGTCGCTGCTTATATTGCGCGCTGGCTGACATTGGCCGATGGCTCGATACCCCGTGACATCTGCGTGCTGGGATATGGCAATGTCGGCCAGGAACTTGTCACGTTACTCCTTGATCGAGACCCGGATGTTCGAATTAAGGTGTTAAGCCGCTGCCCTTCGGCACTTGGCAGAAAAGTCTCCCAAAACAGCCGGGTGTCATTTGTAGTCGACTGGTTCGAGGCGATGAAGGGGGCCCGTGCAGTCGCTCTGTGTTTATCTCTGACTAAGGACTCCACCCGTCGTATTGACCGTGCCCTTATTCAATGTCTGCACAAACAGGCTCGCGTTGTTTGCGTCGCCAAACCGGACGTGTTCAGCGATGACGCTTTGCAGGCCCTGGCGCAAGCCGAGGGCATCCAGCTTGTATTGGACTATGGGCTCGTCACATTGGACGCGTTTCGAATGCGCGCGCAAAAGCTCGGCTGTAGTGTCTCCACGTGGCGCAAACCGGCGACGCTGACGGCGCAGGCGGCAACTGCAGAAGCCTGCCAGTGCGATCTCGACTATGCCGTCGCAATCCAATTGAGCTTGACGGCTTTGCACGGTCTTGCCAGGCGCAAAGTTGTACAGTCATTGGCGATTCCCGTTCAGCAGATAGAGGCCGGTGCGCCACGCGTGTCGATCATCGGCAGAGGGATCAACGGCCTTTTTCAAGCCGTGATGTTTCGCCTGGCCAATTATCAAGTCGACGTATACGGCCGCAACCGGCAGAGCGATGGCGCCAGCCACAAGCAGGTGAACATGCGTCACCTGTCAGCGACGGAGACGACGGCAAAGCCGCTCCATAATCAGTACCTGCTCTGCGGAAATCAGCATTTGGCCGTTGAATGCAACCGAGCAGGCATTGAATTGTTTGAAAAACTTCTGGCTGACAACCCGTCGCTGGCACCCTTTGCGCACGCGCGGATTGTAAGAGCCTATATAGGCGATACCACTGATGTAGAAGGCGCGATACGCGAACAGCGCGATATCGAACGCCGTCCTTGGCCGAGCGGCAAGCCAGGAGGTGAAGTTGCAGAGATCAGTCAAACGCAAATCCAGGCAAGTTACGGCGTTCAAGGTGTCGGCCGGGCTATAGAAGTATCCGGCTACGAGGTGGCATTCGACGATCTGATTCTGGAGTTGGAGAGGCTTTTGCAACGTGCGGGGGTTCAGTTTCGGTCCAGGCTTTTGACGTCGGAACACATTTGTGAACTGAGCAAAGATCACTTCGTTGTCACTGCCATGGGTGTAGAGGAACCCAACGTGATCGCGATCATCGGTTGGTTTTTCAAACTGCCCGCGATTGGACATGAAGGTGCCGAAATGCGCGGGCTCAAGTTGCAATACGATCTACCCGTCGGTGTTATGAATTGCCGCCTGGACGGGGATTGCATTCTTGTCTCCGGCGGGCAGGTTCCGCCTGGATCAACGCTCGAATATAAGGAGCACGTACTCGCGGCGTGCCTTGCTGCTATTGCTCGGCATTTTCCACAGTCTTACCGCAGAGCCGTCGAAAAGAGTGACCTGCAAATAATCGAATGTGCGAGGCCGGGTACTTCAGATGGGCTTTCGATCGTGTATTGGTCCGCCTACCATCAAATCGCGGCCGGAGGCACATATGCCGGCGGCGCTACCCAGGGATTGGTGTGGGCCTCTTTGGTTCAGGAGATCATCCTGGCCAGAACGTCTGACCATTGAGGTACAAAAAAACGGGTGTGACATTTTCCGTCGCACCCGCTGAAGAAACCGCTCTAAAGCCCGGACGGGGTCAAGCCACGCCTGCCACCACGGCGCCCGGTTTACGCGACACCACACTCACCAGCACAAAACTCACCGACGCGACCGCGAGGCTGTAATAAATCGGCGTGTTTGCATCCAGCCCGTCCTTGAACATAAATACCAGCGCGGTCAGGAACCCCAGGGCCATTGACGTAATCGCCCCTGCGGTGGTCGCGCGTTTCCAGAAGATTGCTCCGATCAGCGGGATCAGCATGCCGCCCACCAGCAGGTTATAGGCCAGGGTCAGGGCGCTGATCACATCGTTCACCACCAGTGCGATGCCGATCACGGCGATGCCGGTCAGCAGGGTGAACAAGCGGTTGACGCCCAGGCTCGACTGCTTGCCGCTGCGCAACCGTGGCAACAAGTCTTCGGTCAGCACGGTGGAGGCGGCGAGCAAGCCGGCGCTGGCCGTGGACATCATGGCCGCCAGGGCTGCGGCAATCACCAGGCCGCGAATGCCGTCCGGCAGTGAGGCTTTGACGATGGCCGCGAACGCGTTGTTGGCGTTATCCAGTTCCGGGATCAGCACATGCGCCGCCATGCCGATCAATGCGCATGCCAGTCCATAAACAATGCAATAGAACCCGGCGAAGGTGCCGGCGTACCGCGCAACCTTTTCGTCGCGAGCGGTGAATACGCGCTGCCAGATATCCTGGCCGATCAGGATGCCGAAGAAGTAGATCATGAAGTAGGTAATGATCGTGTCCCAGCCGATCGCGGTGAAGCTCAAACTCGATGCCGGCAGCCTGGCCACCAGTTCATCCCAGCCGCCGACGCGGTACAGGCAGATCGGCAACAGAATGAACATCAGTCCAACCGTCTTGATCACGAACTGCACGATATCGGTCAGGGTCAGCGACCACATGCCGCCGATGGTCGAATACACCACCACCACGCTACCGCCCAGCAGCACCGAGATCCAGAACGGCAGGCCGAACAGAACTTGCAGCACAGTGCCGATGGCCAGGATCGAGGTCACTGCAATCATCAGTGCGTAAGCCAGCATGATCACTGCGCTGGCCTGGCGAGCCATGGGGTTGTAGCGTTTCTCCAGGACCTGGGTGACGGTGAAGATTTTCAGCTTCAACAGCGGCCTGGCCAGGAACAGGTTCAGCACAATGATCCCCGCGCCCAGTGCGGCGCACAGCCAGAAACCGGAAATACCGTGCACATAACCCAGGCGCACAGTGCCGACGGTGGAGGCGCCGCCCAATACCGTGGCGGCCATGGTGCCCATATACAGCGATGGCCCCAGGTTGCGCCCGGCCACCAGATAGTCTTCATGGGTCTTGGCGCGGCGCATGCCGTAGTAGCCGAGCACCAGCATGCCGGCGGCGTAGATGAGGACGACAAATAGATCCAAAGCCATGACGGTGATTCTCCGATTATATTTTTTATGGACGATCAGGCGGCAGTCGGCTCGGCAAGCGCGCGAGCCAAGGTCAGGTACATCGGTGATTGGGGACCTTGGAAGTCCCCGGGTTTTTCAGAATGCGGCCATGCTTTTTATTCTGTTCAAGGCGTGTACGCGCT
Source organism: Pseudomonas sp. 31 R 17 (assembly GCF_900004915.1). Taxonomy (NCBI): domain Bacteria; kingdom Pseudomonadati; phylum Pseudomonadota; class Gammaproteobacteria; order Pseudomonadales; family Pseudomonadaceae; genus Pseudomonas; species Pseudomonas sp. 31 R 17. The sequence continues at coordinate 11,927 of NZ_CVTN01000051.1, forward strand.
GATCAGCGACGCGTCACGCCGGGCAATACACAGAGCATTTCATACAGCAGGTTGGCACCCAGCAGCGAGGTGTTGCCGGTGGTGTCATAGGGCGGCGAAACTTCCACCAGATCACAACCAATCAGGTCCAGGCCCTGGCAGCCACGAATGATCTCGATCGCCTGGATGGTGGTCAGCCCACCGATTTCCGGCGTGCCGGTGCCCGGTGCCCAGGCCGGGTCGATGCCATCGATGTCGAAACTCAGGTACACGGGGCCGCCGCCGACCTTTTCGCGCACTTCGGCCATCAACGGCGCGAGCGAGTGATGCCAGCACTCTTCGGCCTGGACCACGCGGAAGCCCTGCTTGCGGCTCCAGTTGAAGTCTTCAGCGGTGTAGCCCTGGGCGCGCAGGCCGATCTGCACCACACGGTCGCAGTCGAGCAAACCCTCTTCCACGGCGCGGCGGAAGGTAGTGCCGTGGGCGATTTTCTCGCCGAACATATGGTCGTTGACGTCGGCGTGGGCGTCGATGTGCACCAGCCCGACCTTGCCGTGTTTCTTGTGAATCGCCCGTAGGATCGGCAGGGTGATGGTGTGATCGCCGCCCAGGGTCAGGGGGATGACGTCGTGCTCGAGGATTTCATCGTAGGCGTGTTCGATGATGCGCACGGCGTCGAGGAGATTGAAGGTATTGATCGCCACGTCGCCGATATCCGCAACCGACAGCGAATCGAACGGCGCAGCGCCGGTGGCCATGTTGTACGGGCGGATCATCACCGATTCGGCGCGAATTTCCCGAGGCCCGAAGCGGGTGCCGGCGCGCAGCGAGGTGCCGATGTCCAAGGGCACGCCGATAAAGGCCGCGTCCAGGCCCTCGGCCGTTTGCAGGTGGGGCAGGCGCATCATGGTGGCGATGCCGGCGAAGCGCGGCATTTCGTTGCCGCCCAGTGGTTGGTGGAAAATCTTGTCCACGGGATTGCCTCATCGTTGCTGTGTTTATCAGGAGGCCGATTCTGTAAAAAGCGGGGGCAGGGAAGAATCGGCAGAGGCAAATACTTAGTTCAGATTTTTCTAAACTAACGCCTGGGGTAAACTCGGTTCAAATGAGAGAGCCCGCGGAGATTTGATGGCCAACGCCTTGCCCGACCTGAAACTGCTGCGCATCTTCGTCAGCGTTGTGCGACACCAGGGGTTCGCCAACGCGCAGCACGCACTCAACCTGTCGACGTCAGCCATCAGCACCTATATGAGCCAGCTGGAATCGGCGTTGGGCCTGGTGCTGTGCCATCGTGGGCGTGGGGGTTTCAGCCTGACCAGCAAGGGCGAGCTGTTTTATCAGGAGACCTTGCGTTTACTGGGCGAACTGGAAGGCTTCGAACAATATGCCGCCGCGTTGAAGGGCGAATTGCGCGGCACCCTCAAGCTCGGTGTGCTCGACTCCACGGTCAGCGACAAAGCGCTGCCGTTCGCTGAGGTGATCGGTGCCTACAGCCTCGAACACCCGGCAGTCCATTTGCATCTGTCGGTCATGAGCCCTTATGAACTGCAACTGGGGGTACAGGACAATCGCCTGGACCTGGCCATCGGCGCGTTTTCCAACCGCATGAGCGGGCTGATCTACATGCCGCTGTACCGTGAGCAGCACTGGCTGTATTGCAGCACCCGGCACCCGTTGTTCAACGAGCGGCGTATCCCCGAGCAGGTCATCACCCAGCAACGTATGGTCGGGCGTGGTTACTGGAGCCAGGCCGAACTCGCGCGCCATGGCTTCAAGCACAGCGCGGCCACCGTGGAAAGCATGGAGGCGCAGCTGATTTTGGTGTTGTCCGGCGCCTATATCGGCTACCTGCCCGAGCACTACGCCCAGGCCTGGGCCGACAAGGGCGACCTGCGCGTACTGCTGCCGGCCACCTTCGGCTACCAGGCGCCGTTTTCGATGATCATGCGCCGGGGGCGAGGCCGCGAGCCGCTGATCCAGACGTTTCGCGATTTACTTAAAGCCCAGCTCAACCAGGCCTGAAAAACATGTCCAGACCCCAGTGTTCCCGTTGTCTCAGGCCCGTCAGCCACTGCCTGTGCCCGCTGATTCCGCGTCTCGACAGTCGCACCCGTGTGTTGCTGCTGCAGCATCCGAGCGAGGTCAACCACGCGCTCAATACCGCGCGGCTGGCGGCGTTGGGGTTGAACAATGCGCAGTGGGTGGTGGGGGAGGTGTTCGATGACCTGGCGACCCTGTTGAACCCGCCCGGCTATCAGGCGCGGCTGTTGTTTCCGGCCGATGATGCCCAACCCCTGCAAGCCTACGCACAAGACCATCAGCCGCTGTTGCTGGTGGTGCCCGACGGCACCTGGCGCAAGGCGCGCAAGTTGCTGCATCTGAACCCGTTGCTGGCGGCATTGCCTCGGGTGACGCTGGCCAATGGCGGCGTCTCCCGGTATCGCTTGCGCAAGGCGCCGGGACCTGGCGCCTTGTCGACGGTCGAAGCGATCGCGCAGGCGTTGCAGGTACTGGAAGCGCCGGCATCGTTCGAGACGTTGCTCAAGCCTTTTGAAGCGTTGATCGAGGGGCAGATTGCGGCGATGGGGGAAGAGGTTTTTCAGAGAAATCATGGCGGTGGGGATTAGGGGCAGGCGGGGTATCCCGGTGCGGCTATCGGGACATAGGTATCTACACAACTCAGCAGCGCCCAACCGTAACCACGATGCGAAGCGAGCCGCTCTTGATCTTGATCTGCTTTTGATCTTGATCTCAGGCGCCCCGTTAAACCACGCTGGCCGAA
>NZ_CVTN01000051.1:14746-21904 GCF_900004915.1 Pseudomonas sp. 31 R 17
GCAAGAGCGTTTTGCTTACTTTTGCGCTTTTCAAAAGTGAGCCGCCGTAAGGGCGGAACCCATAGCAGCCGTGACCGCAGAAACGGATATGTACGCGATCTGATCCAACATCCTGGTCGGCCCAGAGGCCGCCATCGGGGGCAAGCCCCCTCCCACAGTGGACAGCGTTCCAACATGAGAATGCGGTCGAATGTGGGAGGGGGCTTGCCCCCGATGGCGCCGTCACAGGCACCCCACTTCTTCCTTATTCCTATAAGCCATAAGCACCGCACTTTGCGTGATATGGCCCGCCGACCTTTCCCGGTATGATGTCCGCCCCCGCAGTCTGGATTGCGAATACGCCATGACCTTGCAGTACCCAACAATCGCCGATTGCGTCGGCAACACACCCCTGGTCCGCTTGCAACGCATGGCGGGTGACACCAGCAATACCCTGTTGCTCAAGCTTGAAGGCAACAACCCCGCCGGGTCCGTCAAGGATCGTCCGGCGCTGTCGATGATCACCCGCGCCGAACTGCGCGGGCAGATCAAGCCGGGAGACACGCTGATCGAAGCCACCTCGGGTAATACCGGAATCGCCCTGGCCATGGCCGCCGCGATCAAGGGTTACAAGATGGTGCTGATCATGCCCGATAACGGCAGCGCCGAGCGCAAGGCGGCGATGACCGCGTATGGCGCCCAGTTGATCCTGGTTACCCAGGAAGAGGGCATGGAAGGCGCGCGCGACCTGGCCGAACGCCTGGCCGCCGAAGGCCGTGGCCTGGTGCTGGACCAGTTTGCCAACGGGGATAACCCCGAAGCGCACTACACCAGCACCGGCCCGGAAATCTGGCGCCAGACCCAGGGCACCATCACGCATTTCGTCAGCTCCATGGGCACCACCGGCACCATCATGGGCAATTCGCGCTACCTCAAGGAGCAGAACCCGGCGATTCAGATTGTCGGCCTGCAACCGATGGAAGGCGCGGCCATCCCCGGTATCCGCCGCTGGCCCGAAGAGTATTTGCCCAGGATCTACAACGCCACGCGCGTGGACCGCATCATCGACATGGCCCAGCGTGAAGCCGAAGACACCACCCGCCGCCTGGCCCGTGAAGAGGGCATCTTCTGCGGTGTGTCGTCCGGTGGTGCGGTAGCCGGTATGTTGCGCCTGTCCGAAGAAGTGGAAAACGCGGTGATCGTCGCGATCATCTGTGACCGAGGCGACCGCTACCTGTCGACCGGCATCTTCGACGAACCCAACTGATGGCCAAGCACGAGAGAGGCCTGCGCTTTCAACCGACGGGCGGTAGCCGGGCCCCTCAGATTCCCGTGGGCAAGAAGCAACGCCTGACCATCGAACGCCTGGCCAACGACGGGCGCGGCATTGTGTTCTTCGAAGGGCGCACCTGGTTTGTAAACGGTGCGCTCGCCGGCGAAGAAGTCGAAGCGCGGGTGCTGGGCGCCCACGGCAAGGTGGTCGAGGCGCGCACCGAACGTGTGTTCACGGCCAGCGAACTGCGCCGTCCGGCGCCGTGTGCGCATTTTGGCCGCTGTGGCGGCTGCAGCGTGCAACACCTGCCCCATGCCGAACAACTTGCGCTGAAACAGCGCATGCTCGCCGAGCAATTGTCCCGTGTGGCCGGTGTCGAACCGCAAGCGTGGGCTGCGCCTTTGAGCGGGCCGGAGTTCGGCTACCGACGCCGCGCCCGTGTGGCCGTGCGCTGGGATGCCAAGGCGAAGCAGCTTGAAGTGGGCTTCCGCGCCGTGGCCAGCCAGGACATCATCGCCATCGATGATTGCCCGGTACTGGTACAGGCCTTGCAACCGATCATGCAGCGTCTGCCGAACATGCTGCGCCGCTTGAGCAAGCCTCAGGCGTTGGGGCATGTGGAGTTGTTCAGTGGTACGGCCATCGCCGTGTTGCTGCGGCATATGGCACCGCTGTCCGAGGCGGACATGCAGGTGTTGAAAGAATTTTGCACCTTCCATGATGCCCAGTTGTGGCTGCAGGGCGAGGGCCAGCCGGAGCCGGTCGAGCCGGGTAACGCGCTTGGTTTCCGCCTGGAGGCGTGGGGCCTGGAGCTGGCGTACCGGCCGGGTGATTTTGTGCAGGTCAATGCCGGGGTCAACGAGGCGATGGTCGCCCAGGCCCTGGAATGGTTGGCGCCGCAAGCCGATGAACGGGTGCTGGACCTGTTTTGCGGGCTGGGCAATTTTGCCCTGCCACTGGCCAGGCAGGTACGCGAAGTCGTTGCCGTGGAAGGCGTGCAGACCATGGTGGAGCGTGCGGCACAGAATGCCCTAAGCAACAATTTGCATAATGCACGGTTTTTTCAGGCCGATTTGTCCCAGCCCCTGACTGACGCGGAATGGGCCAAACAGGGCTTTTCTGCGGTACTCTTGGACCCACCGCGCGACGGTGCCCAGGAAGTTGTGCGCAGACTTGCCACCCTGGGGGCCAGGCGCCTGGTGTATGTGTCCTGCAATCCGGCGACGCTGGCGCGGGACACGGTTGAGTTGGTCAAGCAAGGCTACCGGCTAAAGCGTGCCGGGATCCTCGACATGTTTCCGCAGACAGCGCATGTCGAGGCCATGGCGTTATTTGAAGCGGGCTAGGATGCCCGTTTAATCCGACTGGCCTGCAGTCTCCAGGGCCGTGAACTGCCAGGGAATCTGCAGCAAGGTCGGCGATGATTTTTGGCGCATCCAAGGTGCGTCGTAGGGAAGGTAAGCAAGATGGTACAGGTGAGAGCACACCAGCCGATCAACACCGACGGCAGTATCAATCTCGAGGCATGGCTGGATCATGCCGTCAGTGTCGACCCGGCACTGGACCGTGAAGCCTTGAAAGCAGCCTGCGAGTTCGCTCGTGAGTCTGAACAGCAGGACAATGCGGCCAAGAACCTGTGGGCGGAGGGCACTTCAAGCTTTCGTACCGGGTTGGAAATCGCCGAGATCCTCGCCGATCTCAAGCTGGACCAGGATTCGCTGATTGCCGCCGTGCTCTATCGCGGCGTGCGCGAAGGGCACATCCCGTTGCCGACCGTCAGCCAGCGTTTCGGCGCAGTGGTGGCCAAGCTGATCGACGGCGTGCTGCGCATGGCGGCCATCAGTGCCAGCCTCAGCCCGCGCCAGTCCATGGTGCTGGGGACCCAGGGCCAGGTGGAAAACCTGCGCAAGATGCTGGTGGCGATGGTCGACGACGTCCGCGTCGCGCTGATCAAGCTGGCCGAACGTACCTGCGCGATCCGCGCGGTGAAAACCGCCGACGATGAGAAACGCAACCGCGTTGCCCGCGAAGTCTTCGACATCTACGCGCCGCTGGCGCACCGCCTGGGCATCGGTCATATCAAATGGGAGCTGGAGGACCTGTCCTTCCGCTACCTCGAACCCGATCAATACAAACAGATCGCCACGCTGCTGCATGAGCGGCGGCTCGACCGCGAGCGCTTTATCAGCGACGTGATGGGCCAGTTGCGCGCCGAGCTGCAGGCCACCGGCGTCGATGCCGACATCAGCGGGCGCGCCAAGCACATCTATTCGATCTGGCGCAAAATGCAGCGCAAGGGCCTGGCGTTCAGCCAGATCTACGACGTACGGGCCGTGCGTGTGCTGGTGCCGGAAATGCGCGATTGCTACACCGCGCTGGGGATCGTCCACACGCTGTGGCGCCACATTCCCAAAGAGTTCGACGACTACATCGCCAACCCCAAGGAAAACGGCTATCGCTCGCTGCACACGGCGGTGATCGGTCCTGAGGGCAAGGTGCTCGAAGTGCAGATCCGCACCCACGCCATGCACGAAGAGGCCGAGTTGGGCGTCTGCGCCCATTGGCGCTACAAGGGCACCGACGTCAAGGCCGGGTCGAACCAGTACGAAGAGAAGATCTCCTGGCTGCGTCAGGTACTGGAGTGGCACGAAGAACTGGGCGACATCGGCGGCCTGGCCGAACAGCTGCGCGTGGATATCGAACCGGACCGGGTCTACATCTTCACCCCCGACGGTCACGCCATCGACCTGCCCAAGGGCGCCACGCCGCTGGACTTCGCTTACCGCGTGCACACCGAAATCGGCCACAACTGCCGTGGCGCCAAGATCAACGGGCGCATCGTGCCGCTCAACTACAGCCTGCAAACCGGTGAGCAGGTCGAGATCATCACCAGCAAGCACGGCACGCCGAGCCGCGACTGGCTGAACCCGAACCTGGGGTATATCACCACCTCACGGGCACGGGCGAAGATCGTCCACTGGTTCAAGCTGCAGGCCCGCGACCAGAACGTCGCCGCCGGCAAGACCCTGCTCGAACGCGAATTGGCGCGCCTGGGCCTGCCCCAGGTGGACTTCGACAAGCTGGCCGAAAAGGCCAACATGAAGATCGCCGAAGACATGTTCGCCGCCCTCGGTGCCGGCGACCTGCGTCTGGCCCAGTTGGTCAACCTGGCCCAGCAACTGGTGGAGCCGGAGCGTGGCAACGAACAGCTGGAACTGATCCCGCGCAAGGCCACCGGCTACAAGCCCGGCAAGCGCGGCGATATCCAGATCCAGGGCGTGGGCAACCTGATGACGCAAATGGCCGGTTGCTGCCAGCCGTTGCCGGGCGACGCCATCGTCGGCTACATCACCCAGGGCCGCGGCGTGAGCATTCACCGCCAGGACTGCGCCTCGGTGCTGCAACTGGGCGGGCGCGAGCCGGAGCGGATCATCCAGGTCAGCTGGGGCCCGGTGCCGGTGCTCACCTATCCGGTGGACATCATCATCCGCGCCTACGACCGTTCCGGGTTGCTGCGTGACGTCTCGCAAGTGCTGCTCAATGAGCGGATCAACGTACTCGCGGTCAACACCCGCTCGAACAAAGAGGACAACACTGCGCTGATGTCCCTGACCATCGAGATCCCGGGGCTCGACGCGCTGGGGCGGTTGCTGGGGCGGATTTCCCAGCTGCCGAACATCATTGAGACGCGGCGCAATCGCACTCCATGAACAGCTGGATGAACGCGGATTAAAATGTGGGAGGGGGCTTGCCCCCGATGAGGGAGGGTCAGTTGGCACTTATATTGACTGACCCACCGCTATCGGGGGCAAGCCCCCTCCCACACTGGATCTTCAGTGGAAAGAGATCGATGTATTCACTAGACGACCTGCTGCACCTGATGAACCGCCTGCGCGACCCGCAATACGGGTGCCCGTGGGACATCAAGCAAACCTACGCCAGTATCGTGCCGCATACCCTTGAAGAAGCCTACGAGGTGGCCGATGCCATCGAGCGCGGCGACTTCGATCATCTGCAAGGCGAGCTGGGCGACCTGCTGTTCCAGGTGGTGTATTACAGCCAGCTGGCGCGCGAAGAAGGGCGTTTCGAATTTGCCGGCGTGATCGATGGCATTACCCGCAAGCTGATCCGGCGTCATCCCCATGTATTCCCTACCGGCGATCTTTACGCACCGCTGGATATCCCGCAGTTGAGCGAAGAGCAGGTCAAGCAGCGCTGGGAGCAGATCAAGGCCGAGGAACGTGCGGAAAAATCCGACGCGCCCGAGCAACTGTCCCTGCTTGATGACGTGCCCACCGCCTTGCCATCACTGTCCCGTGCCGCCAAATTGCAAAAGCGCGCCAGCCAGGTGGGTTTCGACTGGCCGTCGGCATTGCCGGTGGTGGATAACGTCCGCGAAGAGCTGGATGAAGTGCTCGAAGCCATGGCCGATAACGACTCGGCGGCGATTGCCGATGAGGTGGGTGACCTGTTGTTCGCAGCGGTCAACCTCGCCCGTCACCTCAAGGTCGACCCTGAAACCGCGCTGCGCGGTGCCAATGCCAAATTCGAGCGACGTTTCCGATTTATCGAACAGGCATTGCGCGACACGCACCAACCCATAGAAGATTGCACCCTCGAAACGTTGGACGCCCTGTGGGGCGAAGCCAAACGCCAGGAAAAGACTATATCCAGCTGCGGTTGAGCAGTTGCCCAAGTGAGTAAGCACCATGAGCCTTTCCCTTCGCGACCAGTTGCTCAAAGCAGGTCTGGTCAATCAAAAGCAGGCCAAGCAGGTCGGCAAAGAGAAGCAGAAACAGCAGCGCCTGGTCCACAAGGGCCAGGCTGAGGTCGATGACACCCAGGCGCGCCTGGCCGCCGAGGCGCACGCCGAGAAGGTCAAGCGCGACCAGGAGCTGAACCGCCAGCAGCAGGAAAAAGCCGAGGCCAAGGCCCGTACGGCCCAGGTCAAGCAATTGATCGAAACCTCGCGGCTGCCAAAGTTGACCACCGAGGACTACTACAACTTCGTGGATGACAAGAAGGTCAAGCGCCTGTCGGTCAACACGCTGATGCGCAATAAACTGAGCAATGGCTCCCTGGCCATCGTGCACCACGGCGGCGGCTACGAAGTGATCCCGCGCGAAGCCGCGCTGAAGATCCAGGAGCGCGCGCCGGAGCGTATCGTGCAGCTCAACCTCCTGACCGAAAGCCAGGTGCCGGATGAGGACGATCCGTACGCCGCCTACCAGATCCCGGATGATCTGATGTGGTAAGGCTGTAGAAACGACAAACCCCGCCAACAGGCGGGGTTTTCGTTTGCAGGCGGCCCGGCTGCGTGGGCCGGACGTCTACGCGATTTCGGAATTTCAGGAGCCTTGTGCCTGGCGTTTCATCTCAAGCGATTCAAGTTCGTTTTTATAATTATGAGCATCGCTCTCGTTGTGAAACATGCCGACCAGCAAATCTTGTTGATGTACATCCCAGATGTGAATCCCGTGGCCTAGTGCTTCGTGGGACATATGTTCATCGTCGCGTTCAGTTACTTTTACAGTCATCTGCTTGCTCCAATCTCTGGTTGATCTGCGGCAAGTCGTCGCAGGCCTTTGTTATATGATTTGTTAGCTTGCTAAGTAAACCGGTTTTGCATGCAACAATTCATTGCAGGAAACGCAACAGTGCTGCAGGCCTTGTAAACCGTGGCATTTGGTCGCAGGGGGGTGGGTTAGATGACAAAAGTTTCATGTTTGGGGGCAGGCTACTGACGCCATCGGAGGCATAGGTATCTACACAACTCAGCACCGCCCAACCGTAACCACGATGCGAAGCGAGCCGCTCTTGATCTGGCTTTTGATCTTGATCTCAGGCGCCCCGTTAAACCACGCTGGCCGAACGCAGGCTTGAATCCGTGGGTAACCCGGCAGGAC
>NZ_CVTN01000051.1:21954-37855 GCF_900004915.1 Pseudomonas sp. 31 R 17
CATTGCGGCGGCCCACGGATTCAAGCCTGCGTTCGGGCACACCGAGCCCAGGCGAGGTGCCGAGTGGTGGGGCAAGAGCGTTTTGCTTACTTTTCCGCTTTTCAAAAGTGAGCCGCTGTAAAAGCGGAACCCTAAGTAGCCGTTACCGCAGAAACGGATATTTACTCGATCTGATCCAGCATCCTGGTCGGCCCAGAGGACGCTATCGGGGGCAAGCCCCCTCCCACATTTGGACCGGGATCGACACCAACATCCTGGTCGGCCCAGAGGCTGCTATCGGGAGCTAGCTCCCTCGCCACATGTCGGTGTCATATCAAAGCTGTGTAGATACCTATGCCCCGATGGGGCCAGAAGCTTCACAGCAAATACCCAGGCGAAAAAAAGCCCCGCATTCAGCGAGGCTCTTTTCAACTCATCAGGCCAATCAGCTACCTTTGACAGCCTTACCGTCAACAGTGCCATCCTGCAGCATGATGTTGTATTCCTTGCCATCCGTTTCAACCTGACGCAAGGCAACCAGAATGCCGCCCTGGTCCTTGGCAAACCACATCTGCGTGATGCGCTTGCTTTGGGAAGGGTCACGCACGCGTTCAACCTTGATCGCGTCGATGGCGCCGACCTTGGTCTGGACCTTTTCCGGGCCGATGACGCGGAAATCGTAGGTATCGACGTCAGTGCCTTCGGCCACTCGGTAGCTCATGCTTTTCTTGCCGGCCGCCACATCGCGCTGAAGCGCGAGTTGATAGGTGGACTTGTCGAGCATGCCGCTTTCGAGGGTGACGTTAACCGGGTCCTTGTTTTCAAAGCCGGTGATTTTCTTGGTTGCCTGGTCGAAATCCAGGTTGATCTTCTTCGCTTTGCCCAGGCCGCCGCGCTCGAAGCTGTAGCTCTTGGGTTGCAGGGTGTCCTTGTCGAACACGATCACGCTGGTTTCGGTCAGGCTGGCAATCATCATCGAGGCCTTGAAGTTCAAGGTCCACGTGCCGTCGCCGTTTTTGGTCAGGCTGCGTTCAGCCGAACCACTCATGGGCAGTTGCTTCCAGTCGGCGGTGTAGCTGACGGAGAAGGGGTGAAGGTCTGCTGCTTGCACGGCAGGCAGAGCGAACAGCGCAAAAGCGAAAAGCAGGGCGCGACGCATAAAATCTCCTAGGTTCGAATCAAGTGGCCGCTGGCCGCGAGTAACTGACCGTCCAATAATGCTCCCTGTTCACCAAGAATCAACCGACCCTCGACAAACCAGCGAACGGCCAGCGGGTAAATCCTGTGTTCCTGGGTGTGAACCCGTTGCGCAAGCGTCTGCGCCGAGTCGCCTGACTCTACCGGAACCACTGCCTGTACGACCAGAGGCCCGCCATCGAGTTCCTCGGTGACAAAGTGCACGGTGCAGCCATGCTCGCTGTCACCGGCATCGAGGGCGCGCTGATGGGTGTGCATGCCTTTGTACTTGGGCAGCAGGGACGGGTGGATATTGAGCAGGCGCCCTTCGTAATGGCGCACGAAATCGGCGCTGAGAATGCGCATGAAGCCGGCGAGCACCACCAGCTTGGGCTCGAAGGCGTCGATCAGTTCGATCAAGGCCTGGTCGAAGGCCTCGCGACCTTCGAACGCCTTGTGATCCAGCGAGCGGGTCTGGATACCCGCGTCCCTGGCACGTTGCAGGCCATAGGCGTCGCTGCGGTTGGAAATCACCGCAGCGATGCGCACCGGACTGTCGCCGGTCAGTGTGCTGTCGATCAGCGCCTGCAAGTTACTGCCGGTGCCGGAAAGCAGCACCACGACATTACCTGTCGCGGGCATCCGCGCTTGCATCAATGGGCCTTGAGGTTCTTCAGTTCAACCTGGGCTGCGCCTTCGGGAGCCGTGGCGATCTGGCCGATGACCCAAGGGTGTTCGCCGGCTTCACGCAATACGTTCAGCGCGGTTTCAACGTGTTCCTGGGCCACGCAGATGACCATGCCCACGCCGCAGTTGAGCACGCGGTGCATCTCGGTTTCATTGACGTTGCCTTTCTCTTGCAGCCAGTCGAAGACTGCAGGGCGCTGCCAGCTGGCCACGTCGACAATCGCCTGGGCGCCTTTTGGCAGCACGCGTGGGATGTTGTCCAGCAAGCCGCCGCCGGTGATGTGGGCCATGGCCTTGACGGCGCCGGTGTCCTTGATCAGCTTGAGCAGTGGCTTGACGTAAATGCGCGTCGGGGCCATCAGCAGGTCGGTCAGTGGCTTGCCGTCGAGCTGGATGTTCTCGATGTCGGCGCCGGACACTTCGATGATCTTGCGGATCAGCGAGTAGCCGTTGGAGTGCGGGCCGGAGGATGGCAGGGCAAGCAAGGCGTCGCCGGCAGCCACTTTGGAGCCGTCGATGATCTCGGCTTTTTCCACCACGCCGACGCAGAAGCCTGCCAGGTCGTAGTCTTCGCCTTCGTACATGCCTGGCATTTCAGCGGTTTCGCCGCCCACCAGGGAGCAACCCGACAGTTCGCAGCCGGCGCCGATGCCGGTGACCACCTGGGTTGCGGTCTCGACATTGAGCTTGCCGGTGGCGTAGTAGTCGAGGAAGAACAACGGCTCGGCGCCGCATACCACCAGGTCGTTGACGCACATGGCAACCAGGTCGATGCCGATGCTGTCGTGCTTGTTCAGGTTCAGGGCAAGGCGCAGCTTGGTACCCACGCCGTCGGTGCCGGAGACCAGTACAGGCTGCTTGTAGCCGGCCGGGATTTCGCAGAGGGCGCCAAAACCGCCCAGGCCGCCCATGACTTCGGGGCGCGCAGTGCGCTTGGCGACGCTCTTGATGCGTTCGACCAATGCTTCACCGGCGTCGATGTCTACACCGGCGTCCTTGTAGCTCAGGGAGGGTTGCTTGCTCATGATCCAGGCCTTTAGGGGGGATTCAGGGGTAACGACCGAGCCGGCAGGCACTTTTGGTAAAAGGCCCAGCCGTTGACGGTCTGCGAAGGCGCGCGATTTTATCAGGCTTGAGGGGCAGCGGCCATCCTCGGGCCGACGGGCAGGGCATATGAGCTTAAAAAATGCGGAATCGGCGCGGTAATGCAGCGTATTAAGGTATAGCCTTGAACCCGCTATCGTTATGACAGTATGAAAACTTGCCGGGACCCGTGAATGTTTTACCGGTCGCTGTGTCACAGCTTTGCCAAACCGAGATCACGCGGTCTGTTCCAGCCGCTAAATTTGTCGTTCGGGAATCTTCCATGCGTCTGTGTAAATTCTTTTTTGTAGGCTGCTTGTCATTGGTCAGCCTGGCGAGTCATGCCGAAACCCTCAATGGCCTGTATCAAGTCCTCGAACCGGTCAGCAGCCAGTCGCCCCAAGAGCGCGACCAGGCCACCCAGCGCGCCGTGCAGACCCTGGTCATTCGCCTGACCGGCGATGCCAGGGCCGCCGAAGGCCCGGGCCTGGCGGCGATCCGCAAGGACCCGCAGCAAATCATCAGCCAATACGGCTACGACGCCGGCCCGCCGGAAAGCCTGCAAGTGGATTTCGACCCGGTCAGCACCGATCGCGCCTTGCGTGACGCCGGGTTGGCGATCTGGGGCAGCAATCGACCTTCGATCCTCGGTTGGTGGCTGAACGACTCGACCGATGGCAGCAGCCTGGTCGGCGACGGCCAGGCGGTGGCGCAGACGCTGCGCCGGGCGGCCCAGCACCGTGGCTTGCCGCTGCGCCTGCCGCTGGGTGACCTGGACGAACAGGTCGTCGCCACCGCGCCAAACCTGGAAAGCGCAGACGCCACGCCGCTGCGCGTTGCCTCCGAACGTTATGGCGCCGATGCGTTGCTGGCCGTTCATGCACGCCAGGAGGGCAGCCAGTGGCAGGCCAAATGGCGTCTGTGGCTGGGCGACAAGACCGAGCAGGGCAGCGTCCAGGGGGCTGACACCGCCGCCGTCGCCGACGCCGTATTGCTCGCCGTCAGCCAGACGCTGGCACCGCGCTTTGCGGTCAAGCCGGGGGTCAGCTCCGAGCAGTTGCTTGAGGTGCAAGGCATGAACCTGGAGCGCTATGCCGCGCTGGGCCGGTTGCTGGAGCCCTTTGGTGGTCAGCCGCAGCGGGTGGAGGGCGATCGTATTGTGTATCGCGTCAATGGCAGCGCCGACCAGTTGCGCACCCAGTTGAGCCTGGCCAAATTGCAGGAAGTGCCGGCCGGTGAAGCCCCGGTCCAGCAACCGCCGGCCGACGGCGCACAACCGGCCGCCGCGCCTGAGCCTCAGGCGCAGTTACGTTTTCATTGGTAAATGAATAAGTGGGTAAGCGGTCTTCCTTCTATATAGAAGAGGGAAGCCAATAACAGAGGAAGTGGTTCATGGCGGATACGCGTCGTTGGGTGTGGCTTGGCGGGATTGTCCTGCTGTGCGTTTTTGTGTTCTTGCTGCATTCGATCCTGACGCCATTTCTGGTGGCGTTGTTGCTTGCCTATCTGTTCGATCCCGTGGTGGATCGCCTGGAGAAAGCCGGCCTGTCGCGAACCTGGGGTGTGATCGCGGTATTTGCCTTGTTTACCCTGATCATCACCGCGCTGGTACTGGTGCTGGTGCCGATGCTGGCCAAGCAGCTGTATCGACTTTATGAGCTGGCGCCGCAGATGCTCGACTGGTTGCAGCACACGGCCATGCCGTGGGCCCAGGCCAAGCTGGGGCTGTCGGACGGGTTCTGGAAGTTCGACAAGGTCAAGGCGGCCATCAGTGAGCACATGGACAAGACCACCGATATCGTCAGTATGGTGCTCAGCCAGGCAACCGCTTCCAGCCTGGCGCTGATCGGCTGGCTGACCAACCTGGTGCTGATCCCGGTGGTGGCGTTCTATCTGCTGCGTGACTGGGACATCATGATGGCCAAGATCCGCAGCCTGCTGCCGCGCGACCGCGAGGAACGCATCGTGTCCCTGGCCGGCGAGTGCCATGAAGTCCTGGGCGCGTTCGTGCGCGGGCAACTGCTGGTGATGCTGGCGTTGGGCATCATCTATGCCGCCGGCTTGATGGCGATCGGCCTTGAGCTGGGTCTGTTGATCGGCCTGATCGCCGGCCTGGCCGCGATCGTGCCGTACATGGGTTTCGTCATCGGTATCGGCGCGGCGCTGGTGGCGGGGCTGTTCCAGTTCGGCGGCGACCTGTACCCGATGCTCGGGATCGTCGCGGTATTCATGGTCGGTCAGGCGCTCGAAGGCATGGTATTGACGCCGCTGCTGGTAGGCGACCGCATCGGTCTGCATCCGGTGGCGGTGATCTTTGCGATCCTTGCGGGCGGTGAGCTGTTCGGCTTTACCGGCATCCTGCTGGCGCTGCCGGTGGCGGCGGTGATCATGGTGCTGGTGCGGCATGTTCACGACCTGTACAAGGATTCGGACGTGTACACGGGGGTTGAAGACCCCGATCTGTAATCGAGGTATCACAAACCTGGCTCATCGCCGGGTTTGTTGTTTATGGGGGCGGGGGCGTCAAACAAATCGCGTAAAACCAGCAGGTTAACGCAAACCTTTGATTTTGCTTATGGTCTGCTGCATTGTGCGCCCGGCGCCACGCGTATAAACTTTGCAAACTTTACACAGAGGCCACTCACGGTTCGATGGGAGCCGTTCAGTCAGCATGAAACCGATTCAGCTGCCCCTAGGTGTGCGTCTGCGTGACGACGCTACCTTTATCAATTACTACCCAGGCGCCAATGCCGCTGCACTCGGCTATGTCGAGCGCCTCTGCGAAGCCGACGCCGGGTGGACTGAAAGCCTGATCTATCTGTGGGGCAAGCATGGCGTAGGGCGTACCCACTTGTTGCAGGCCGCATGCCTGCGTTTCGAGCAAATGGGCGAGCCGGCGGTCTACCTGCCTTTGGCCGAGCTGATGGACCATGGTGTGGGGATCTTCGACAACCTCGAACAATATGAACTGGTGTGCCTGGACGACTTGCAGGCCATTGCCGGCAAGGCGGATTGGGAAGAGGCGCTGTTTCATCTGTTCAATCGCCTGCGTGACAGCGGCCGGCGCCTGTTGATCGCCGCGTCCACCTCGCCGCGTGAACTGCCGGTGAAGCTGGCCGACCTCAAGTCGCGCCTGACGCTGGCGTTGATCTTCCAGATGCGACCCCTGTCCGACGAGGACAAATTGCGCGCCCTGCAACTGCGCGCTTCGCGTCGCGGCCTGCACCTGACCGACGAGGTCGGGCATTTCATCCTCACCCGTGGCACGCGCAGCATGAGCGCCTTGTTCGATTTGCTCGAACAGCTTGACCAGGCCTCGTTGCAGGCCCAGCGCAAGCTCACCATTCCGTTCCTCAAGGAAACCCTCGGCTGGTAGCCAACCCTTGCGTTTTCAGGCTTTCGGCAAATTCCAGGCGCCAGAAAACCTGCGTTTGAGCCGGTTTGGCCACGCAACAGGCAGGTATCAGGGATCAAGGGCTTAGATGGCATAGTCCAAACAAGAAGTCACAAAGAACTCGATTGAATTTGCAAATCGATGTGATAGCGGGCATAGTCTCGCCTTCTTTACACATCAGCCACGGTCGTGCCCATGCTAAATCGCTTCGCACCCCTCGTGCCTCTCGCACTCGTTACCCTGTTGTTTGGTTGCGCCTCCCACCCTCAGCAGGTGGCAGAACAGCAAAAACCCCAGGTTCAAAATCAGGCTAAATTCGTTGCTGCACAGTCTGCTTCTGTTTATGAAGAAGAGCTGGCAACCGAAAAAGAACTTGCCGATTTCTCCGGCAGCAAGCCTTACCAGCTTCCCGTTCTGGCCGACAGCATTCTCGAACGCGGCATGTCCCTGATCGGTACCCGTTACCGTTTCGGCGGCACCTCCGAGGCCGGTTTCGACTGCAGCGGTTTTATCGGCTACCTGTTTCGTGAAGAAGCCGGCATGAATCTGCCGCGCTCCACCCGCGAAATGATCAACGTGAAAGCACCGTTGGTCGCGCGCAACAACCTCAAGCCCGGTGATCTGCTTTTCTTCAGTACAGCCGGTCGCGGTCGTGTCAGTCACGCCGGTATCTACCTGGGCGATAACCAGTTTATCCACTCCAGCAGCCGTCGTAGCGGTGGGGTGCGGGTCGATAGCCTGGGCGACAGCTACTGGAGCAAAACCTTCATCGAAGCCAAGCGCGCACTCGCCATGGCCCCGTCTACGGTGACCGCCAGTAAGTAAAGTTAAAGTGATACTTGAAGTTTGACGCGTAAGCGCTAGAATCCCTGGACATTGTTGTAATCCGTTCGCGCGAGCCCTGCTTGCGCGTTCTGGTTTTCAACGTTCGGCAGCGAAAGCCGCATCCAGTCCAGGATTGTTCTGCACATGTCGACCTCGGCCCGCCTCATTCTGCTTGTTTGCGCCGCGCTCCTCAGCGCCTGCGCGAACCGTCCACCGCCGCCCGCGCCCGTAGCGGTCAAGCCCAAGCCGGTGTTCAACTACTCCACCCAGAATTTCTCGCCTGCCGCCGAAGATGTGCTCTTCCGCGCGCTGGGCTTGGTCGGCACGCCTTATCGTTGGGGCGGCAACACGCCGGACTCGGGGTTTGATTGCAGCGGGCTGATTGGTTTTGTCTACCGTGACGCAGCCGGTATCACCTTGCCGCGCACTACCCGCGAGTTGATCGTGATGCGTGCTCAGGACGTCAGCGAGCAGAACCTGCAAACCGGTGACCTGTTGTTCTTTGCCACCGGTGGTGGCTCGCGGGTGAGCCACGCCGGGATCTATGTGGGCGAGGGCCGTTTTGTGCATGCGCCGCAGACCGGCGGTACAGTGAAGCTGGATACGCTGTCCAAGGCGTATTGGCAGAATGCCTACTTGACCGCCAAGCGAGTATTGCCGGCCAACCTGGCACGCAATCCCTGAGTCAGACATAGATTCAAATGTGGGAGGGGGCTTGCCCCCGATGAGGGAGGGTCAGTTGATAAATTTTCAGCTGACCCACCGCCATCGGGGGCAAGCCCCCTCCCACATTGGTTTTGTATCTGTCTCGGAAATATTTATTTGGCAGCAGACACCCGCCACACCTTGTTCCCCACATCATCCGCCACCAGCAAATCCCCTTGCTGATCGATCACCACGCCCACCGGCCGACCCATGGCGTTCTCATCCTTATCAAGGAACCCGGTCAGCACATCCACCGGTTTGCCCTTGGGCTGCCCACCCTCGAACGGCACGAAGATCACCTTGTAGCCGCTGTGCGGCTTGCGGTTCCACGAGCCATGCTGGCCGATGAACGCACCGTTGCTGAACTGCGCCGGTAGCTTGCTGCCTTGCGCGAAGGTCAGCCCCAACGACGCGGTATGCGGGCCGACCGCATAGTCCGGCGCAATGGCTTTGGCCACCAGTTGCGGGTTTTGCGGGGTGACGCGCACATCCACATGTTGGCCGTAGTAGCTGAAAGGCCAGCCGTAGAAGGCGCCGTCCTTGACCGAGGTGATGTAGTCCGGCACCAGGTCACTGCCGATCTCATCGCGCTCGTTCACCGCCGTCCACAGCTTGCCGCTCTGGGGTTCCCAGGCCATGCCGTTGGGGTTGCGCAGGCCGGAGGCGAAAATACGATGCTGGCCCGTGGCGCGGTCCACTTCCCAGATCGCCGCCCGGCCTTCTTCGGCTTCCAGGCCGTTCTCGCCGACGTTGCTGTTGGAGCCGACGCTCACATACAGCTTGCTGCCATCCTGGCTGGCCACTACGTTTTTGGTCCAGTGATGGTTGAGGCTGCCACCCGGCAAGTCGACGACCTTGGTCCCGGCCGCCTTGATCGCGGTTTCGCCAGGCTGATAGGGGAAGCGCAACAACTTGTCCGAGTCGGCCACGTACAGGTCGTTGCCGACCAGGGCCATGCCGAACGGCGAGTTGAGGTTTTCCAGGAACACCGTGCGCGTTTCGGCGACGCCGTCGTGGTCGGCGTCGCGCAGCAGGGTGATGCGGTTCGGGCTCGGCACGCCCGCGCCGGCGCGGCCCATGACTTTCTCCATCACCCAGCCGCGAATGCCTTTGCTGTCATCCGGCTTGGGCGGTGCGTTGGTCTCGGCCACCAGGATGTCGCCGTTGGGCAGCACATAGAGCCAGCGCGGATGCTCCAGGCCCTCGGCGAATGCAGCCACCTGCGTGCCGGCAGCGGCGGTGGGCCTGGCGCCGTCGGGCCAGCCGACAGCTGGCGCGATGTTCACGGTGGGGATCAGCGTCTTGTTCGGTTCCGGCAGCTTGGGCGAGGGCCCGGTGCCATCGGTCACCTGCAGGGTAGAGCTTTCTCCGCAGGCGGCGAGGGTGCCGGCCAGCATGATCAGTAAGGCGAGTCTGGTTTTATGCATGGTGTTCTCCTGAATACCTGTAAGGGTAGAGAAGCACATCACCTTGATGGTTCAAGTACAGGACCAGCTTTAATTGACGCTCCACCCCCAACCCACTAACCTTCGCGGCTTGTTTCAGGTGCTCTGTGGCGTGCGCGTCGACGGAGTGAAACAGGGAAGCCGGTGAGTGAGCGCACTTGTACACAGTGCTGCCGCAATTCCGGCGCTGCCCCCGCAACGGTAAATGAGTCAAGACGGCGCTGTTGGCCACTGTATCGCAGGCGATATGGGAAGGCGCGCCGTCGGCCTGCACGGTCTTTTTACACAGACTGAGCGCCACTCATGAGCCCGGAGACCGGCCTGAAGCATCCAACAGCATCACGGTGGGCGATGCTTGGCTGTCTGTGTTCTTTTTTCCTGCCCGCCGTTTTTGTCCAGCCCCAACGGAGAGCTGCCATGACCGATACCCCCGACCGCGACGAACGCCACCTGGCGCGCATGCTGCGCAAAAAAGCCGTGATCGATGAACGCATCGCCAATTCGCCCAATGAGTGCGGGTTGCTGCTGGTGCTGACCGGCAACGGCAAGGGCAAGAGCAGCTCGGCCTTCGGCATGCTGGCCCGGGCCATGGGCCATGGCATGCAGTGCGGCGTGGTGCAGTTCATCAAGGGCCGCAACAGTACCGGCGAGGAGATGTTCTTCCGCCGTTTCCCCGAGCAAGTGCGCTTCCATGTGATGGGCGAAGGTTTTACCTGGGAAACCCAGGATCGCCAGCGCGATATCGCCGCCGCCGAAGCGGCCTGGGCGGTGTCCAGGGCGATGCTGACTGACCCCTCCATCGGCCTGGTAGTGCTGGACGAATTGAACATCGCCCTCAAGCACGGCTACCTCGACCTGGACCAGGTACTCGGCGACCTGCAAGCCCGTCCGCCGATGCAGCACGTGGTGGTCACCGGTCGTGGCGCCAAGCCTGAACTGATCGAAATGGCTGATACCGTCACCGACATGGGCATGCTCAAGCACGCGTTCCAGGCCGGTATCAAGGCCCAGAAAGGCGTCGAACTTTGAATCAGCCCCGTCATTGCCCGGCCGTATTGATCGCCGCACCGGCGTCCGGCCAGGGTAAAACCACCGTCACCGCCGCGTTGGCGCGTCTGCACCGCAACCTGGGGCGCAAGGTCCGCGTATTCAAATGCGGGCCGGATTTTCTTGACCCGATGATTCACGAACGCGCCAGCGGCGCGCCGGTCTATCAATTGGACATGTGGATGGTCGGCGAGCAGGAAAGTCGTCGCCTGTTGTGGGAAGCGGCGGGGGAGGCCGACCTGATCCTGATCGAGGGCGTGATGGGCCTGTTCGACGGCACCCCTTCCAGCGCCGACCTGGCGCGGCATTTCGGCGTGCCGGTGCTGGGCGTGATCGACGGCACCGCCATGGCGCAGACCTTCGGCGCGCTCGCCCTGGGCCTGGCCCGCTACCAGCCGGACCTGCCCTTTGCCGGCGTGCTCGCCAACCGTGTCGGCACGCTGCGCCATGCGCAGTTGCTGGAGGGCAGCCTGACCGAAGGGTTGCGCTGGTACGGCGCGCTGTCGCGCGAAACCGGCATAGAGCTGCCCAGCCGGCACCTGGGCCTGGTGCAGGCCAGCGAACTGAATGACCTCGACGCGCGCCTGGACGCCGCCGCCCAAGCCCTGGGCAGCAGTTGCGAAGTGGCCGTGCCGCCGCCGGTGACGTTTGCCGCGCCCGCAGTTATCGCGGCCAAGCCGCTGCTCGCCGGGGTGCGCATTGCGGTAGCCCGTGACGAAGCCTTCGCCTTTACCTACGGCGCCAGCCTCGACCTGCTGCGGGCAATGGGCGCGCAGCTCACATTCTTCTCGCCCCTTCACGATCATGGGTTGCCTGACGCCGACAGCCTGTACCTGCCGGGTGGCTACCCGGAATTGCATCACCTGGCGCTGGCGCAAAATACCGCGATGCTTGAGGCAATCCGCGCCCATCACGCCGCCGGCAAGCCGTTGCTCGCCGAGTGTGGCGGCATGCTGTACCTGCTCGACTCGCTTACCGATGTCGACGGCAACCGCGCCGAACTGCTCGGCCTGCTGCAGGGCGACGCCGTGATGCAAAAGAAATTGGCGGCCCTGGCGCTGCAAAGCGTGGAGCTGCCCGAAGGCACGTTGCGCGGGCATACCTATCACCACTCCCTGACCAGCACCGAGTGCGAGCCGATCGCCCGCGGGCTTAGCCCCAATGGCGGGCGCGGGGCCGAGGCGGTGTACCGGCAGGGGCGTATGACGGCCTCCTATGTGCACTTTTACTTTCCGTCGAACCCGGCGGCGGTGGCCGCTTTGTTTGCGCCAGGTCCCGACACCGCTATCGGGGGCAAGTCGAATCGTCGCACCGCCCCTCCCACAATTGACCGAGTTGAAACCCCATCCAATGTGGGAGGGGGCTTGCCCCCGATGAGGCCATGACCGACAACGCCTTCCCCGAGGCCGACCGCCAAGCCGTCTACCGCGCCATCGCCGAACGCCGCGACATGCGCCATTTCAGCGGTGGCAGCGTCGCGCCTGAATTACTGCAGCGCCTGCTCCAGGCCGCCCACCAGGCGCCGAGCGTCGGCCTGATGCAGCCGTGGCGGTTTATCCGCATCAGCGACCGTCAATTGCGGGGCCGGATTCAACAACTGGTGGAAGAAGAACGCATCCGCACCGCCGAGGCCCTGGGCGAGTGTTCCGACGACTTCATGAAGCTCAAGGTCGAAGGCATCCACGACTGCGCTGAGGTGCTGGTGGCGGCACTGATGGACGATCGCGAGCGGCACATCTTCGGCCGGCGCACCTTGCCGGAAATGGACATGGCGTCCTTGTCCTGCGCGATCCAGAACCTGTGGCTGGCCGCCCGGGTCGAGGGCCTGGGCATGGGCTGGGTCTCGTTGTTCGAACCCCAGGCCCTGGCCGACCTGCTGGGTTTGCCGGCAGGCGCCAAACCCCTGGCGGTGCTGTGCCTGGGGCCGGTCGCCGCGTTTTATCCGGCACCGATGTTGCAACTCGAAGGCTGGACCGAACCTCGGCCATTGAGTGACATGCTGTATGAAAACCTGTGGGGAGTGAGTCAATGAGTGTGGCCTTGCTGTGTGTCGCCGCCGTGGCGCTGGATGCGCTGCTGGGCGAGCCCAGGCGCTGGCATCCGCTGGTGGCGTTCGGCAATTTTGCCGGGCGTATTGAGCGGCGTTTCAACACGGAGGGGCGTGGCTGGCGCAGCCATGGCGTGACCGCGTGGTTTATCGCGGTAGTGCCGCTGACCCTGCTCGCCACCGCATTATCCTGGGCGCCTTATATCGGTTGGGTGCTGGAAATCCTGGCGCTGTATTGCACCCTCGGCATGCGCAGCCTGGGGGAGCATGTGATCCCGGTCGCCCAGGCCCTGCGCAGCGATGACCTGGAAGAGGCGCGCAAACGCGTGAGCTATCTCGTTAGCCGCCAGACCAGCGAGTTGGATCACACCGAGGTTGCCCGAGCTGCCACCGAGTCGGTGCTCGAAAACGGCAGCGATGCCGTGTTCGCCGCACTGTTCTGGTTTGTGGTCGCCGGCGTGCCGGGCGTGGTGCTCTATCGCCTGAGCAACACCCTTGACGCCATGTGGGGCTATCGCAACGAACGCTTTGAGCGCTTCGGCTGGGCCGCGGCGAAGATCGACGATGGGCTCAACTATATTCCTGCACGTCTGGTGGCATTAACCTACGCGCTGCTGGGCAAGACGCGGCTGGCGCTCAGATGCTGGCGCACCCAGGGGCCGACCTGGGACAGCCCCAACGCCGGACCGGTGATGGCCGCCGGTGCCGGCGCGTTGGGCGTGGAACTGGGCGGCGCGGCGATCTATCACGGCGAGGTGCACCAGCGCCCGCCGTTGGGCGAAGGCCCGCCGGCCGACGCTGACGCCATCGACCGCGGCTGGCAACTGGTGCAGCGCGGCGTATGGTTGTGGCTGCTGATCCTGTGCGCGGGGGCGCAATTTTATGCTTGAACATGGTGGTCGGCTGCGTAAGGCCGCAATTGAATACGGGATTGCCGAAGCGGATTGGCTCGATTTGTCCACTGGCCTGGCGCCCTGGCCGTGGCCGATCCCGGAGATTCCTGTGCGCGCCTGGGCGCGGTTACCCGAAGCCGATGACGGCCTGGAGAAAGTGGCCAGCGACTACTACGGCGCCGCCCAAGCGTTGCCGGTGCCAGGCTCCCAGGCCGCGATCCAGTTACTGCCGCGCCTGCGCCGTTCGGGCAAGGTCGGGGTGCTGTCGCCGTGTTATGCCGAGCACGCCGAGGCCTGGCGGCGTGCCGGCTATGTCGTACGCGAAGTGCAGGAGCAGGAAGTCGACTTCTTTCTCGACGGCCTCGACGTGCTGGTGGTGGTCAACCCCAATAACCCCACCGGCTTGAACCTGGCCCCTGAGCGCCTGCTCGACTGGCACGCGCGGCTGGCCCAGCGCGGTGGCTGGCTGGTGGTGGACGAGGCCTTCATGGATGTTACCCCGCACTTGAGCCTGGCCAGCCACACCCATCAGGTCGGCTTGATCGTGTTGCGCTCATTCGGCAAGTTCTTCGGCCTGGCCGGGGTGCGCCTGGGCTTTGTGCTGGCCGAGCGCAAGTTGCTCAGGCTGTTGGCCGAACAGGTCGGGCCATGGGCGGTCAGCGGGCCGACCCGGGTGATTGGCCAGCATTGCCTGAGCGACAGCGCCGGGCACGTTCGCCAGCGCACCCGTTGCCTGGAGGCCGGCCAGCGCTTGTTCGACCTGCTGCAGCGCCAGGGTTTTGAACCCCACGGGGGCTGCGCCCTGTTCCAGTGGCTGATCACACCGCACGCCGAACGCTTGTACGAATTCATGGCCCAGCGCGGCATCCTGCTGCGCCTGTTCGTGCACAACAGCAGCGTGCGTTTCGGCCTGCCCGACAGCGAGGCCGATTGGCAGCGCCTCGAGACGGCCCTGGTCGCCTATAAGGAAGTGACATGACCACGCTGATGGTTCAGGGCACTACCTCCGACGCCGGCAAAAGCACGCTGGTGACCGCGCTGTGTCGCTGGCTGGTGCGCCAGGGGGTTCCGGTCGCACCGTTCAAGCCACAGAACATGGCGCTCAACAGCGCGGTGACCGCCGAAGGCGGCGAGATCGGCCGCGCCCAGGCCGTGCAGGCTCAGGCCGCCCACCTGGCGCCCCACACCGACATGAACCCGGTGTTGCTCAAGCCCAACAGCGACACCGGTTCCCAAGTGATCATCCATGGCCGCGCCGTGACCAGCATGAACGCGGTCGCCTACCACGACTACAAGGCCATCGCGATGCAGGCGGTGCTGGCCTCCCACACCCGGTTGAGCCAGGCCTATGCGGTGGTCATGGTCGAAGGCGCGGGCTCGCCGGCCGAAATAAACCTGCGCGCCAATGACATCGCCAATATGGGCTTCGCCGAGGCCGTGGACTGCCCGGTGCTGTTGATCGCCGATATCAATCGCGGCGGGGTGTTCGCCCATCTGGTCGGCACCCTGGAGTTGTTGTCCCCCAGCGAGCAGGCGCGGGTTCAGGGGTTCATCATCAACCGTTTTCGCGGTGATATCGCGCTGCTGCAACCGGGGCTCGATTGGCTGGAGGCGCGCACCGGCAAGCCGGTGGTGGGCGTGCTGCCCTATGTGATGGACCTGCACCTGGAGGCCGAGGACGGTATCGATCAGCGCCAGATCGACAAGGCCGCCCAGGTGCTCAAGGTGGTGGTGCCGGTGCTGCCGCGCATCAGCAACCACACGGATTTCGACCCGCTGCGCCTGCATCCCCAGGTGGACCTGCAATTCGTCGGGCCGGGTCAGCCGATCCCCGCAGCCGACTTGATCATCCTGCCGGGCTCTAAAAGCGTGCGCAGTGATCTGGCATATTTGCGTGCCAATGGCTGGGACATGGCCGTGGCGCGGCATTTGCGTTATGGCGGCAAGCTGCTGGGCATTTGTGGCGGGTTGCAGATGCTCGGCGAGCAGGTGCACGACCCGCTCGGTCTGGAAGGAGCCGCCGGCTCCAGCGACGGGTTGGGGCTGCTGGCGTTCAGTACCACGCTTGCGCAGGAGAAGCAGCTGCGCAATGTGCGCGGACGGTTGCTGCTGGAGGATGCCGAGGTCAGTGGGTATGAGATCCATGCGGGGGTGACGAGCGGCGGGGCGCTGTCGAATGCCGCTGTGCGGCTTGATGATGGGCGCAGTGACGGTGCGCAGAGTGCCGATGGGCAGATTCTCGGGACGTACCTGCATGGCCTGTTTGAAACCCCGGCCGCGTGCAGTGCGTTGTTGCGCTGGGCGGGGTTGCAGGAGGTGCAGGAGGTGGATTATCACGCGCTGCGTGAGCGGGATATCGAGCGGTTGGCGGATTTGGTGGAGCACCATCTGGATACGGACTTGTTGCGCAGACTGTGCGGGCTTTGACGGTGTGTACGCGGACAGAATGTGGGAGGGGGCTTGCCCCCGATGGCGGCCTCTGGGCCGACCAGGATGTTGGATTGGACCGAGTACATATCCGTTTCCGCGGTAACGGCCACTTAGGGTTCCGCCCTTACGGCGGCTCACTTTTGAAAAGCGCAAAAGTAAGCAAAACGCTCTTGCCCCACCACTCGGCACC
>NZ_CVTN01000051.1:37905-109030 GCF_900004915.1 Pseudomonas sp. 31 R 17
CACGCGCCATCCATGGCGCGGGGCGGCTAACCCGGCGTCCTGCCGGGTTGCCCACGGATTCAAGCCTGCGTTCGGCCAGCGTGGTTTAACGGGGGCGCCCAAGATCAAAAGCGACTCGCTGCGCATCGTGGTTACGGGTGGGCGCTACAGAGTTGTCTAGGCAGCCGCGGACTAAATGTGGGAGGGGGCTTGCCCCCGATAGCGGTGGGTCAGTAATCGAAGTTTTCACTGTTACTCCCTCATCGGGGGCAAGTCGAATCGTCGCACCCCCCCTCCCACATTGTTCGGTGGCGCGGGCCTTGGAAGGTATGTGTTCATGCATCAATTGATTCTTGGCGGCGCTCGCTCAGGTAAGAGTCGTCTTGCTGAAAAGCTCGCCGGCGACAGCGGGCTGTCCGTGATTTATATCGCCACCAGCCAACCGCTGGACGGTGAAATGAATCAGCGCGTTGCCTTGCATCGCGAACGGCGCCCAGATCACTGGGGCTTGATCGAAGAACCCGTCGAGCTGGCGCGTGTGTTGCGCGAAAACGCCGCTGCCGGCCATTGTCTGTTGGTCGACTGCCTGACTTTGTGGCTGACCAATCTGTTGATGCTTGAGGATGCCGAGCGCCTGGCGTTCGAGCGCGATCAGTTGCTGCAAACCCTGGCGTCGCTGCCGGGTGAAATCATTTTTGTCAGCAACGAGACCGGATTGGGTGTCGTGCCGCTGGGCGAATTGACTCGCCGTTATGTGGATGAAGCCGGTTGGCTGCATCAAGCCTTGGCCGAGCGGTGTCAGCGTGTGGTGCTGACGGTGGCCGGCCTGCCTCTGACTTTGAAAGGTACTGCGTTATGACCGATTCCTGGTGGCTCAACCCCTGCAAGGCCATCGATGCTTCTGCGCAGAAACAGGCGCGGGACCGTCAGCAGCAGTTGACCAAGCCCGCCGGTTCCCTCGGCCAGTTGGAAGCGCTGGCGGTGCAATTGGCCGGGTTGCAGGGCCGGGTCAAGCCCTCGGTGGATCAACTGTGGATCGCGATTTTTGCCGGCGACCACGGCGTGGTCGCGGAAGGCGTGTCGGCGTTTCCCCAGGAAGTGACCGGGCAGATGTTGCACAACTTTGTCACCGGTGGCGCGGCCATCAGCGTGTTGGCCCGGCAACTGGATGCGCAGTTGGAGGTGGTCGATCTCGGCACGGTGACGCCCTCCCTGGCGTTGCCCGGCGTGCGTCACCTGAATATCGGCGCGGGCACGGCCAACTTCGTCAACGGCCCGGCGATGACCCAGGCTCAGGGCAATCAGGCCCTGCAGGCCGGGCGAGACAGCGCACACCGCGCCATGGAAAGCGGCGCACAGCTGTTTATCGGTGGCGAGATGGGCATCGGCAACACCACCGCCGCCAGTGCGTTGGCCTGTGCGCTGCTCGATTGCCCGGTGAGTGACCTGACCGGGCCGGGCACGGGTTTGAATGCCCAGGGTGTCAGTCATAAGGTGGCGGTCATCGAGCGCGGCCTGACACTGCACGGGGCCCAGCGCGACGACGCGCTGCAGACGCTGTTCAACCTGGGGGGCTTTGAAATCGCCGCGCTGGTCGGTGCCTATCTGGCCTGCGCCCAGGCGGGCATCGTGGTGCTGGTGGACGGGTTTATCTGCAGCGTCGCCGCACTGGTCGCCACGCGCCTGAGCCCGGCCTGCCGCGAGTGGCTGGTGTTCGGCCACCGTGGCGCCGAGCCGGGCCATCGTCACGTGCTGCACAGCCTTGACGCGCAGCCTCTGCTCGAGCTGGGCCTGCGCCTGGGCGAAGGCAGCGGCGCAGCGTTGGCGGTACCGCTGTTGCGCCTGGCCTGTGCACTGCACGGGCAGATGGCGACCTTCGCCGAAGCGGCCGTGGCGGACCGCCCCGCATGACGTTGCACCTGGATGTGCTGCGCCATGGCGAAACCGAACTGGGCGGCGGCCTGCGCGGTAGCCTGGATGACGCCCTGACGGCCAAAGGCTGGGAACAGATGCGCGCCGCAGTCGCCGGGCGGGGGCCGTGGGACCGGCTGATCAGTTCGCCGCTGCAACGCTGCGCGCGCTTTGCCCAGGAGCTGGGCGAGCGTCTCAACCTTCCGGTCAGCCTGGAAAAAGACCTGCAGGAGCTGCACTTCGGCGCCTGGGAAGGGCAGAGCGCGGCGGCGTTGATGGAAACCGATGCCGAGGGCCTGGGCTTGTTCTGGGCGGACCCCTACAGTTTTACGCCGCCGCAAGGTGAGCCGGTGGGCGCGTTCTCCGAGCGGGTGCTTGGTGCTGTCTCACGTCTGCGCCAGGCCCATGCCGGTGAGCGTGTGCTGTTGATCAGCCACGGTGGGGTGATGCGGCTGCTGTTGGCGCGCGCGCGCGGCTTGCCCCGTGAACAATTGCTGAATGTCGAAGTCGGCCATGGCGGGCTGTTCAACTTGCAAGTCGCGACCGATGGCACGTTGAAGGAAGGAGGCTGACCATGCTGCCGTTCTGGATCGCCCTGCAGTTCCTGAGCAGCCTGCCGATTCGCCTGCCGGGCATGCCGCAACCGCAGGAACTGGGGCGTTCGTTGCTGTTTTATCCGCTGGTGGGCGTGCTGTTCGGCCTGCTGCTGTGGGGCCTGAACGCGTTGTTGACGGGCACGCCACTGTTGCTGCACGCCGCGCTGCTGCTGAGCGCCTGGGTGCTGCTCAGCGGCGGCCTGCACCTGGACGGCCTGGCCGACAGTGCCGACGCTTGGCTGGGTGGTTTTGGCGACCGTGAACGCACCCTCACCATCATGAAGGACCCACGCAGCGGGCCCATTGCCGTGGTCACCCTGGGCCTGGTGCTGCTGCTCAAGTTCACCGCGCTGGTGACGCTGATCGAGCAGCACAATGGCGCTGCGCTGATTCTCGCGCCGCTGATCGGCCGGGCGTCGATGCTGGCGCTGTTTCTCACTACGCGTTATGTGCGCGCGGGTGGATTGGGTCAGGCGCTGTCGGATCATCTGCCCAGGGTTGTCGGCCAGCAGGTGCTGATCCTCAGTGGACTGGCCTGCATCCTGATCGGCGGGTTCAACGGGGGGCTGGCGGTATTGCTTGCCGCAGTGTGTTTTATCGGGTTGCGCCAGGTGATGGTCAAGCGCCTCGGTGGTACCACCGGGGATACTGCCGGCGCACTGCTGGAACTGCTGGAAACGGCGGTGCTGATTGGACTGGCGTTGTAACACTTTCTTGCATTTGCACAACTCCGGGTATATACACGCTCCATGCTTGCCTCCCAATGTCTATGCACCAACCTGCGACGCGCCGCCCGTGGCGTCAGCCGGCATTACGACGGCGCCCTCGACGGCTTCGGGATCAACGTTGCGCAGTATTCCTTGCTGTGCAACCTGCAACGTCTCGATCAGCCGAGTATTTCCAGCCTGGCCGAAGCCATGGGCCTGGACCGCAGCACCCTGGGGCGCAATCTGCGCGTCCTGGAAGGTGACGGCCTGGTGCGGTTGGTCGAGGGTGATGACCTGCGCAATCGCCTGGTGGTATTGACCGAGGCGGGCCAGCAGCGGTTGGCGGCGGCCCTGCCGGCATGGGAAGCGGCGCAACAGAAATTGATCGATCAGCTTGGCGCGCAAAAGCGCGAAACCCTGTTGGCCTTGCTGGATGAACTTGCCTGAACGGCGGTTTGTTTGACTACAAGCGGGTATATACCCGCGACGGAGAATAAGAAATGACCTCGATGTGGCGCACCAGTGGCTGGGTTCTTTTGGGGAGTGCGCTGATCCTGGCGTTGTCGTTGGGCGTGCGGCACGGCTTTGGGCTGTTCCTGGCGCCGATGAGCAGCGAATTCGGCTGGGGGCGTGAGACGTTCGCTTTTGCCATTGCCTTGCAGAACCTGATCTGGGGCCTGGCACAGCCGTTCACCGGGGCCTTGGCCGACCGCTTCGGCGCGACCAGGGCGGTGTTCGTCGGCGGCGTGTTGTACGCCGTGGGCCTGGTGCTGATGGGCATGTCGGACTCGGCGTGGTCATTGTCCCTGAGTGCCGGGTTGCTGATTGGCATCGGCCTGTCCGGCACGTCGTTTTCAGTGATTCTCGGCGTGGTCGGCCGCGCCGTAGCACCGGAGAAACGCAGCATGGCCATGGGCATCGCCAGCGCCGCCGGCTCCTTTGGCCAGTTCGCCATGGTGCCTGGCACCCTCGGCTTGATTGGTTGGCTGGGCTGGTCGGCGGCGCTGCTGGCACTGGGCTTGATGGTGGCGTTGATCCTGCCGCTGGTGGCCATGCTCAAGGACAAACCGCTACCGGTGACGCTCGGTCAACAAACCCTGCGCGAAGCGTTGAAGGAGGCGTGCTCCCACTCCGGGTTCTGGCTGCTGGCCTTCGGCTTTTTCGTCTGCGGATTCCAGGTGGTGTTTATCGGCGTGCATCTGCCGGCGTACCTGGTGGACCAGCATCTGCCGGCCACGGTGGGCACCACGGTGCTGGCCTTGATCGGCCTGTTCAATGTGTTCGGCACCTACACCGCCGGCTGGCTGGGTGGGCGCATGTCCAAGCCGCGTTTGCTCACCGGTTTGTACCTGCTGCGTGCGGTGGTGATCGGGCTGTTCCTGTGGGCGCCGGTCACCGAAGTCACGGCTTACCTGTTTGGTATGGCCATGGGCTTCCTCTGGTTGTCCACCGTACCTCTGACCAACGGCACGGTTGCCACCTTGTTTGGCGTGCGAAACCTTTCGATGCTGGGTGGGATTGTGTTCCTGTTCCATCAACTCGGCTCGTTTCTCGGTGGCTGGTTGGGCGGGGTGGTCTATGATCGAACCGGTAGCTATGACTTGATCTGGCAGGTGGCAATTTTGCTCAGCCTGCTCGCGGCGGCCCTGAACTGGCCGGTGCGTGAGCGGCCGGTGGCGCGCATTCAGGCGCAAATGGAGGCGGCATGAGTGCAGCATTGCGGTGCGTGATCCTGGCGGTGGCGCTGGTGGTGTTGCTGCTGGCCTGGTGGGGCTGGCAGCAAGGCGGCCTGGCGTTGATGCAGTTGGGCATGGCGATCTGTTAAGTTCATTGTCTGAACCGAATCAAGGACCTTTGATATGTTGATGCGCTGGCTCGCTGTACCCGTCCTGATGGCTGCTGGCAGTGTGGCCCTGGCCGCCGGATGCCCGCCGTTGCTGGAGGGCCAATTGCCCAAGCTGCGGGCCAAGGAATCCATTGACCTGTGCCAGCGTTTTGCAGGCAAGCCTTTGGTGATCGTCAATACGGCGAGCTTCTGCGGCTTCGCTCCCCAATTCAAAGGCCTTGAAGCCTTGTATCAGCGTTATAAGGACGAAGGACTGGAGGTGATTGGCGTGCCTTCCGACGACTTCAAGCAGGAGGCCAAGACCGGCGAGGAAACCGCCAAGGTCTGCTACGTCAATTACGGCGTGACCTTCACCATGACCGAGCCGCAGAAGGTCAAGGGGCCGGACGCGGTGCACCTGTTCAAGAGCCTGGCGCAGCAGACCGACACGCCGCCGAAGTGGAATTTCTACAAGTACGTGGTGGATCGCCAAGGCAAGGTGATTGCCAATTTTTCCAGCCTGACCAAGCCTGACAGTCCCGAGCTGATCAAGGCGGTGGAGCAGGCGATCGCTTCCAAGCCCTGATACAGGATCGTCCATTAAAAAGCCCCGCCTCCTTTGCAGGAGGCGGGGCTTTTTTATACCGCGATGAATCAGAAGCGGTAGGTCATGCCCAGGCCGAAACCGTTGGCACTGTTCTCATACTTGGCGTTGTAGCTGGCCAGCTGGTTGGCGCGTGCAACCTTGACGTCCTCTTCCTTCAGGTAGGAGTAAGCCACGTCGATGGTCATGTTCGGCATGACCTCGTAGCCCAGGCCCAGACTGAAGATGGTGCGGTCGCCGGTAGGAATGCGCGGCGAGCGATCCGTGTTGTTGGTCGGCGACTGGTCGAACGTCAGGCCGGTACGCAGTACCACCTGCTTGGTCAGCTGATACGAAGTACCCACGGCGTACGCCCAGGTGTCGTGCCAGTTCTGGTCTTCCTTGATGGTGCCGACCAGGCCGGGGGCCAGCGCGCCACCCGCTGCGGCAGTCACGCCTTCGTTCTTGACGGTGATATCTTTCAGGCGGCTCCAGCGGGTCCAGGTTGCACCGGCGTAGAGCTTCCACGCATCGGTCAGGTCCTGGGTCACCGACAGGTCGTAGGACTCAGGCGTGTCGATCTTCAGCGAGGCGTCGTAGCGATTGCTGCGCAGGAACGGCGAAGTCGCGGTCGGTGCGGTGACTTCGGTGTGGCCGTCCAGCTTGTAGCTGACCTTGGAGTGGTAGGTCAGGCCGACGCGGGTGGTATCGGTGGCTTGTACCAGCACGCCGATGTTGAAGCCCAGCGCGGTGTCGTCACCCTTGATCTTGATGTTGGTGTCGGGGGCGCGAGGGTTCAGCGTCAGGTCCGATTCCAGGGTACCGGCAATGCGGTTGATGGTCGGGCCAAAACCCACGGAAACGCGATCGTTGAAGGCGTAGCTGACAGTCGGTTGCAAAGTGATGACTTTCACTTCGCTCTTGCTGCCGAAGCCACGGCCCTGGAAGCCGCTTTCGTAGTCGGTCACCAGGCCGAACGGCGCATAGACGCCGAAACCCACAGCCCACTGATCGTTGAGTTTATTGGTGTAGAAACCGAAAGGGACGGCGGTGAACGGCACCATATCGCCCTTGTTGCTGCCACTGGAGCGACCGCTGGTATTGCTCAGGTCAGTGGACGCATCGATGGCCGCGACACCGCCGGTCACCTGCTGGCCGTTCAGGCGAGCCATGCCGGCAGGGTTGCCATACACAGTGCTTGCATCATCGGCAGAAGAAGAGCGACCTGCGAAACCAGTACCCATTCCGCTGACGCTCTGTTCGTTCAGGGCGAAGCCGCTGGCGAACAGTTGGGAGGAGGCCATGGCAACGGCGAGGCTAAGTGTGGTCTTGAGCATTACTTTTTTCATTATTAGAACTCCGTGTGATCACCGCTGCGGAAAGTATCAATAAATTTCACATCGCGCTATAGGCTGTAATGCAGGAGATAGAGCGGTTTTGTAGGACAATCCGACCAGATTTGCGGTTTTTTGGCGAATCTTGCAAATTGCCCGGTCAGCAGGTCGCGTATTTCATGGGACAGACACAGGTTTGCCGGGCCTGGGAGAAATCTCGCAAACGTCATTGAGGGTGAAATATTTTTAATGAATGACGGGCCGGAGAAGGCGGGCTTGGCAGCGGTGAATCGGATCTCAGGCCCGTCGCAAGCGGATCATGCCGCTTGAGTTGAAGTGTAGTGTCATATTCATCCTGTAAAGGACTGTTTTTAAAACATCTTCTTCAACTGGTTATAACGTTTATATCTATTTGTGATTAGTAAGAATTCTTTGGCTGAATGCAGGCAATAAAAAACCCTGTTTTTCAGACAGGGTTTTTGTGTTTCAGCGACTCGGGTCGATCAGGCAATCAATGCCTGACGGGTACGCTCGATCACGGCCTGCAGCGGTTCTGCGCTGGAGTATTGATCGGGGTACAGGCGTTCGCTGTGACGAGCGATGCCATGTTCGTTGACCAGGGTGAAGCTGAAGCAGCCTTTGCGAGCGGCCATGATCAGGCAGTTCATTGGGGCAAAAGCGTTGGTGAGGGTGCGAATGGCATCCTGAGTATGGATTTGAGCGTTCATATTATGGGTGTTCCTACAAATGACACAGATAAGAACCATGCCGTATTAAAACGTTCCAGTGACGTTGATCACCATTGATCAAACGAAGAACCCGACTGGAACAAAGCAGCCAGTTTGAAGCGCTATTGAATGAGGCGCGCTTGGGCTGGCAGGTAGGTACTTAGGAGGGCAGGCAACACAACAGGGGCAAAGGTTCTGGGCCCCGGGTGAAGATCCTGATCAATTTGCAGGTTGGTTCGGTCAGAGTATGGAGACTTCGCGACACCCTTTGCTTGTTCAAAGGCCGTGTCGTCGCAAGTGATACCTGGAAACCATCGAGGTGGTCGATCCCATGTGATTCAGGGATATGTTCGACCAGAATTGACTTTCAGCTTGGTACTAACGCCGCGGATAGTAACGGATCGAAACAGGGAAGGGAAGGGGTCCCGTAAAAAAATCCCGATCAACCCCCCAGCAGCCCGCGATAGACCAGCACGGTGATCGACGCGGCCAACGTACAACCGAGTGCGTAGGCGGCGAGGGTCAGCCTCAAGGACTTGCCGGTCTCGATGACCCGAATGACATCACGCATGTCGCCGATCCCGCCTTCTCCCAGTTCGATGCACAGACTTGACGCGGTCAGAGCGGCGGATACCAGGATAGCGATGGCAAACAGCGCGCCGTCCGGGGACGGTAACAGCGCATTGATGGCCAGGGATGTCGCACAAATGGCCAGCAGCAACGTGGCGAATAACAGAATTCCTTTCATCGGCCCTGCACGGTTGCGTTGTCGGTGGAGAAGTGTGGCGAGCGGCGACCGCTTTGAAAAGTCCCCAGGCCTGCAGGCAGTAACATTTTCCCGGCCTGTTGGAGCAAAAAGGCCCGCGATATAACCATTGACTGGGTAGTTGTGCACATTTGTCGCAGCTTGTGTAACTTCAGGGGCAGCGGCCCTGGAGCCCGCTCATTTGCCTGCAATCAAAATTTAAGTCAATGAAAAATCTGGCTTTTTTTTATTGGTGAAAAAATCGTCAGTTTGACTGCGGCCCCCGTTCCATGGGGCTTTGCGCGAGTTAAAGCGGGGTTGTCCACTGAGTTATCCACAGCTTCTGTGGATTGTCCCAAGCGCTTGCTCTAGAACGGGCGTGCAGCGTTTTTTCAGCTTTACCTGTACGAAAAAAAGAGTAGAGTGGCGCGCCTTCCGGTCTGCCCCACAGTGCTTTATGAAGTTTCGCTCAGTATCACCTTCTGTTACCGACACTCCCCAAACTGTTACCGCGCCCAAGCGCTTCTCGTTGAAAGTCGCCTTGTGGCTGCTCGACAGCCCACGCCTGGGGCAGAGTACCAACATCAAGCACTTGGCCGGCCGTCTGCTCAAGCAGCCTGCCCGTGAAGGCGTGGTGGCCGCACAGAGCCGCCTGGGCCAACTGATGTGCCGTGAATGCGGAAATGCCCGCGACCGGCGTATCGGCCAGGACCTGCTGCGTTCGGCGGCCCGTGCCGGTGATCGCCGCGCCCAGCGCGAATTGGGCCAGGTCGAAGACTGAGCTGTCCTCCCGTGCCTTGCTTGGTTAACCTTGCTGTTTTTGGGTGAAGGCAGAAATGACTATGGTGTTCGACTGGACCAGTGTCGCCCTCGGCCTTGCGGGCGCAGCCCTGCCGTTACTGGCGTGGTGCTGGCAGCTTCAACGGCGGCTGACCGCGCGCACCACCGGCTGGGAGTTGCTGGAAGAGCGCCTGGCCATCGCGCAACTGGCCCAGGAAGGGCTTGCCGCGCAGTTGGACGCCAGCCGCGACGAGATCAGCGATCTGAGCCAGGCCAACGCCGCCAAGCAGGCCGACCTGGCTGCGGTACGCCGCGAAGTCGAGCTGTTGCAGATCGACCGCGATAACGCCCGCGACGCCGCCCACGCCTGGAATATCGACCGCAGCGCCAAGGAAACCGAACTGCGCCGCCTTGACGCCCTGGCCGCGGCCCTGCGCGCCGAGCTGCGGGAACAGCAGGACAGCCATCAACAACGTCTCGCCGACCTGCAAGGTTCCCGCGATGAGCTGCGCGCGCAGTTCGCCGAACTCGCGGGGAAGATTTTCGACGAGCGCGAACAACGCTTTGCCGAGACCAGCCAGGAGCGTCTCGGGCAGTTACTCGACCCGCTCAAGGAACGCATCCAGTCCTTCGAGAAGCGCGTTGAAGAAAGCTACCAGAACGAAGCCCGCGAACGCTTTTCCCTGGCCAAGGAGCTTGAACGCCTGCAGCAATTGAACCTGCGCCTGTCGGACGAAGCCACCAACCTGACCCGCGCCCTTAAAGGCCAGAAAACCCAGGGTAACTGGGGCGAGCTGATCCTCGAGCGGGTGCTGGAACATGCGGGGCTGGAAAA
The DNA here is from genome assembly GCF_900004915.1 of Pseudomonas sp. 31 R 17. NCBI lineage: Bacteria > Pseudomonadati > Pseudomonadota > Gammaproteobacteria > Pseudomonadales > Pseudomonadaceae > Pseudomonas > Pseudomonas sp. 31 R 17. The sequence goes on from NZ_CVTN01000051.1 coordinate 47,929, forward strand.
AGGTCGCGAGTATCAGACCCAGGTCAGTCTCAAGGGCCCGGATGGCGAACGTTTCCAGCCGGACGTGCTGATCATGTTGCCGGGCGACAAGCAGGTGGTGGTGGACTCCAAGGTCAGCCTGACCGCCTACCAGCAGTACGTTGCGGCGGATGACGAGGTGATTGGCCAGGCGGCGTTGAAACAGCATGTGCTGTCCTTGCGCAATCACGTCAAGGGCTTGGCCGGCAAGGATTACAAGCGCCTGGAAGGCTTGCACAGTCTGGATTTCGTGCTGTTGTTCGTGCCGATCGAAGCGGCGTTTTCCGCAGCGCTGCAAGCCGAGCCGAACCTGTTCCAGGAAGCCTTTGACCGCCATATCGTGATTGTCAGCCCGACCACCTTGCTGGCCACCCTGCGGGTGATCGACAGCTTGTGGAAGCAGGAGCGTCAGAGCCAGAACGCACGGGAAATCGCCGAGCGCGCCGGTTGGCTGTATGACAAGTTCGTGCTGTTTATCCAGGATCTGGACGAAGTGGGTAATCGTCTGCAACAGCTGGATAAGGCTTACAGCGCAGCGCGCAACAAGCTGACAGACGGACGCGGGAATCTGGTCAGTCGCACCGAGCAGTTGAGACTGCTCGGCGCCCGAGCGAGCAAGAGCCTGCCGGCGGATCTGCTCGAGCGCGCGATGACGGATGCTGACGGTGTAGCGCATCTTCCTGAGTAAAACACAGGCCAAATGTGGGAGGGGGCTTGCCCCCGATTGCGGAGTGTCAGTCGCCAGATCTATTGGTTGATGCACCGCTATCGGGGGCAAGCCCCCTCCCACATTGTACGGAGTACACTTGAATTAAAGGGGCAAATGCCGACTTAACAGCGCCCGCAACGCCGCCGGTTTCACCGGCTTGGCCAGGTAATCCAGCCCCGCCGCATGCACTTTCGCCACCATCTCCGCACGGCCATCGGCACTGATGACCACGCCGGGAATCGGCTCGGCCAATTCGGCGCGCAGCCAGCCCATCAGCTCGGTACCGGTCTCGCCGTGGTCCAGGTGGTAATCCACCAACGCGAGTTGCGGGCGCATGCCTTCAGCCAGCAGGGCGGCGCATTGCGCCTGGTCAGTAGCGGTCCACACCTCGCAACCCCAGCGTGTCAGCAAGCTGCGCATGCCGATCAGGATGCTTTCTTCGTTATCCACGCACAGTATGTGCGCGCCGCTGAGTGGCAGGCCATTTTCCTGCGCGGCCTTGACCGGTGCCGCGGTCTGGTTACGCGCCAACGGCACACGCACACTGAACACGCTGCCCTTGCCCGGCCACGAGCGTACGCTCAGGCGATGGCCCAGCACGCGGCACAGGCCGTCGGCAATCGCCAGGCCCAGGCCCAGGCCCTTTTCGGCGCGGGTCTGGTGACTGTCCAGGCGTTTGAATTCTTCGAAAATCACTTTCTGTTTATCCAGCGGGATGCCTGGGCCACGGTCCCAGACTTCCAGGCACAACTGGCCCTGGCGGCGACGTACGCCCAGCAGTACCGGCCCGTCGGCATAACGAAAGGCGTTGGTCAGGAAATTCTGCAGGATCCGCCGCAGCAACTTGATGTCGCTGTCCACCCGCAGGCGACTGCCGCGCAAACGAAAGCGCAAGCCTTGCTCCTGGGCCAATGCCTTGAATTCGGCGCCCAGGGTGTCGAATAACTCGTTGAGGACGAACGGCTGGCGTTGTGGATTGATCTTGCCGTTTTCCAGGCGCGAGATATCCAGCAAGTCGCTGATCAGATCCTCGGCCGAGCGCAACGAACTGTCCAGGTGCTGCACCAGTTGCCGGGCTTCGCCGGAAAGGCCTTCATGCTGATGGGACAGGGCGGCGGAGAACAGGCGTGCGGCGTTCAGCGGTTGCATCAAGTCGTGGCTGACGGCCGCCAGAAAGCGGGTCTTCGACTGGCTGGCGGATTCGGCCACGCCCTTGGCCTCGGTCAACGCGACGTTGAGCTGCGACAGTTCATGGGTGCGCTCGGTCACTCGTTGCTCCAGGCCTTCGTTGGCCTCGGTCAGCGCCTGTTCGGCTTCGCGGAACGCGGTAATGTCAGTGAAACTCATGACAAACCCGCCGCCTGGCATCGGGTTGCCGATCAATTCGATTACCCGTCCATTGGGAAACAGCCGCTCTGACGTGTGCGCACGGCCCTGGCGCATCCAGTGCAGGCGTCGCGCCACATGCACTTGTGCCTCACCGGGGCCGCACAGGCCGCGCTCGGCGTTGTAGCGGATGATGTCGGCAATCGGCCGACCGACACTGATCAAGCCGTCGGGGTAGTTGAACAGTTCCAGGTAGCGCCGGTTCCAGGCCACCAGCTTGAGCGACTGATCCACCACGCTGATGCCCTGGGTGATGTTTTCGATCGCACCCTGCAGCAGGGCGCGGTTGAATTGCAGCACCTCGGACGCTTCGTCGGCGATCCGTACCACGTCCTCCAGCTGCATGTCCCGCCCTTCAATGGCGGCTTTGACCACGGCGCGCGTGGACGACGCGCCGAGTACGCCGGCCAGCAAACGCTCGGTGTGGGCGATCCAGTCGTTGTCGGCATTCTGGTTGGGGTTGAAGCCTTTGCCCTGGCGATAGGCAAACCGGATAAAGCTCTGCTGGGCCCGTTCTTCACCGACAAAGCGCGCTGACAGGCTGAGCAGGTCGCTGATCTGTACCGACAGCATGGAACGGGCGCTGGCGCGCTGGCTGATTTCCTGACCGATAAAGCGCCCGGCCTGCCAATGCTCGGAGACCCGCGTGCGCGACAGCATCGACACCCATACAAACAACGTGAAATTACCCGCCAGGGAGAACACGGTGCCCAAGGTCAGCGAGGTCACGGAAAAGCCGAAGGGATGCGAGTGCATCCAGGTCAGGCCGGGGAAAAGGCTCAGCGACCAGCCCAGGCTTTTCGCGGTAACCGGTAGGACCAGGGTGTAGAACCACAGGAACGTACCCGCCGCCAATCCTGCAAATACCCCGCGCCGGTTGGCCTGTTTCCAGTACAGCGCGCCGAGCATCGCCGGGGCCAGCTGGGTCACGGCGGCAAACGCGATCTGGCCGATGGTCGCCAGGCTCGCGGTGGAACCCAGCAGTCGGTAACTCACATAGGCCAGCAGCAGGATGATCACAATGCTGACCCGGCGCACCGACAGCATCCAGTGGCGGAACACTTCGAAGGGCCGTTCGGCGCTGGAGCGGCGCAACAGCCAGGGCAGCAGCATGTCGTTGGAGACCATGGTCGACAAGGCAATGCTGGCCACGATCACCATGCCGGTGGCCGCCGAGGCGCCGCCGATAAAGGCCAGTACGGCGAGGGCCGGGTGGGCTTCGGCCATCGGCAGGCTGATCACGTAGGAATCGGGCAGCACCGAGCCTGGCAACAGCATCTTGCCGCCGAGGGCGATGGGGATCACGAACAGCGCTGCAAGGATCAAATAAGCGGGGAACACCCACTTGGCCAGGCGCAAGTCCTGCGGGTCGATATTCTCCACCACCGTCACATGAAATTGCCGGGGCAGGCAGATGATCGCCATCATCGCGACGCCGGTCTGCACCACCATCGACGGCCAGTTGATGGTCTCCTTCCAGTATTCCTCCAGGCGTGGTGCGAGCATCGCCTGGCTGAACAGGTCGCCGAAACCGTCGTACAGCCCGTAGGTTACAAACGCGCCGACCGCCAGAAACGCGAACAGCTTGACCAGCGATTCAAAGGCAATCGCCAGGACCATGCCCCGGTGGTGTTCGGTGGCGTCGAGGTTGCGGGTACCGAATACGATGGTGAACAGCGCCAGCACCAGCGACACCACCAAGGCGGTGTCCTGGGCCCGCGAGCCCGTGGTGTCGGGCCCGGAGCCGATCAACAGGTTCACACCGAGCACGATGCCTTTGAGCTGCAGGGCGATGTAAGGCAATACGCCGACCAGGCAGATCAACGCGACCACCACCGCCAGGGACTGGGATTTGCCGTAGCGTGCGGCGATAAAGTCGGCGATGGAGGTGATGTTTTCCTGCTTGCTGATCAGAATCATCTTCTGCAGCACCCAGGGCGCCAGCACCAGCAACAGCACCGGCCCCAGGTAGATCGGCAAGAATGCCCACAGCTGTTCGGCAGCCTGGCCCACCGCGCCGAAGAACGTCCAGCTGGTGCAATACACTGCCAGCGACAAGCTATACACCCACGCACGCACACGCGGCGGCAGCGGCGCATGGCGGCGGTCACCGTAAAAGGCGATGGCAAACATAATGGCCATATAGGCCAGGGCAACGGCGGCGATCAGCCCGCTGGACAGCGTCATGGTAACTCCGAGCATAGGGACACCCGGGCGGTGCGGGCCCGGTCGGACAGTCTCGCATGATGCTTGGGGTTAGTCAGTGTCGACCAAGGTCTGAGCGCGACCTGATGTCGCGGCTCAGCGAGGGGGCAGGGTTTTCTGGCGCAGGATATAAATCGTCACCAGCACCGCACTGGTCAGCATGAACCCGCGTGCCCACGGCAACGGCACCAGGTAGCAGGACACGGTGATGCTCAGCCACATCAAGCCGATGGCGTAGACCTTGCCCTTGAGCGGGATGCCATTGCCGTCCAGGTAATCATGGATCCAGGGGCCCAGGCGCGGGTGTTCCACCAGCCAGTGATAGAAACGCGGGGAGCTTCGAGCGAAGCAGGCGGCAGCCAGCAGGAGAAAGGGGGTCGTTGGCAATACCGGCAGGAAAATGCCGATCACCCCGAGCGCTACGCTCAGCCAGCCGATGGCCAGCAGCGCGTAACGCAGGAGCGGCGAGCGCTTGCCCATGGGGTCCACGGGCTAGCGACTCAGTGGTGACGTGGCTTGAGGATCGCCGGTTTTTCGTCAGGCGCGTTGCACAGCAGGTACAGCGCGGTGAGGGCTTCCGGGATCTGCACGATCATGTCGTCCATCAGGTTGGCGTCGGCGGCGATATCGGAAAACTCGGCTTCTTCTTCAAAAAGCCCCGAACCGACCATGATCGGCAGGAGCATTTCGCTGACTTCTTCCTCGGCGGTTTCGAACCAGGCGGCTTCGCGCAGGAACACGCCTTCCATGAAGCCGATGCACCAGCCGCGCAGGTCGGAGTCGTCCGGATCGTCGCCCAGGTCCAGTTCGCACGGCAGCTCGAACTCCTCATCGGAAGCCAGTTGGCGACTGATGTGGGCCTTGAGCGCCAGCAGGGTGGCTTCGATTTCTTCGCGCTGGGCGTCGTCGGCGTAATGGGGTTCTTCGGCGAACAGCGCGTCGATCCACTCACGGTCGGGGACGACTTCGGAGCAGATCGACAGCGCGGTCAGGTAGCCGTGGGCGGCCACATAGTCCAGCGCCTCGTCATGCAGCTCATCGGCGTCGAGGAAGGCTTGCAGGCGGGTTAGTTGCTCAGCGAAGGACATTGAAGAATTACCTTGGGAATAAACGATGCTGAATTCTAGGCGTTCTTGAGCGCCCAGGCCAGCCGCAAGGCATATTTGCCTGGTTTTAAACAGCGGTGGTCTATTCGTCAGTCACGCCCTTTGCCGACGAACGCTCGGGTATACTGCCGCGTTTTGTGATGCCCCTGCAGGCCATGCGGCAATCCGGGAAAACTTCGCTTACGGATTATTTTCCATGAAAGCGATTTTTTTCGGCCAGCCTGTACAGAGGGATTTGCGCACCATTTTGGAGTTTTACATGCTCGAGCAGGCTCAACGCGTCCTCAAGGACATCTTCGGCTACGACAGTTTTCGTGGCCGCCAGGGTGCGATCATTGAGCGCGTGGCCAGTGGCGGCGATGCCCTGGTCCTGATGCCTACCGGCGGCGGCAAGTCGTTGTGCTTCCAGGTGCCGGCGCTGTTGCGCAATGGCCTGGCCGTGGTGGTGTCGCCGCTGATCGCATTGATGGACGATCAGGTCGCCACCCTGGAAGAGCTGGGTGTCGCCGCCGCTGCCTTGAACTCCACCCTCAGCGCCGAGCAGCAGCGCGACCTGGCCGCGCGGATCAAGCGCGGCGAAGTGAAGATGCTCTACCTGGCGCCGGAGCGGCTGGTGCAGCCGCGCATGCTGGCGTTCCTGCAGAGCCTGGAAATCGCCCTGTTCGCCATCGACGAAGCCCACTGTGTGTCGCAATGGGGCCACGATTTCCGCCGCGAATACCTGCAGCTCGGTCAACTGGCGGAGCTGTTCCCCGATGTGCCGCGTATCGCCCTGACCGCCACCGCCGACAAGCGTACCCGCGAAGAAATCGTCGAGCGCCTGCATTTGCAGGACGCCGAGCGCTTCCTGTCGAGCTTTGACCGCCCGAATATTTTCTACCGCATCGTGCCCAAGGAGCAGCCGCGCAAGCAGTTGCTCGCGTTTCTCTCCGAGCGGCGCAGCGATGCGGGCATCGTTTATTGCCTGTCACGCAAGAAGGTCGATGAAGTCGCCGCGTTCCTCTGTGAGCAAGGTTATCCGGCGCTGCCTTATCACGCCGGCCTGCCCAATGAAACACGCTCGGCGCACCAGAAGCGCTTCCTCAACGAGGAAGGCCTGATCATGGTGGCGACCATCGCCTTCGGCATGGGTATCGACAAATCCAACGTGCGTTTCGTGGCACACATGGACCTGCCCAAGTCCCTCGAGGCCTATTACCAGGAAACCGGCCGCGCCGGCCGTGACGGCCTGCCGGCGGATGCCTGGATGGTCTACGGCCTGCAGGATGTGGTGATGCTCAAGCAGATGCTGCAGAACTCCGAAGGCGATGAGCGCCACAAGCGCCTGGAGCAGCACAAGCTCGACGCGATGCTCTCGCTGTGTGAAGAGACCCGCTGCCGCCGCCAGACGCTTCTGGCGTATTTCGATGAAGACATGCCGCAACCGTGCGGCCACTGCGATAACTGCATCGATGGCGTGCAGACCTGGGACGCCACCGAGCCGGCGCGCCAGGCGTTGTCGACGATCTACCGCACCGGCCAGCGCTATGGCGTCGGTCACCTGGTGGATGTACTGCTGGGCAAGGACAACGAAAAGGTCCGCAGCTTCGGCCATGAGAAACTCTCGGTCTACGGCGTCGGCAAGGCCCGCGCCGAAGGCGAATGGCGTTCGCTGTTCCGCCAGATGGTCGCGCGCGGGCTGGTCGACATCGATATCGAGGGCTACGGTGGCCTGCGCCTTAACGACAGCTGCCGGCCCTTGCTCAAGGGCGAAGTCAGCCTGGAGTTGCGCCGCGACCTCAAGCCGCAGACCACCGCCAAGAGCAGTACCAGCCAGGCCAGCCAACTGGTGCGTGGCGAGGAGCGCGAACAGTGGGAGGCCTTGCGGACCCTGCGGCGCAAGCTGGCGCAGGAGCACAGCGTGCCGCCCTACGTCATCTTCCCCGATTCGACCTTGCTCGAGATGCTGCGCGAGCAGCCCACCAGCATGGCCGAAATGGCCAGGGTCAGCGGCGTGGGCGCACGCAAGCTGGAGCGTTATGGCCAGGCCTTCCTCGAGGTGCTCGGCGGCCAGGCCGAAGCACCGAAGGAAATCGCCGATATCCGCCACGAACTGATCAGCCTGGCCCGCGCCGGCATGACCCCGATCCAGATCGCCGGCCAACTGCAATGCTCGGAAAAAAATGTGTATACGTTGCTGGCCGAAGCCATCGGCAAGCAGCAATTGTCCCTGGAGCAGGCCCTTGATTTGCCGGAGGATTTGCTCGGCGAAATCCAGGATGCCTTTCTCGACGGAGAGGGCGAATTGCCACCTGTCGCGGAGATCGCGCCCCTGTTTGCCGGACGGGTTCCCGAGGGTGTTTTGTACTGCGTACGGGCCGCTTTGCAGTCGGAATTCGAAATTTAGTGTGGCGATTACGACAATGTAACGAATCAGTACATACCGGGCCTTGCCTCCTGGCATGGCTCATGCTTAGCTGACTAATAATTAGCCACACTTTATTTTCAGTCTAAATCATGAGTTTTTTATGCCGTTAACCGATCAACACCGTTTTGGCATGCAGTTGGCGCAAATGTCCCGAGGTTGGCGCGCCGAGCTGGACCGCCGCTTGGCGGGGCTGGGCTTGTCCCAGGCGCGATGGCTGGTGCTGTTGCACCTGGCGCGTTTTACCGAAGCACCCACCCAGCGTGAACTGGCACAAAGTGTCGGCGTGGAAGGGCCGACCCTGGCGCGTCTGCTCGACAGCCTGGAAGGTCAGGGCCTGGTGCAACGCCAGGCCGTGGTGGAAGACCGCCGCGCCAAACGTATCCTGCTGTGTGACACGGCGCGCCCGCTGATCGACCAGATCGAGACCATCGCCACGGCGTTGCGCCATGAACTGTTCGTGGGGGTGGACGAAGAGGATCTGCGCGTATGCATGCGCGTCCATGGGCACATCCTGGCGAATCTGGAAAAGTCCTGATTCCAGGTTCAGTGAAGATCAAAAATGTGGGAGGGGGGCAGTTGGAGCATTTTTGACTGATACACCGCCATCGGGGGCAAGCCCCCTCCCACATTTGATTTGCGCAGCGTTCTAGAAGGTCTGGCCCAGGTTCAGGTACACCGCCTTCTGGTTGTCATCATTGAACCCATAGCTGAAATTCAACGGCCCCAGCGGCGTATCAAAGCCGAGGAATATGCTCGCCGCGTTGATGTAGCCGCTGTCGAACGCATTGTCGTTGTTCCACGCCCGGCCCCGTTCCACCGAGGCCCCGAGGTACAGCGGAAAATCCAGCGGCAGGTACGAGCGCGGCGTCAGGCGGCGGTAGTACACCGCGCGCATCAGGCTGATGTTCTGGGCCGAGATCGCGTCCTCGCGAAAGCCTGACAATTGTCGCGCGCCGCCCAGCAGGAAGCTGGACACCACCACATCCGAATCATCCAGGGTGCGTCCGTAGCGACCACCGAGGATCAGGGTGTCGGGGCCGTGGCTCATGGCTTTGTCCAGCTTGAACTCCCATTGGCGGTAGCGCTGGTCCGAACCCAGTCCGGGTGCGAACTCACGGAAGGCCAGTCCGATGTCTTCGCCGGTGTGCGGGAAGTAGACGTTATCGAAAGAGTCGAACGAGTATTTCAACTCATAGAAACCCTCGCTGAAGCTCATGCTCGGCAGGTTGCGATCGCCAATGCGCACGTCCGCCTTGCCCCAGGCTTCTCCCACGCCGAAGCGGATTTCGCCGCTGTTGCCGATCTGCCGCCCGACGTTCAGGCCGAAACCGTAGCGCTCCAGCCGGTATTCAGAAACGGGGTCGTTGTCCAGGGTCAGCTCGACGTTCTGCGCCTGAGCCCTGATATAGGGCGCGACAAAATAGCGCGAACCGGTGTCCATCGGTTGATAGAACTCGCTGTACAGCTCCTGGCGGTCACCGATCTGCACCCGCGTCAGCCATTCGGCGCCGAGGCGGTTGATCCCGTTTACCCGGTAGCTGGCGCCAAGGTTGAAGGCGCTGTCGCCGCGCATGTCATCCGACAGGTTCAGCCCCAGGCGCAGGTAGTCGGTGCCGCTGCGCTTGCCGCGCGCGCTGATGACCAGGGTATTGTCCTTGCCCTTTTTCACCACGCGGTATTGCACCTGCTCGAAGTAGTCCAGGCCGTACAGCGTACCCATGTCCGATTGCAGGCGGCCAAGGTTGAGCGGTTCGCCCAACGTCTGGCGGATGTAGTAGCGGATCACGTCGTCGCTGACCTTGGAGTCGTTTTCCACGTCGATCGCGGTGATGATCGGCGTGCGTTCGCCCGGGGTGCGGGCGGCGGTCAGTTGCGCATCGACCGGCTCAGCGGGGCGCAGGTGTGCCAGGCGCAGGTCGAGGGCGCGGGTGGCGCGGTAGCCAGCGTCGATCATGTCCCTGGCGCGTCCGAAGTCCGTCACGCCGTAGGCGGCCAGGGGCGGTTGGATCAAGACGTCCCTGGGGTGCAAGGCCTTGAGTTGTTCCTCGGAATTGCGCCGGGTCATCAGAGTGATGGACTGATTGAGCACATCGACCACGGTCGCCAATTGCTTGCGTGAGCGCAGCGGTGTGCCGATGTCCACCACGATGGCGATGTCCACGCCCATGTCCCGTGCCACGTCCAGGGGAATGTTGTCGGTCATGCCGCCGTCGACCAGCAGCCGCCCATCCAGCTCCACCGGCGCGAACACCGCGGGGATCGACATGCTGGCGCGTATCACCTGGGGCAGGTGGCCCTTGCTGAACACGACTTTTTCGCCGGTGGTGATGTCGGTGGCCACGGCGCGGAACGGAATCGGCAGCTTGTCGAAGTTACGCGTGTTGCTGCTGTGGGCGAACATGCTTTCCAGCAGCAGCGCCAGGTTCTGGCCCTGGATCACCCCCAGCGGCAGGCCGAGGCTGCCGTCGTCGCGGAAGCTGAGTTTCTGCTTGACCAGGAAATCGCGGTCATCCTGCTTGCGCCTGAACGGCACGTCTTCCCGGGGCGGTGCGTCGGACAGGGCCTGTTGCCAGTCGATACTGAGGGCGAGTTTTTCCAGCTCGTCGATCTTGTAGCCCGAGGCGTACAGCCCGCCAATCACCGCGCCCATGCTGGTGCCGGCAATCGCGTCGACCTGGATGCCTTGTTCTTCCAGCGCCTTGAGCACGCCGATATGCGCCAGGCCGCGGGCGGCGCCGCCGGACAGCACCAGGCCGATTTTCGGGCGCGGGCTTTCAACGGCGTCGGCGAGAAGGGGAAGCAGGCACAGGAACAGGCAGGACAACAAGCGGCGCATCATGAATCTCGAGGCTGGGCGATAAAGGCCGGTATTATAGCCACTCGATCCACTGACGCCGTCACCCAGGAGCCTTTCACGTTATGTCCGCCAGCAAACCCGAGATCGTGATCACCTATTGCACCCAGTGCCAGTGGCTGTTGCGTGCCGCGTGGCTGGCCCAGGAATTGTTGAGTACGTTTGCCGAAGACCTGGGCAGGGTGTCGCTGGAGCCGTCAACCGGCGGCGCGTTTCGTATCACCTGCAACGCCGTACAGATCTGGGAGCGCAAGGCCGATGGCGGTTTTCCGGAAGCCAAGGTGCTCAAGCAGCGTGTGCGCGATCAGATCGACCCGCAGCGCGACCTGGGGCATAACGACCGCACGCAGTGACGTCAGGTCGCCACAGGCTGTTTGGCCTGGCTCGCGCTGCCCATCAGGCCGGACAGCACGATGGCGACGATGATCAATGCGCCACCCAGCAGCATGCGCAGGGTGGGCGTTTCGGCAAACAGCAGCCAGGCCACGGTGATGCCGTAGACCGGTTCCATGGCGAACACCACCGAGGCGGTGCGCGCCTTGATCACGGCCAGGCTGGCGACGAACAGGCTGTGGGCCAGGCCGGTGCAGAACACCCCGAGCAGGCCGATCCACAGCCAGTCCAGTGCGCGCACCTCCGCCAGCCCCGGCGCCGCCACGGGCAACAGGCAGACCGCGACCACCACGTTCTGGCACAGCGCGGCCTGTACCGCCGGAATGCGTCCGGAGCTGGCGCGGTTGTTCAGTGACAACAAGGCGAACAGCAGCCCCGATGCGATGCCCCAGAGCAAGCCGCCCGTGGCGTCACTGGCCAGGTTGAAGTCCGGGGTCACCAGCACCAGGCCGATGCTGACCAGCGCTACCAGCACCATTTCATTGGCGCGAATCCGCTCGCGGAAGATCAGCCCTTCAAGGATCACCGTAAAGGCCGGGAAGGCGGCGAACCCCAGGGTCGCCACCGCCACCCCGGCGACCTTGACGGCGATGAAGAAGGTCACCCAGTGCGCGGCAAGCAGCACGCCGCTGACCAGCAGGCGGCGCCAGTCGCGCATCTGCAGGTGTCTCCACGGCGCATTGCTGGCAAAGCGCGCGAACACCGCCAGGGCAATCACCGCGAACGCGGCACGCCCGAATACGATGATGGACGGTGAGGCGGCCGCCAGTTTGCCGAACACGCCGGTAAGGCCGAACATCAATGCGCCGATATGCAGGGCGCCAAGGGCTGAGCGGGGAGTCATTACGATGCCTGCCAACGAAAGTGACCACCAGTCTAGAGGTTGGGTGAAAGGGATGTCTGTCGTGCGGCTCGCGATGTTTAGCGCGAAACTCTTCCTATGACGTTCGCCGCATTGTGCCCGGCGAGGCGCCAAACTCGCGCAACATGGCGGCAGCGAAGGCACTTTGCGAGCGGTAGCCCACGCGTGCGGCGATCTCACCCACGGGCAGCGGCGTCTCGCGCAGCAGCGTCAATGCCATTTGCAGGCGCTGGTGGCGCACGTAATCCATGGGGGTTTGCCCGCATTCGAGCATGAAGCGCGCGTGCAGACGCGCCACCGACAGGCAGGCAATCCGAGCCAGGTCCGCGACATGCAGCGGATGAGCGGCGTGGCGTTCGATATGCGCGTTGAACGCGGCAAAAGGCAGGCGCCGCCCCGGCGGTGGCATCGCCTGCGGATGATTGAGGCTGGCGAGCAGCAGCAGCGCGCCTTGCCGGGCGATCAATGGATCCTGTATCGGGCTGCCGGCCAGCCATTGCACCAACTGGTGCTGGCGCGAATCCAGCGCCAGCCGGGCCGGCCGGTCGAGCAGGCGGCGACTGGCATCGGCGTGGTCACCCAGTGTCTGCAGCAGCCAATGCTCGGTTGGCACATCCAGCACCAGGCAGCGGCTACCGTCGCGGCTGCCGCAGGCGTGGTGAGCGGCAAACGGCAGGATCATCACGCTGCTTTCCTGCACCTGATCAGCGCAGCCAGCCACTTCGAAATCCAGGCGCCCGGACAGGCCAAACACTAATTGTGCATGGTCATGGCTGTGGGCGATGGGGGCATCGGTGTACTGGCGAAGCGTAAGACTGGGGCTCATTGCGCTCTCCTGGGCGGCAAGTCCCCAGTCTACATCGCTTAGGGGCGGCCAAGCGGTGTCATCAGACTGACGCGCAGTTGTCATGGGCTATTAATCGCCAGGGCGCAAGCTCGCGAAAACAGCGTCGAGGGACACCCATGACCCGTGCCGAATTCGCCAAGCCCAGCCGCAAGCAACGGGTGCGAACCCTGTGGATTTCCGACGTGCATCTGGGCACTCGGGACTGCCAGGCCGAGCATCTATCGCAGTTTCTCAAGGGTTATCACGCCGACAAGGTGTACCTGGTGGGCGACATTATCGATGGTTGGAAAATGCGTGGCGGCATGTACTGGCCCCAGGCTCACACCAACGTGATTCGTCGCCTGCTGACCATGGCCAAGCGCGGCACCGAGGTGATCTATGTCACCGGTAACCATGACGAATTTCTCAGGCGCTATTCCAAGCTGATCCTGGGCAATATCCAGCTGGTGGACGAGGCGGTGCATGTCACGGCGGACGGTCGTCATCTGCTGGTGATTCACGGCGATCAGTTCGACGTGATCACCCGTTACCACCGCTGGCTCGCCTTCCTGGGGGACTCGGCCTACGAATTCACCCTGACCCTGAACCGCTGGCTCAATCATTGGCGGGCGCGCTATGGCTACGGTTATTGGTCGCTGTCGGCGTACTTGAAGCACAAGGTGAAAACCGCGGTGAGTTTTATCAGCGATTTCGAAGAGGCCATCGCCCACGAGGTGACCAAGCGTGAGCTGCATGGGGTGGTGTGCGGGCATATCCATCATGCCGAGATCCGCAAGGTGGGCGAGGTGGATTACCTGAACTGCGGGGATTGGGTGGAATCGTGCACGGCGTTGATCGAGCACTGGGATGGGCATATCGAGTTGTATCGGTTGGCGGATGCGCAGGCCAAAGAGGCGCTGCTCAAGGCTGAGATGGTCACAACCTGAAGTCTTGACTGGGTCAAATGTGGGAGGGGGCAAGCCCTGACGCCTGTAGGAGCGAGCTTGCTCGCGAAAAACGTCAACGATAACGCGTGCTTCCTGAATGAACGCGTTGCCTGTGAGTTTTTCGCGAGCAAGCTCGCTCCTACACATGTTAGGGCAAGCCCCCTCCCACATTTGGCCTCGGTTTCGTCAGCTTGAGACGTCGGCGATGGCTTGGGCCAGTAGCGTCAGCCGTGTGGCATCAACCCCGGCCACATTGGCCCGACCCGAACTGACCATGTACACACTGTGCTTCTCCCGCAGTTGCCTGACCTGCTCGGCACTCAAACCGGTGTAGGAGAACATCCCGCGCTGGGTGCCGATATGGGCAAACTGCTCGGCCAGGCCGTGGGGCGCCAGCGCTTCCACCAGCCCGGCGCGCAGTTGCGCGATGCGTGAGCGCATGGCTTCGACTTCGTCGCTCCACTGCTGCTTGAGCTCGGCGTCGCCAAGGATGGTCGCCACCACGGCTGCACCATGATCCGGCGGCGTCGACCACAGGTTACGCGCCGTATTGGCGAGCTGGCTGCGCACGTCCGTGAGCTTCTCGGCATCCGCCGCACACACGATCAGTGCACCCACGCGGTCGCAATACAAACCGAAGTTCTTCGAGCACGAACTGGTGATCAATACTTCCGGCAGCTCGGCGGCAAACAGGCGCACCGCCCAGGCGTCCTGCTCCAGGCCGTCGCCGAAGCCCTGGTAGGCGAAGTCGATCAGCGGCAGCAATTGGCGCTCGCGCACAATCTGCAGCACCTGACGCCAGTCATCCCGGGACAGGTCGAACCCGGTCGGGTTGTGGCAGCAGGCGTGCAGCAGCACCACATCGCCCTTGGGCACACTGCTCAGGGTGGCCAGCATCGCCGCCACGTCCAGGCGATTGTCGCTGCCCACGTACGGGTAATGGCTGACCTTGAGCCCGGCCTTGGCGAAAATGGATTCGTGGATCGGCCAGGTCGGATTGCTCAGCCACACGCCACGGCCAGGCAGGCTCTGGGCGATAAAGTCGGCGCTCAGGCGCAGGGCGCCGGTGCCCCCTGGCGTCTGGGTGGCGCCGGCACGGCGTTCGGCGATCAACGCCGAATCGGCGCCCAGCACCAGTTCGCTGATCAGTGCGCCGAAGGCGGCATTGCCGTGCCCGCCAATGTAAGTCTTGGTGGCCTGGGTATCGACCAGGCGCTGCTCGGCACGTTTTACCGAGTCCGGGATCGGCGTCAGGCCCTGGTCGTCCTTGTAGACGCCCACGCCCAGGTCGAATTTGTGCGGGTTGGTATCCTGGGCGAACAGGTCCATCAGCCCGAGAATCGGGTCGCCGGGCACGCGGCCAATCGCATCGAAGTGCATTACTTGCGGCCCTCGGCGCTCTTGGCCACTTCATCGGTACGTGCGGCCATGATGAAGTCGTTGCGGTGCAGGCCCTTGATGGAGTGGCTCCACCAGGTCACGGTGACCTTGCCCCATTCGGTGAGCAGGCCCGGGTGATGGCCTTCGGCTTCGGCGATGTCACCCACGGCGTTGGTGAAGGCCAGGGCGAACTTGAAGTTCTTGAACAGGAAAACCTTTTCCAATTGCATCACGCCGTCGCGCACTTCGATGTTCCAGTCGGGGATCTGTTTGATCAGCACCGGCAGTTCTTCATCGCTGACTTGCGGGGCGTCGGCGCGGCAGGCTTCGCAATGGGCTTGGTTCAAGGTGGTCATGAAGGTGTCCTGAATTCGAATGATTGAAGGTCAGTGGTGCTACCCTAAAGCAACGCGGGGCCGGGGAACAGACTCACTTGGCCTAAAAAGGCACAGCTCAAGCAGCCTTGGGCTTTGGCGGAAATTTCGGTGCGTGCAGGCCCAACTGCATACCACGCTCGACCATGCCCATGATGTCTTCCTGCGCCACGTCGAACAGGCGCTTGAGCTCGGGCAAAACGAAGTACAACGGCTGCAGGATGTCGATGCGATAGGGCGTGCGCATCGCCTCCAGCGGATCGAACGCCTGGCGTTCAGGCTCATCCGACAGGCAATACACACTTTCCTTGGGCGAAGACAGAATGCCGCCACCGTAGATGCGCAGGCCTTCGGGTGTGTTCACCAGGCCGAACTCGATGGTCATCCAGTACAGGCGCGCCAGGTACACCCGTTGCTCCTTGGTGGCCGCCAGGCCGAGTTTGCCGTAGGTATGGGTGAATTCGGCGAACCAGGGGTTGGTCAGCAGCGGGCAGTGACCAAAAATCTCGTGGAAAATATCCGGCTCTTGCAGGTAGTCCAGTTCTTCGCGGGTACGAATAAAGGTCGCCACCGGAAACTGCTTGCTGGCGAGTAATTCGAAGAAGGTCTGGAAGGGGATCAGCGCCGGCACGCGGGCGACTTGCCAGCCGGTGGTGTCGGCCAACACTTTGTTTATTTCGCCCAGTTGCGGGATGCGATCCAGGGGCAGGCCGAGTTTGTCGATGCCGTCCAGGTATTCCTGGCAGGCACGGCCCTCAATCACTTTCAACTGGCGCGTGATCAGGGTATTCCACACCGCGTGTTCTTCCGGCGGGTAGTGGATAAAACCTTGCGCATCGGGCTCGCGGGCCACGTAGTGCGTCTGCTTCATACGGCTCTCCTGCTAGGCATTCGTTCTTGTTATGTCCTGCTGTGTCTCTATTGATAACCCGCGCGCGACGGGTTTCCACCGGGTTCAAAAGCCTTTGCGTAGGAAAAGTTACTGCATTTCGTAAACTATTCGTTACGTATCCGGGGCTCGCCGCAGCCATGGGCTGGGAAAACCCTGCGTACTGTCACATAATCTTGACGACTTTCTGCGCCCGGCGACAAAAAAGGCGCGGCGCCTTACTCACTTTCGGGCCTTTTCATGCGTATCAAAGTGCATTGCCAGAACCGCATCGGCATCCTGCGGGACATTCTCAACCTGCTGGTGGAGTACGGCGTCAACGTGGCCAAGGGCGAGGTCGGCGGGGAGCATGGCAATGCCATCTACCTGTTCTGCCCGAACCTGGTGAACATGCAGTTCCAGGCGTTGCGCCCGCAGTTCGAGGCGATAGCCGGGGTATTCGGCGTTAAAAGGGTAGGGCTGATGCCCAGCGAACGTCGGCATATGGAGCTCAATGCGCTGCTGGGGGCCCTCGAGTTTCCGGTGCTGTCCATCGACATGGGCGGCTCGATCGTCGCCGCTAACCGGGCGGCGGCGCAGTTGCTGGGTGTGCGCGTGGACGAAGTGCCGGGCATTCCGCTGTCGCGCTACGCCGAGGATTTCGATTTGCCGGAGTTGGTGCGCGCGAGCAAGTCGCGGATCAACGGCCTGCGGGTCAAGGTCAAGGGCGATGTGTTCCTGGCCGATATCGCGCCGCTGCAATCCTCTGAACACGACGACAGCGAAGCCATGGCCGGCGCGGTGTTGACCCTGCACCGCGCCGACCGTGTAGGCGAGCGTATCTACAATGTACGCAAGCAGGAACTGCGCGGCTTCGACAGCATTTTTCAAAGCTCCAAAGTCATGGCGGCGGTGGTGCGTGAGGCGCGGCGCATGGCGCCGCTGGATGCGCCTCTATTAATAGAAGGCGAAACCGGCACCGGCAAAGAGTTGCTGGCGCGGGCCTGTCACCTGGCGAGCCCGCGTGGCCAGTCGCCCTTGATGGCGCTCAACTGTGCGGGCTTGCCGGAGTCGATGGCCGAGACCGAGCTGTTCGGCTACGGCCCCGGCGCGTTCGAAGGCGCGCGGGCCGAAGGCAAGCTGGGGCTGCTGGAGCTGACGGCGGGCGGTACGTTGTTTCTCGACGGCGTAGGGGAAATGAGCGCACGCCTGCAGGTGAAGCTGCTGCGCTTTTTGCAGGATGGATGCTTTCGTCGCGTGGGCAGTGATGAAGAGGTGTACCTCGACGTTCGGGTGATCTGTGCGACCCAGGTCGATTTGTCCGAACTGTGCGCACGTGGCGAATTCCGCCAGGACCTGTATCACCGCTTGAACGTGCTTTCGCTGCATATCCCGCCGTTGCGCGAATGCCTTGATGGGCTGGCGCCATTGGTCGAGCATTTTCTCGACCAGGCCAGCCGGCAGATCGGTTGCCCGCTGCCCAAATTGGCGCCTGCCGCGATGGACAAGCTCAGCCACTATCACTGGCCGGGCAATGTGCGCCAGTTGGAAAATGTGCTGTTCCAGGCCGTTTCGTTGTGCGAAGGCGGGACGGTCAAGGTTGAGCATATTCGCCTGCCCGATTATGGCGTGCGCCAGCCGCTTGGCGATTTTTCGCTGGAGGGCGGGTTGGAAGACATCGTCGGGCGGTTTGAAAAGGCGGTGTTGGAAAGCCTGTATGCGGAGCATCCGAGCAGCCGGCAATTGGGCAAGCGCCTGGGGGTTTCCCACACCACCGTCGCCAACAAACTGCGCGACTATGAAATCCTCAAGACCGACAAATAACCAATGTGGGAGGGGCGGTGCGACGATTCGACTTGCCCCCGATAGCGGTGTGTCAGCAAGAGTGATCTGACTGACAGACTGCCATCGGGGGCAAGCCCCCTCCCACATTTAATCTGCGTCGTTGCCGAAAGCGGCAGTAGTCCGCCGTTTTTTCGACTATCCCTCCCTCGCTATTTTCAGACGCCTGCGCGCAAACCCCCGCCGTTGCTGGACTCCGACCTATTTTTGAAAGTTGGTTCGCAAATTGCTTAAGTCTCCTCAGTACATCGGTGGACGGCAAGCGTCCGTCAGAAAGAGGATAGAGCGTGGACAAGTACCTTTATGTGGCAATGACCGGCGCCAGCCAGAATGCTCTGGCGCAGAAGGCCCATGCCAACAATCTGGCGAACATTTCCACCAATGGTTTCCAGCGCGACCTGGAGCAGGCGCGGTCGATGCCGGTGTTCGGTGACAGCTTTCCGGCGCGGGCCTTTGCCCTGACCGAGCGGCCGGCCACGGACTTCACCCCCGGCGCGATGATCGAAACCGGGCGTGACCTGGATGTGGCCGTCAACGGCGACGGCTGGATGGCCGTGCAAACGCCCGATGGCGGCGAAGCCTACGTGCGCAGCGCCAGCATGAACGTGGATGCGCTGGGCGTACTGCGCGCCGGCAACGGCATGCCGATCATGGGCAACGGCGGCCCGATTGCCGTGCCGCCCCAGCAGAAAATCGAAGTGGGTTCGGACGGCACCATCAGCATCCGCTCCATGGGCGAAGGCCCGCGGGTAATGGCGGAGGTGGACCGCATCAAGATGGTCCAGCCGGACCTCAAGAACATGACCAAGGGCCTGGACGGCACCATCCACACCATGGATGGCAGGCCGGCCCAGGCTGATGCGAACGTCAAGCTGACCTCGGGCTTCCTCCAGGCGAGCAACGTCAATGCCGTTGAGGAAATGACCGCGGTGCTGGCGCTCTCCAAGCAGTTCGAGCTGCACATCAAGATGATGAACAGCGCTAAAGAAGGCGACCAGGCCATGACGCGCGTCATGCAGATGAGCTAAGCGCCCTGGTCGGCTTTTAAACAAACAACGCAGCACCGCGCCAACAAACAGGCGCACAGAGGAGAACAGCATGCTTCCGGCTCTATGGGTTGCCAAAACAGGTCTGTCCGCCCAGGACACCAACCTGACCACCATTTCCAACAACTTGGCCAACGTGTCGACCACGGGCTTCAAACGTGACCGTGCCGAGTTCCAGGACTTGCTCTATCAGATCAAGAAACAGCCAGGCGCCCAGTCGACCCAGGACAGCCAGCTGCCGTCCGGCCTGCAACTGGGTACCGGTGTGCAGATCGTCGGCACCCAGAAGAATTTCAGCGCCGGTAACCTGCAGCAGACTGGCCAGCCGCTGGACATGGCGATCAACGGCCGTGGTTTCTTCCAGATCCTGCAACCGGATGGGACCACGTCCTACACCCGTGACGGCACCTTCCACCTGGACTCCAACGGCCAGATCGTGACATCCAACGGTTTCGCCCTGCAGCCTGCCGTTGTGGTTCCGGCGGACGCCAAGACCTTCACGGTCGGCAACGACGGCACCGTGTCCATCACCGTGGCCGGTAACCCGGCGTCGCAAGTGATCGGCAACCTGCAAACCGCCGACTTCATCAACCCGGCCGGCCTGCAGGCCATGGGCAACAACCTGTTCCTGGAAACCGCCTCCAGCGGCGCGCCGCAAATCGGCACGCCGGGCCTGAACGGTTTCGGCACCACGCTGCAGAGCACCCTGGAAACGTCCAACGTCAGCACGGTTGAGGAGATGGTCAACATGATCACCACCCAGCGTGCCTACGAGATGAACTCCAAGGTGATCTCCACCGCCGACAAGATGCTTTCGTTCGTCACGCAGAATTTGTAATCAGTCTATGGGGCGCCCTTCAAGCGCCTGTAACACCGTGAGGTTAGGGTCATGAATCGCTTTGTTTCTGTTCTGGCATTGAGTGGGATCGCCGTGCTTGCGGGCTGTGTCGCCCCGTCGCCGAAACCCAATGACCCGTACTACGCGCCGGTGTTGCCGCGCACACCGTTGCCGGCGGCGGCCAACAATGGCTCGATCTACCAGGCCGGTTTCGAGCAGAACCTGTACAGCGACCGCAAGGCGTTCCGGGTCGGGGACATCATCACCATTACCCTGAACGAGCGCACCCAGGCCAGCAAGAATGCCAACTCGCAGATCGGCAAGACCAGCAAAGCCAAACTGGGCCTGACATCGTTGTTCGGCGGCGTGCCCAACACCAATAACCCGTTGGGCAGTGGCGACCTGAGCCTCGACGCCGGTTACAGCGGCGACCGTGCCACCAACGGCAAGAGTGCTGCAGCCCAGGGCAACACGCTGACCGGTTCGATCACCGTGACCGTGGCCGACGTGTTGCCCAACGGCATCATTGCCATACGCGGTGAAAAATGGATGACCCTCAACACCGGCGACGAACTGGTGCGCATTGCCGGCATGGTCCGCGCCGATGACATTGCCACCGACAACACCGTGCCGTCGACGCGGATTGCCGATGCGCGCATTACCTACTCGGGTACGGGTTCGTTTGCCGATGCAAGCCAGCCGGGCTGGTTCGACCGTTTCTTCCTTAGCCCGTTGTTCCCTTTCTAGGTGGCCATTTTGAACGTCAAGCAACTGATGGCGGCGGTAGTGTTGCTGTCCCTGAGCGCCGTCGCCCAAGCCGAACGCCTGAAAGACATCGCCAGCATTTCCGGCGTGCGCTCCAACCAGTTGATCGGCTACGGGTTGGTGGTCGGCCTCAGCGGCACGGGTGACCAGACCACCCAGACCCCGTTCACCCTGCAAACCTTCAACAACATGCTGTCGCAGTTCGGCATCAAGGTGCCCGCGGGTTCGGGCAACGTGCAGCTGAAAAACGTCGCGGCGGTGTCGATCAGTGCCGATTTGCCGGCATTCGCCAAGCCAGGCCAGGTGGTGGACATCACCGTTGCGTCCATCGGCAACTCCAAAAGCCTGCGGGGCGGCACCTTGCTGATGACCCCGCTCAAAGGGATCGACGGCAACGTCTACGCCATCGCCCAGGGCAACCTGGTGGTGGGCGGGTTCGACGCCGAAGGCCGCGACGGTTCGAAGATCACCGTCAACGTGCCGTCGGCCGGTCGCATTCCCGGGGGTGCCAGTGTTGAACGCACCGTGCCGAGCGGTTTCAATCAGGGCAACAGCCTGACCCTGAACCTCAACCGTTCCGACTTCACCACCGCCAAGCGTGTGGTCGACAAGATCAACGACATGCTCGGCCCTGGCGTGGCCCAGGCCATCGACGGCGGCTCGATCCGCGTCACTGCGCCGCTGGACCCAAGCCAGCGCGTCGACTACCTGTCGATCCTGGAAAACCTCGAGGTCGACCCAGGCCAGGCCATCGCCAAAGTCATCATCAACTCGCGCACCGGCACCATCGTGATCGGGCAAAACGTCAAGGTCTCGCCGGCGGCGGTGACCCACGGCAGCCTGACCGTGACCATTACCGAAGACCCGATCGTCAGCCAGCCTGGGCCCCTGTCCAACGGCCAGACTGCCGTGGTCCCGCGCTCGCGGGTCAATGCACAGCAAGAAGCCAAGCCAATGTTCAAGTTCGGTCCCGGCACCACCCTGGATGAGATTGTCCGCGCGGTGAACCAGGTCGGCGCCGCCCCCGGCGACTTGATGGCGATCCTCGAAGCCCTGAAACAGGCCGGTGCCCTGCAAGCCGACCTGATTGTGATCTGAGGCCATGGTCATGGATATGCGCAAGAGCGGTCTTATCAGTTCGGCGGACTCGGGGGCTTACTCCGACTTGAACCGGCTGAACCAGCTCAAGGTCGGCGACGGCAAAAACAGCGAAGGCAATATGCGCAAGGTCGCGCAGGAGTTCGAGTCGCTGTTTTTGAACGAAATGCTCAAGTCCATGCGTTCGGCCACCGACGCCGTGGGCGAGGACAACCCGCTGAACACGTCGGCGGCCAAGCAGTACCAGGAAATGTATGACCAGCAATTGGCGGTGTCGATGTCCCGCGAAGGCGGGGGTATTGGCCTGGCGGACGTGCTGATGCGCCAGATGCAGAAGAACAAGCCGGTGGACGCCCAGGCGGCCACCTTGCAGGGCCCCGCCACGGCGGAGACGGTGAAGAAGGTCGATGTGCCGACTGAAATTGCCGCCGGCACCCAGGCTGAGGGGCCGTTGGGGCGCTCCAATGGACAGCGTCCGTTGTGGGCTTACCGCGTCGCCGAGCCCAAGGCCGGTGCCGTTGCGTCCCACAGCAACGACATGGAACTGATGAACCAGCGCCGCATCGCCTTGCCAAGCAAACTGACCGACCGCCTGCTCGCGGGCATCGTGCCGAGCACCCAGGTTGAAGCCAAGGTCGCGCCACTGCGCAACAGTGCCGCCGATGACAACGTGATCAACAGCAGCGCGCGCAGCGTTGCCGTACCGAGCGGCAAGATGCAGGTCTACGGCCGCGCCATTGCCCAGCCACCGCTGGCACCGGCGAAGAAGGCCTTCAGCTCGCAGGATGAGTTCGTCGCCACCATGCTGCCGATGGCCAAGGCCGCCGCCGCGCGTATCGGTATCGATCCGAAGTACCTGGTGGCCCAGGCCGCCCTGGAAACCGGTTGGGGTAAATCGGTGATGCGCGCCGAAGACGGCAGCAGCAGTCACAACCTGTTCGGCATCAAGGCCGGCCAGAGCTGGCAGGGCGGCCAGGCCCGGGCGATCACCAGCGAGTTTCGCGACGGCGCGATGGTCAAGGAGACGGCGCAGTTCCGCTCCTACAGCTCCTATCAGGACAGCTTCCATGACCTCGTGACGCTGCTGCAAAGCAATGATCGCTATAAAGAAGTTGTGAAATCAGCCGACAACCCGGAACAGTTTGTACGCGAGTTGCAAAAAGCCGGTTATGCAACCGATCCGGCCTACGCCAGCAAGATTTCGCAGATCGCCAAAAACATGAACAGTTACCAGAACTACGCTGCCGCTGGCGCAACCACACATTTATAAGGTCTGAACCATGAGTTTGCTCAGTATCGGGATGTCAGGGCTCAATGCCGCTCAAGGATCGCTGTCGGTCTTGAGTAATAACATCGCCAACGCCAATACCTCGGGTTATTCGCGTCAGCAGACCACGCAGAATGCCAATGCCAACAACCCCTACGGCGGTGTGTACATCGGCAGCGGCACCACCCTGTCGGATGTGCGCCGGGTGTATAACGAGTTCCTCGATGCGGCCTACCAGAACAGCACGGCGCTGAGCAACGACGCCAAGGCGTATGCCGGCCAGGCCAGCGCCATCGATAAGACCCTGTCGGACAAGACTACCGGCATGTCTTCTGTACTCAGTGCGTTCTTCGCCGCTGTGCAGACGTCGGCGGCCACCCCCAGCGATGTGTCCGCCCGGCAAGTGCTGTTGAGCAGCGCCCAGACCCTGAGCAACCGTTTCAATTCGATTTCCAGCCAGTTGAACGAGCAGAAACAGTCGATCAACGGCCAGTTGGGCACCCTGAGCGGCCAGGTCAACCAGTTGACCTCCTCGATTGCGTCGCTGAACAAGCAGATCACCCTGGCCCAGGGCTCCAGCAGCAGCGCCCCGGCCAACCTGCTCGATGCACGCAACGAAGCGGTACGTTCGCTCAATGAACTGGTGGGCGTGACCACCAGTGAAAAAAATGGCGTGTTCAGCGTCAGCACCGGCACCGGCCAATCCCTGGTGCTGGGCGATCAGGCCAATACGATTTCGGCGGTACCCGGCAGCAGCGATCCAAGCCAGTACACCATCGCGCTCAATGCCGGCGGCGGCACGGCGATCGACCTGGGCAACGTGCTCAGCGGCGGCAGCATCGGCGGCCTGCTGCGCTATCGCAGTGACGCATTGATGCCGGCCATCAATGACCTGGGGCGCATCGCCCTGGCGACTGCCGATACCGTCAACAGCCAGCTGGGCCAGGGCCTGGACCTGAACGGCGACTTCGGTTCGTCGCTGTTCAAGGACATCAACAGCGCGGCCGCCATCGCCCAGCGCAGTCAGGGCGCGATGGGCAACAGCAGCGGCTCCGGCAACTTGAACGTGAGCATCAGCGACACCAGCAAGCTGTCGACCTACGACTACAAAGTGACCTTTACCAGCGGCAACAACTACAACGTCGTGCGTTCCGACGGCAAGGCCATGGGCGCGTTCGACACCAACACCGCGCCGCCTCCGGTGATCGACGGTTTCACGCTGGCCCTGGATGGCAAGGGGCCGATAGCGGCGGGGGACAGTTTCAAGGTCAGCCCCACCGCCAGTGGCGCGGCAAACATCGGCACCGCGCTGACCGACGCCAACAAAATCGCGTTCGCCGGGCCGTTGCTGGGCGAGGGTAGCAAGACCAATCAAGGCACCGGCAGCTTTACTCCGCCGACCCTGACCCTGCCGATCGATATTCACGGTGGCGCCGACACGGCGCAACTGCGTACCGGCATCGAACATTCGATGCCGGTAAAGATGGTGTTCGGCAAGCCTGCGGCTGACGGCACTCAGAGCTACACGCTCAGCAATGCCCAGGGCAATCCGATCGGCACTGGCACCATCGTGCCCGGCCAAAGCAACAAGATCACCGTCGACGTACCGATGCGCGATGCCAACGGCGCACTGCTGGTGCCGGCCAAGAGCTTCAAGTTCGATACCACCGTGGGCGGTTTGCCCGCCGCCGGCGACAGCACTACGTTTTCCTTCAACGCCTCGGGCAAGTCCGATAACCGCAACGCCCAGGCGCTGCTCGACCTGCAAACCAAGCCTACGCTCGGCTTGTCCGATGGCAGTGGCGGCGGCGTGAGCCTGGTGGCGGCCAACAGCCGCCTGGTCTCCACCGTCGGCGCCAAGGCCGCCTCCGCCATCACTGACACCACCGCCACCGGCGCATTGCTCAAGGCCAACCAGGATGCGCGCAACTCGGTGTCCCAGGTCAACCTGGATGAAGAGGCGGGCGATATGATCAAGTTCCAACAGTACTACACCGCGTCGTCGCAGATCATCAAGGCTGCGCAAGAAACCTTCAGCACGCTGATCAATAGTCTTTAAGGGAGTCTGGGACGATGCGTATTTCAACTGCTCAATATTTCGAAACCAGCTCGGCCAAGTATTCGGATAATTATTCCAGTGTGGTGAAGGCTCAGGATCAGGCGTCCACCGGCGTGCGCGTGCAGACCGCTTCCGATGACCCGGTCGCTGCGGCGCGTTTGCTGATGCTGCAGCAGCAGAAAGACATGTTGGGCCAGTTCAACGGCAACATCACCAGCTTGAAGAACTCGCTGACCAACGAAGAAAGCGTGCTGGGCTCGATCACCGACGCGCTGCAGAAAGCCAGTGAGCTGGCCTTGCGTGCGGGCGGCTCGCTGAGCGATGCCGATCGCAAGTCGATTGCCGGGGAAATCGGCGCGATAGAGGATCAGGTGCTGGGCTTGCTCAACAGCAAGGACGCAGCGGGCAGCTATCTTTTTTCCGGGTCCAAGACGGCGACCCCACCGTATAGCCGCAACAGCGATGGTTCCTACAGTTACCAGGGCGACGAGACCCCGCTCAGCCTGCAGGTGTCGGACACGCTGAAGATCCAGGCGGGCGATACCGGCAAGAGCATCATGGGGGGAGCGGCGAATTCGGGACGCACCCAGTCTACCTGGATAGCACCTGCGATCGTTCCGCCTGCGACGGCGCCGGTGCCGAACGACAATAAAGTCGCGCTGTCGGCAGGCCTGGTGACATCGGGCACTGACTACACCAAGCAATTTGCCGACGGCCAGCCTTACACGTTGACCTTTACCAGCAGCACCCAATACAAGATCTCCGACAAGAGCGGTACCGACATCACGTCGCAAATTCCGGGTAACGGCACTTTCGATTCCACCAAGGAAGGCGGTTCCAGCGTGAACCTGCGCGGCGTGAAGTTCGATATCACCCTGGACCTCAAGGATATCGCGCCGGGCCCGAACGCGGATGCTCTGGTCAAGGATCGTTCCTTCAGTCTGGCCGCCAAGCCGGACACCTTCAGTGTGTCCCGTACCCCAAGCAACCCATCCACTGCGCAGTTGACCAACGCCTCGGTGACCAATCAGGCGGCGTATGCCAGCACATTCCCGGCGAACAGCGGTGCGGTGGTCAAATTCACCTCCGGTACTGCGTACGAGGTGTATGCCCAGCCCTACACGGTTGACAGTAAAGCCATTGCCACAGGTGACATGGGCGGCGGCACCACGGTCACGGCTGCCGGGGTGACCTTTGATGTCAGCGGTACGCCCCAAAATGGGGACCAGTTCGCAGTCGCTGCAACGACACAAAAGACACAGAATGCGTTGGATAGCCTCAGCCAGCTGCGCCATGCCCTGGAGCAACCGGCCGACGGTAATCCAGCGGCGATGGTCAAGCTCAAGGATGTACTGGACGCTTCCATCGCCAACTTTGGCAATACCCGTACACAGGTCGACAACGTACGCGGATCGATTGGTGCGCGGCAGAACGCACTGGACATCCAGACCAGCGAGAACACCAGCGTCGGCCTGGCTAACACCAGCACCATGAATGATCTGGGCAATATCGATACGGCTCAAGCCGCAATCAACCTGACCTTGCAGCAAACCATGCTGCAAGCCTCACAGCTGGCTTTCGTGAAAATCTCGCAGTTGAGTCTCTTCAGCAAGATGTAAGTGGCGCTGCGTCAAGCGGCCCGCTCTGGAAACAGGGCGGGCCGTTGTCGTTTTTGGGGCTTAATTGTTTGGAAGTTTTGCACAAAGCGCACAAAATTGAGTGACCTGTGAGTCATAAAGCGCATCTTCACTGTATCGTGTGAAAAGGATAAGTCGTCACAGGGTCCTTGCGAGGCGGCTTTCAGCGAATTTTTTTGGGGTTATCCCCTTTTATTGTCAGCACTTCGGGCGCAGGCCCTGGGGTGTTCTCCAGCTATTTTGTATTGGGAAGCCACAATGATTGGCATTAAAAGCATCGCCAGTTACGTGCCGGCGGACGGTATCGATAACTACGCCCAGGGTGCCAAATTCGCCAAGGATGAGGAATTCATCATTGGCAAGATCGGCTCGGCGTTCCTGCCGCGCAAGGATGCCGCGCAGGAAACCTCCGATCTGTGTGTCGAAGCGGTCAACGCGTTGTTTGCCGGCAACCCGGACTTGAAGCGCGAGTCCATCGACGCGGTGATTGTCGTCACCCAGAACGGCGATGAAGAAGGGCTGCCCCACACCGCAGCCATCGTCCAGGACAAACTGGGCCTGCCGACCCACGTGGCCGCGTTCGATATCTCCCTGGGCTGCTCCGGCTATGTCTACGGCATCTATGCGATGAAGGGCTTCATGGAAGCCACCGGCCTGAAAAACGGCCTGCTGATCACTGCCGACCCGTATTCGAAAATCGTCGACCCGGAAGATCGCAACACCACCATGCTGTTCGGCGACGCCGCCACCGCCACCTGGATGGGCGAAGACCCGCAGTGGTTGCTCGGCAAATCCAAGTTCGGCACCGACGGTTCCGGCGCGCCGCACCTGAAGGTCAGCGACGGCGTGTTTTTCATGAATGGCCGCCAAGTGTTCAACTTCGCCTTGCTCAAGGTGCCGGCGCATTTGCACGAGTTGCTCGATGAGTCAGACCTCAAGGCCGATGACATCGATGCGTTCTGCATTCACCAGGGCAGTGCCGCCATTGTTGACGCGGTGGCGCGCCGTTTTGAAGATGCGCCGGTGGACAAGTTCATCAAGGACATGGTCGAGACCGGCAATACCGTATCGTCGAGCATCCCCTTGCTGCTGGAAAAACATGTGATGAATGCCGCCTGGCAGCGTGTGGCAATCAGCGGTTTTGGTGTAGGTCTGTCCTGGGGCTCGGCGATTCTGTATCGCCCATGACCCTTTGAGGGGCGCGTAAAAAAAACGCCGATGATCGAAAGATCATCGGCGTTTTTTATTTGACGCCAGAAAAGCCAACAAAACCGGGGTTTTCAATAGCAGTAACTGCTTGAATTGCAAGGGCTGGCACAGGGCTAGTAAAAAAAATCAAAAAAAACCTCAAGCAACCGGCTACCACGACGATAACTATTACGTAGGTTCTCAGGCCACACCCGGCGGTTGCCAGGGCCGGAAGCCGCAGTATCCATCCATCGAGGATTTCGTCATGGCTTTAACAGTAAACACCAACATTGCTTCCATCACTACCCAGAACGGCCTTGGCAAAGCGGCCAACTCGCTGCAAACCTCCATGCAGCGTCTGTCCACTGGTCTGAGCATCAACAGCGCTAAAGACAACGCCTCGGGCCTGCAGATTTCCAACCGCCTGACCAGCCAGATCAACGGCCTGGGCCAAGCTGTAAAGAACGCCAACGATGGTATCTCCATCGCGCAGACCGCTGAAGGCGCAATGCAGGCTTCGACCGACATTCTGCAAAAAATGCGTACCCTGGCACTGTCCTCGGCTACCGGCTCCCTGAGCGACGCTGACCGTACTTCCAACCAGGAAGAATACCAGGCGCTGACTTCGGAACTGACCCGTATCTCGCAAACCACTACTTTCGGTGGCCAGAAGCTGCTCGACGGTTCGTACGGTACCAAAGCCATCCAGGTTGGCGCCAACGCCAACGAAACCATCAACCTGTCCCTGGACAACGTTGCTGCCAACAACATCGGTTCGCAGCAGATCAAGAGCGTCGGCGTTGCACCTAGCACCTCCGGTGTTGCCGGTGGCGTGATCGGCCTGACCGGTAATGGCCAGACCGCCAGTGTCACTGTTGCTGCAGGCGCATCGGCCAAAACCATCGCCAGCCAACTGAACGGCGCTGTAGGTGGCCTGAGCGCTACGGCCAGCACTGAAGCTCAATTCACCGTCGGTGCTGCCGCCAAGACCACGCCTGCCAGCTTCACCATGACTGTTGGCGGCCAAGCCACCACCTTCACCGGTGTAACCGATACCGCCAGCCTGGCTGACCAACTGAAATCCAACTCCGCCAAGCTGGGCATCAGCGTCAACTACGACCAGTCCAAAGGCACCCTGTCGGTCAAGTCCGATTCCGGTGAGAACCTGAGCTTCAGTGCCTCCACTGCCGCCGGTTCGATCACTGTTGCTACCAAAGACGGTGCTGGTGCCTACGGTACCGGCGTCGCGCTGGCCGACGGCCTGATCGCTACCGGTGCTGTGAACCTGGACTCGTCCAAAGGCTACGCGCTGAACGGTGCCGGTGTAACCGGTCTGTTCGCCGCAACAGGTACTGCCGCAGCTTCCACCAAGACCACGGTTGCACAGACCGACATCAGCAGCGCTTTCAACGCACAATCGGCCATCGCGGTACTGGACAAGGCTATCGGCGGCATCGACAGCACACGTTCGGGCCTGGGTGCTGTTCAGAACCGTCTGACGACTACCGTAGACAACCTGACCAACATTCAGAAAAACTCCACCGCTGCACGTTCCACCGTTCAAGACACCGACTTCGCTGCTGAAACAGCTGAGTTGACCAAGCAACAAACCCTGCAGTCGGCTGCTACCGCGATCCTGTCGCAGGCCAACCAACTGCCATCCGCTGTACTGAAGCTGCTTCAGTAATAGCGTCGCTTGGTAAATGACGGAAGGGCGCGTTTACGTGCCCTTTCGTCTTTTTCGGTTGTAGAGGAGATTGGACATGGACATGAGTGTAAAGCTGGCCTCGTCTTATCCACCGGTAGCCCCTCAAGGCCCGGCCCCTGCGGTGGTTGCGGACAAAGACAACGCCAAGGTCGAGGCGATCGCGCCGACCGCCGGTGAGCCGCAACGGGCTGACCTGGAAAAGGCAGTCACCGATATTCGAGAATTCGTACAAGCGGCCCAGCGCAAACTGGATTTTTCCATTGATGATTCCACCCATCGGGTCGTGGTCAAGGTCATCGCCACTGAAAGTGGCGAGGTGATCCGCCAGATTCCGTCGGAAACGGCCTTGAAGCTTGCACAGAACCTGGCTACCGCCAGTCATGTGCTGTTCGATGAAAAGGTCTGAACTGGCATGAAACTTGTTGCGTTGCTTTCTTGAAGTGCGGTTCGTCAAGAAAACGCCAACAGCCGTATTAGGAGAAAGACGATGGCGAGTACAACGGTAAACGGTGTGGGTTCGGGTATCGACATCCAGGGCATCGTCAAAGCCCTGGTCGACGCCGATCGGGCGCCGAAGCAGACCCAGATCAACACCCAGTCACAGAAAGCGACTACCCAGTTGTCGTCGATCGGCAAGATCCAGTCGGCGTTGGACGCCTTCCGTGGCGCCATCAAGAGCATGACCGACGACAATAGCTTCAGTGGCCTGACCGGCACTTCGTCAAATGAAAAGGTCGCGACCATGACCACCGCTCAGGGCGCTGCCAACGGCAGTTTCAACCTGGTGGTCAATAAACTCGCCCAGCCTTCCAAACTGTCCACGGTCACCCTGGCCGGCGGCGCTTCGACAGTGGTCAACAAGGGCACTGCCGCCACCACCCTGACCATCTCCCAGTCGGGCAAGAAGTTCGACCTGAGCGTGGCGCCGGGCGCAACCCTGCAACAGGTGCGTGACTCGATCAACACCCAGTTCGGCACCGTTGGGCTCAGTGCCAACATCGTCACCGACTCCACCGGTTCGCGCATGGTGTTGACGTCCACCACGGGCGGCGTCGGCTCGGACCTGACATTGTCGGGCAACTCGGGTATCGATACCGGCTACACCGTGATCGATACGCCGCAGAACGCCGAGTACACCATCGATAACGTGGCGTATACGTCCAAGACCAACAACATCTCGGAAGCGGTGAGTGGGGTCAGCATCAAGCTGCTGTCGGTTTCACCGCCTGTGGATACCAAGGACCCGGACGGGCCGAAGGCCATCACGACGATTTCCGTGACTACCAGCACCGCGGCCCTCAAGTCCGGGGTCAAAGGCTTTGTCGACAGCTATAACGCGTTGCTCAAGGCGATGAATGCCGAAACCAAGGTGACCAAGGACGCGGCGGGTAACTCGGTATCGGCGACCTTGACCGGTGACGCCAACATGCGCTCGCTGCAAAGCGCCTTGCGCGCCGAGTTCAACGCGTTGTCCGGGAACGGCACCATCAAGTCCCTGGCACAATTTGGTATCGGTACCGACTCCGGTACCGGTCTGTTGACCATGGACGACAAAACCTTCGACAAGGTAGCGCTCACCAACTCCGCAGATATCAACAGTATGTTCAGCGGCAAGACCGGGTTGCTGGCGCGCATGACCAATGCCACTGAAGGTTATGCCAAGGCGACCACCGGTATCTTCGCGACGCGCACGACCGCGCTCTCCGATAGCCTCAAGACCTTGAGCAAGGACCAGGCGGATCTGGACGTGCATGTGGCGGATCTGCAGGCCAGCCTGGTACGTAAATACGCGGCGATGGATTCGCTGGTCGCCCAGTTACGCCAGCAAAGTAACAACATCATGGGCACGCTCAACGCGCTGAACAACCAGAAAAATAATTGATGTTGATGCATGAAAAAGCCCGGGCTGCCTGCCGGGCTTCGTTTTTTTGGGGACCATCGGGGTTAAAGTTTTCTGCGATCCCGTCGACATATTGGTTACTGAAATCCTTTTCGCTGTCGCCTGTTACGAGGTAGAACCATGAATCCCATGAGAGCCCTTCGCCAATACCAGAAGGTCAATTCCCATGCCCAGATCTCCGAAGCCAGCCCGCATCGTCTGGTGCAGATGCTCATGGAGGGCGGCCTCGACCGCATGGCACAGGCCAAGGGCGCATTGGCTCGTGGGGACATCGCTCAAAAAGGCCTGATGCTCGGTAAGGCCATCGACATCATCATCGGCCTGCGTGATGGTCTGGATGCGCAGAAGAGTGAAGATCCGGCTTACGTCCAGCAATTGGAAAGTCTGTACGCCTACATGACCAACCGTTTGATGGAGGCCAATCTGCACAACGATGCCGACATGATCGACGAAGTCGCTCGTCTGCTGATCACCGTCAAAGAAGGCTGGGATGCCATCGCCGCACCCCAGGGCGCCGCACAGTAAGGCCACCGGCCTTGAGGAAATCGTCATGAGCCACGCACTGCAACGCATTGATGAAACCCGTGAAGCCCTGGTTGACGCACTCGCTGCGCGCAACTGGGACGCCATCGGCGAACTGGACCTGGGCTGTCGCAACGTCATCGATGATGTGCTCAGCCAGGCGCCGGTGGACGAGGATGCGCTGCGCGAAAAGCTGGAGAGCCTGTTGGCGGTTTACCAGCAGTTGCTTGAGGTGACGACCGGCGAGCGCCAGGCGATTTTCGAAGAGATGTCGCAGATCAACCAAGCTAAAAATGCGTCAAAGGTTTACCATCTGTTCGGCTGATAGAAGCTCAGTTGGTCCGAACGGCGCGTCATATATTTGACTGTGCCAGCATTTTTGACTTAACTAGTGTTGTTTTCAGATTTCAGACGTCTAGTAAGTAATAAGTCTTACAGGCGTCTTGATTGCCCTGATTCCGGGGCAGGAAGTTTTACTAGGGAAGTTGCTATTGCATGTGGCGTGAAACCAAAATTCTGCTGATCGATGACGATAGCGTCCGCCGCCGCGATTTGGCGGTGATTTTGAATTTTCTTGGTGAAGAAAATTTGCCCTGCGGCAGCCACGATTGGCAGCAGGCTGTCAGCTCGTTGTCATCGAGCCGCGAAGTCATTTGTGTGCTGATCGGGACGGTAAACGCTCCTGGCGCTGTTTTGGGCTTGTTAAAGACACTGTCAACCTGGGATGAGTTCCTTCCCGTGTTGCTGATGGGCGATATTTCTTCCGTGGACCTGCCGGAAGACCAGCGCCGCCGCGTGCTTTCGACCCTGGAAATGCCGCCCAGCTACAGCAAATTGCTCGACTCCCTGCACCGTGCCCAGGTCTATCGCGAGATGTATGACCAGGCCCGCGAGCGCGGCCGTCACCGTGAACCCAACCTGTTCCGCAGCCTGGTCGGCACCAGCCGGGCGATCCAGCACGTACGCCAGATGATGCAGCAAGTGGCCGACACCGACGCCAGCGTGTTGATCCTCGGCGAGTCGGGCACCGGCAAGGAAGTGGTCGCGCGCAACCTGCACTATCACTCCAAGCGCCGCGACGGACCTTTCGTGCCGGTCAACTGCGGGGCGATCCCGGCAGAGCTGCTGGAAAGCGAATTGTTCGGCCACGAGAAGGGCGCCTTTACCGGGGCGATCACCAGCCGTGCCGGGCGTTTCGAGCTGGCCAACGGCGGCACGCTGTTTCTCGACGAAATCGGCGACATGCCGCTGCCGATGCAAGTCAAATTGCTGCGCGTGTTGCAGGAGCGCACCTTCGAGCGTGTGGGCAGTAACAAGACCCAGAGCGTGGACGTGCGCATCATCGCCGCCACCCACAAGAACCTCGAAAGCATGATCGAGGTCGGCAGCTTCCGCGAAGACCTGTACTACCGCCTCAACGTCTTCCCGATCGAGATGGCGCCGCTGCGTGAGCGCGTGGAAGACATCCCGTTGCTGATGAACGAATTGATTTCACGCATGGAGCACGAAAAACGCGGCTCCATCCGTTTCAACTCCGCCGCCATCATGTCGCTGTGCCGTCATGGTTGGCCGGGCAACGTTCGTGAGTTGGCCAACCTGGTGGAGCGCATGGCGATCATGCACCCCTACGGTGTGATCGGCGTGGTCGAGTTGCCGAAGAAATTCCGCTACGTCGACGATGAAGACGAGCAGATGGTCGACAGCCTGCGCAGTGACATGGAAGAGCGCGTGGCGATCAACGGTCATACGCCGGACTTCGGCGCCACGGCCATGCTGCCGCCCGAAGGCCTTGACCTGAAAGACTACCTCGGCAACTTGGAGCAAGGCCTGATCCAACAGGCCCTGGACGACGCCAATGGCATCGTCGCCCGTGCCGCCGAGCGCCTGCGCATTCGCCGCACCACCCTGGTGGAGAAGATGCGCAAGTACGGTATGAGCCGCAAAGAAGGTGATGAACAGGCGGATGATTGACGCGTGTTTTTCAGCATCTTGATTTATAAGTAGTTTTTTTTCGGCACGGGTATTGCTACAGCCCTCGCAACGTTCCGTTTAACTGACGGTCAGCCAAGCGAGAGAGCACCATGCCCCACGCCGCCCAACTATCTGCAGCCCCTGCCATCCAGGGGCTGGTTTCGCCTGTAGAACCGCCGATCCGCCAGGGTCTGGAGCAGGCGTTCTCGCAGTTCAACCAGATGTCGAGCCAGCTGACCGATTCCTACAGTCTGCTTGAAGCCCGGGTGTCCGAGCTCAAAGGCGAACTGGCGGTGGTCAGTGCCCAGCGCATGCAGGAATTGGCCGAGAAAGAACGCCTGGCCAACCGCCTGCAGAACCTGCTCTCGCTGTTGCCCGGTGGCGTGATCGTCATCGACGACCAGGGCCGTGTGCGCGAAGCCAACCCGGCCGCCTGCGACCTGCTCGGCCTGCCGCTGGAGGGCGAGCTGTGGCGCCACGTCATCACCCGTTGCTTCGCGCCGCGCGACGATGACGGCCACGAAGTGTCCCTCAAGGATGGGCGGCGCCTGTCCATCGCCACCCGGTCCCTGGATGCCGAACCGGGCCAGTTGGTGCTGCTCAACGACCTGACGGAAACCCGTCACCTGCAGGATCAACTGGCGCGCCATGAGCGTTTGTCGTCGTTGGGGCGGATGGTCGCTTCCCTGGCGCATCAGATTCGTACGCCGCTGTCGGCGGCATTGATCTACGCCAGTCATTTGACTGATGAGCAACTGCCGGCAGCCACCCACCAGCGCTTTGCCGGGCGCCTCAAGGAGCGCCTGCACGAGCTGGAGCATCAGGTCCGCGACATGCTGGTGTTTGCCCGTGGCGAACTGCCGTTGACCGACCGCGTGACCCCGGCCGCGTTGATGCAAGCCCTGCAAGCGGCGGCGGCCACGCATACCGAGGGCGCCAGCCTGCGCTGGCAATGCGACAGTCACCAGGGTGAGTTGCTGTGCAATCGCGACACTCTGGTCGGCGCGCTGCTCAACCTGATCGAAAACGCCACCCAGGCCAGCGGCCCGGGGGCGCGCCTGAAGGTGCACCTGTACCGCCGCGAACAAACCCTGCGCCTGTGCATCAGCGACAGCGGCAGCGGCATAGCGCCGGCCGTGCTGCAACGCCTGGGCGAGCCCTTTTTCACCACCAAGACCAACGGCACCGGCCTGGGCCTGACCGTGGTCAAGGCAGTGGCACGTGCGCATCAGGGAGAATTGCAGCTGCGTTCCCGGTTGGGGCGCGGCACCTGTGCATTGATGACCTTGCCGCTGTTTTCCAGCGCGGCAAGCGCGGAGTAAAAGGATCATGACTATCAAGGTTTTACTGGTTGAAGACGATCGCGCCCTGCGTGCAGCATTGGCTGACACGCTGCTGTTGGCGGGCCATGACTACCGCGCGGTCGGCTCTGCCGAGGAAGCCTTGGAGGCCGTGGAGCGGGAAACCTTCAGCCTGGTGGTCAGCGACGTGAACATGCCCGGCATGGACGGCCATCAGTTGCTCGGCCTGCTGCGCGCGCGCCAGCCGCAATTGCCGGTGCTGCTGATGACAGCCCATGGCGCCGTCGAGCGGGCCGTGGACGCCATGCGCCAGGGCGCGGCGGATTATCTGGTCAAACCGTTCGAACCCAAGGCGTTGATCGAACTGGTGGCGCGGCATGCGCTTGGCGTCATGTCGACGGTGGAGGGCGATGGCCCGATTGCCTTCGAGCCGGCCAGCGCGCAGTTGCTGGAACTGGCGGCCCGGGTGGCGCGCAGCGATTCCACCGTATTGATCTCGGGGGAGTCCGGCACCGGCAAGGAAGTGTTGGCGCGCTATATTCACCAGCAATCCAGTCGGGCCGGGCAGCCCTTCATTGCGATCAACTGTGCGGCGATTCCGGACAACATGCTCGAAGCCACCCTGTTCGGCCACGAAAAGGGCTCGTTCACCGGCGCCATCGCGGCCCAGGCCGGCAAGTTCGAACAGGCCGACGGCGGCACCATTTTGCTCGACGAAATCTCGGAAATGCCCCTGGGCCTGCAAGCCAAGTTGCTGCGCGTGTTGCAGGAGCGCGAAGTGGAGCGGGTGGGCGCGCGCAAGCCGATCCAGTTGGATATCCGCGTGGTCGCCACCACCAATCGCGACCTGGCGGGCGAAGTGGCGGCGGGGCGCTTTCGCGAAGACCTGTTCTACCGCCTGTCGGTGTTCCCGCTGGCCTGGCGGCCGTTGCGCGAACGCCCGGCCGATATCATTCCCCTGGCCGAGCGCCTGCTGAACAACCACGTCAAAAAAATGAAGCACGCCCAGGCGCGACTGTCGGCCGAGGCCGAGGCTTGCCTGGTTGCTTATCCATGGCCGGGTAATGTGCGCGAGCTGGACAACGCGATCCAGCGTGCGCTGATCCTGCAGCAGGGTGGCTTGATCCAGCCCCAGGATTTCTGCCTGGCCATGGGCAGCGGCGTCGCGCCGTTGCCGAGCCTTGCGCCGGCACCGCTCGTCGCCGAAACCGAATCGGCCGGCGCCCTGGGCGATGACCTGCGCCGCCGCGAATTCCAGATGATCATCGACACCCTGCGCGCCGAGCGCGGCCGCCGCAAGGAAGCGGCCGAGCGCCTCGGCATCAGCCCGCGCACCCTGCGCTACAAGCTGGCGCAGATGCGCGACGCCGGGATGGACGTGGAAGCATACCTGTTCGCCACCTGACTTCGCGCCAATGCCGTTTGTAGGAGCGAGCTTGCTCGCGAAGCACTCATAGGCGCCGCGTGCATCCAGTAAACATGCGTTATCGTTGACGTTTTTCGCGAGCGAGCTCGCTCCTACAAAAAACCGTGCAGTAACAAGGTCGACAAGCTTTGTCGCCTTTTCTTACGAGTCGCAACGAAGCTGGCACCCTTGTTGCACCTCCCCTGATAACCGCTGCGTAGTGTCAAAAAATTGCGGGTCGTCGGAGAGAGAAGTTCATGAGCCAGGGTATTGAGTTCAATCGGTTGATGTTGGATATGCGCTCCATGCAAATGGATGCCATGGCTCAACCGAAATCCGTCGCGCCAGCGCCGGAATTGGGCCAAAGCAGTTTTGCCGACATGCTCGGTCAGGCAATCAATAAAGTCAGTGATACCCAGCAGGCGTCCAGCCAGTTGTCGACGGCGTTCGAGATCGGTAAAAGCGGCGTGGACCTCACCGATGTGATGGTCGCCTCGCAAAAGGCCAGTGTGTCCTTCCAGGCCTTGACCCAAGTGCGTAACAAACTGGTCCAGGCTTATCAAGACATCATGCAGATGCCGGTTTAAGGGCGAGATTTAACTCATGGCAGAAGCAATCGACAACGTACCCGCCAAGACAGACGGCAAACCGCCGCTGTTTGGCCTGTCGTTCCTGGAAAATCTCTCCGAAATGACCATGTTGCGTCAGGTGGGCCTGTTGGTCGGCCTGGCTGCCAGCGTGGCGATTGGTTTTGCCGTGGTGTTGTGGTCGCAGCAACCTGATTACCGGCCGCTGTACGGCAGCCTGGCGGGCATGGATTCCAAGCAGATCATGGAAACCCTGGCCGCCGCCGACATCGCCTACACCGTGGAGCCCAACTCCGGCGCCCTGCTGGTCAAGGCCGATGACGTGGCACGTGCGCGGATGAAGCTGGCCGCCGCCGGCGTGACGCCGTCCGACAGCAATATCGGTTTTGAAATCCTCGACAAGGATCAGGGCTTGGGCACCAGCCAGTTCATGGAAGCCACCCGCTACCGCCGCGGCCTGGAAGGCGAACTGGCGCGCACCATCTCCAGCCTGAATAACGTCAAGGGTGCCCGTGTGCACCTGGCGATTCCGAAAAGCTCGGTGTTCGTGCGTGACGAGCGCAAGCCCAGCGCCTCGGTGCTGGTCGAACTGTTTTCCGGCCGTTCCCTGGAGCCCGGCCAGGTGCTGGCAATCATCAACCTGGTGGCCACCAGCGTTCCCGAACTGAGCAAGTCGCAGATCACGGTGGTCGACCAGAAGGGCAACCTGCTCTCCGACATGGCCGAAAACTCCGCGCTGACCCAGGCCGGCAAGCAGTTCGATTACAGCCGCCGCATGGAAAGCATGCTGACCCAGCGCGTGCACAACATCCTGCAACCGGTATTGGGCAACGACCGCTACAAGGCTGAAGTGTCCGCCGACGTGGATTTCAGCGCCGTCGAGTCGACATCCGAGCAATTCAACCCGGACCAGCCCGCCCTGCGCAGCGAGCAGTCCACCAGCGAACAACGCACCGCCAGCAATGGTCCGCAAGGCGTGCCGGGTGCCCTGAGCAACCAGCCGCCGTCCCCGGCGTCGGCCCCGCAAACCACCGGTGGCGCCGCTGCCACCGCTGGCGCGATTGCGGCGGGTCAACCGCTGCTGGACGCCAACGGCCAGCAGATCATGGACCCGGCCACCGGCCAGCCGATGCTCGCGCCTTACCCGGCGGACAAGCGTAACCAGTCCACCAAGAACTTCGAACTCGACCGTTCCATCAGCCACACCAAGCAGCAACAGGGCAAGATCAATCGCCTGTCGGTGTCGGTGGTGGTCGATGACCAGGTCAAGGTCAACGCCGCTGACGGTGCCGTCACCCGCGCGCCATGGAGCGCCGATGAATTGGCGCGCTTTACCCGCCTGGTGCAGGACGCCGTCGGTTTCGACGCCAGCCGTGGCGACAGCGTCAGCGTGATCAACATGCCATTCTCCGTCGAGCGCGGCGAAGTGATCGCCGACCCGGCGTTCTACACCCAGCCGTGGTTCTGGGACATCGTCAAGCAAGTGCTGGGGGTGTTGTTCATCCTGGTACTGGTGTTCGGCGTGCTGCGCCCGGTGCTCAACAACATCACCGGTGGCAGCAAGAAACAGCTGGCCCTGGCTGGTGGCGACGTCGAGTTGGGCGGCATGGGCGGCCTGGACGGCGAGTTGGCCAACGACCGCGTCAGCCTGGGCGGCCCGCAAAGCATCCTGTTGCCAAGCCCGAGTGAAGGCTATGACGCTCAGTTGAACGCAATCAAGAGTCTGGTGGCAGAAGACCCGGGCCGTGTGGCCCAGGTCGTGAAAGAGTGGATTAACGCTGATGAATGATCGAGTCGCTGTGGCCAAGCTTTCCCGGGTCGACAAAGCCGCCGTGCTGCTGCTGTCGCTGGGCGAAACCGACGCTGCCCAAGTGCTGCGCCACATGGGCCCCAAAGAGGTCCAGCGCGTGGGCGTGGCCATGGCGCAGATGCGCAATGTGCACCGCGAGCAAGTCGAGCAGGTGATGAGCGAGTTCGTCGAGATCGTCGGCGACCAGACCAGCCTGGGCGTCGGCTCCGACAGCTACATCCGCAAAATGCTCACCTCGGCCCTGGGCGAAGACAAGGCCAACGGCCTGATCGACCGCATCCTGCTGGGCGGCAACACCAGTGGTCTGGACAGCCTCAAATGGATGGAGCCGCGCGCCGTCGCCGACGTGATCCGCTACGAGCACCCGCAGATCCAGGCCATCGTCGTTGCCTACCTGGACCCGGACCAGGCCGGTGAAGTGCTCGGCCACTTCGACCATAAAGTGCGCCTGGACATCATCCTGCGCGTGTCGTCGCTGAACACCGTGCAGCCGGCGGCGCTCAAGGAACTCAACACGATTCTCGAGAAACAGTTCTCGGGCAACTCGAATGCCTCGCGCACCACCCTGGGTGGCATCAAGCGGGCGGCCGACATCATGAACTTCCTCGACAGCTCGGTCGAAGGCCAACTGATGGACTCGATCCGCGAGATCGACGACACCCTGTCCGGCCAGATCGAAGACCTGATGTTCGTGTTCAACAACCTGGCCGATGTCGACGACCGTGGCATCCAGGCGTTGCTGCGCGAAGTGTCGTCCGACGTGCTGGTGCTGGCGCTCAAGGGCTCGGACGAGGGCGTCAAGGAAAAGATCTTCAAGAACATGTCCAAGCGTGCCTCCGAACTGCTGCGCGACGACCTCGAAGCCAAGGGCCCGGTACGCGTCAGCGACGTGGAAACCGCGCAGAAAGAAATCCTCACCATTGCCCGCCGTATGGCCGAAGCCGGAGAAATCGTTCTCGGCGGGAAGGGCGGCGAAGAAATGATCTAAGGCGCCCTGCATGTCGAACAAAGATGAGACGCCCAGCGATCTGATTCGCGCGCGGGATGTCGGCGGGTTCGACATCTGGTCGTTGCCCAGCTTCGACCCCCACGTGCCGCAGCCAGAGCCTGAACCGGTGCAGGAAGCGCCGGCACAGATGGAAGAAGTGCCGCTGGAAGAAGTCCAGCCGCTGACCCTTGAAGAATTGGAAGCCATCCGCCAGGAGGCTTACAACGAAGGCTTTGCGGCGGGTGAAAAAGATGGTTTTCGCAGCACCACCCTCAAGGTCCGTCAGGAGGCTCAAGAGGCCCTCAGCGTCAAGCTGGGCAGCCTGGAGCGTTTGATGGGCAACCTGTTCGACCCCATCGCCGAACAGGACTCGCAGCTGGAAAAATCCATGGTCGGCCTGGTGCAGCACATCACTCGCCAGGTGATCCAGCGTGAACTGGTGCTCGATTCCAGCCAGATCGAAAGCGTGATGCGCGAAGCCCTCAAGCTGCTGCCCCTGGGCGTGGGCAATGTGCGGCTGTACATCAACCCGCAGGATTTCGAGCAGGTCAAAGCCTTGCGCGAGCGCCATGAAGAAACCTGGCGCATCGTCGAGGACGCCGCGCTGCTGCCTGGCGGCTGCCGCGTCGAGACCGAGCACAGCCGCATCGATGCCACGGTGGAAACCCGCATCAGCCAGATCATGGCCAAGCTGTTCGACCAGTTGCATGAACAGGCGCTGCACCCGGCCGAGCCTGACCTGAGCGTTGACCTGGACGCCACCGATGCGCCTTGATCGCACCAGCTTCGCCAAGCGCCTGGACAGCTACGCCGAGGCCACGCAGTTGCCCGGCCAGCCGGTCCTCGAAGGGCGCCTGTTGCGCATGGTCGGCCTGACGCTTGAGGCCGAGGGCTTGCGTGCCGCCATGGGCAGCCGCTGCATGGTGATCAACGACGACAGCTACCACCCGGTGCAGGTCGAAGCCGAAGTGATGGGTTTTTCCGGTAACAAGATTTTCCTGATGCCGGTGGGCAGCCTCGCCGGTATCGCTCCGGGTGCCCGTGTGGTGCCCCTGGCCGACACCGGGCGCTTGCCGATGGGCATGAGCATGCTGGGCCGGGTACTCGATGGCGCCGGGCGTGCGCTGGATGGCAAGGGCGGCATGAAGGCCGAGGACTGGGTGCCGATGGACGGCCCCACCATCAACCCGCTCAACCGCAACCCCATCAGCGTGCCGCTGGACGTGGGCATTCGCAGCATCAACGGTTTATTGACGGTCGGTCGCGGCCAGCGCCTGGGCCTGTTCGCCGGTACCGGTGTGGGCAAGTCGGTGTTGCTGGGCATGATGACGCGCTTTACCGAGGCCGACATCATCGTGGTCGGGCTGATCGGCGAGCGGGGCCGTGAGGTCAAGGAATTCATCGAGCACAGCCTGGGTGAAGAAGGCCTCAAGCGTTCCGTCGTCGTCGCCTCTCCGGCGGATGACGCACCGCTGATGCGCCTGCGCGCCGCGATGTACTGCACGCGCATCGCCGAATATTTTCGCGACAAGGGCAAGAATGTCCTGTTGCTGATGGATTCGCTCACGCGTTTCGCCCAGGCCCAGCGCGAGATCGCCCTGGCCATCGGCGAGCCACCCGCGACCAAGGGGTATCCGCCGTCGGTGTTCGCCAAACTGCCCAAGCTGGTGGAGCGTGCCGGTAACGCCGAGGCCGGCGGGGGCTCGATCACCGCGTTCTACACGGTGTTGTCCGAAGGCGATGACCAGCAGGACCCGATTGCCGACTCGGCGCGGGGGGTGCTCGATGGGCACATCGTGCTGTCGCGACGCCTGGCGGAAGAGGGGCACTACCCGGCCATCGATATCGAAGCGTCCATCAGCCGGGTGATGCCGGCGGTGGTCACGCCGGAACACATGGCCCGCGCGCAATACTTCAAGCAGCTGTGGTCGCGTTACCAGCAAAGCCGCGACCTGATCAGCGTCGGCGCCTACGTGGCCGGGGGCGATCGCGAGACCGACCTGGCCATCGCCCTGCAGCCGCAGTTGGTGACTTACCTGCGCCAGGGGCTTAACGACAAGATCAGCATGGGCGAAAGCGAAGCGCATCTGCAGTCCATCTTCGCCCCCGCGCCGGGCGGCTAACCCATGGCCAACAGCCGCGCCGCGCGCCTGGCCCCGGTGGTGGAAATGGCCGAAAAGGCCGAAAAAACCGCCGTGCAGCGCCTGGGGTATTTCCAGGGCCAGGTGCGCCTGGCGGAGAGCAAACTGGGCGACCTGGAGCG
Source organism: Pseudomonas sp. 31 R 17 (assembly GCF_900004915.1). Lineage (NCBI taxonomy): Bacteria > Pseudomonadati > Pseudomonadota > Gammaproteobacteria > Pseudomonadales > Pseudomonadaceae > Pseudomonas > Pseudomonas sp. 31 R 17. The sequence continues at coordinate 90,459 of NZ_CVTN01000051.1, forward strand.
CTTTCGCCTCGAATATCAGCAACAGTGGATCGAACGCGGCAGCAAGGGCGTGTCGGGCCAGTGGCTGATGGGGTACCAGGGCTTTCTCAATCAGCTGGAAACCGCCGTCGGCCAACAGCGCCAGAGCCTGGCCTGGCACCAGAACAACCTCGACAAGGCCCGCGAAAGCTGGCAACAGGCATTTGCCCGCGTCGAAGGGTTGCGCAAGCTGGTGCAGCGCTATATCGATGAAGCGCGGGCGATTGAAGACAAGCGCGAGCAGAAGTTGCTCGATGAACTGTCCCAGCGCCTTCCGCGCCAGGAACCGTTCTAACCAACGTAGCAGGAAAAAATGTGGGAGGGGACTTGCCCCCGATGGCGGTGTGTCAGTCAAAAGATGCAGTGACTGACACTCGGCAATCGGGACATAGGTATCTACACAACTCAGCAGCGCCCAACCGTAACCACGATGCGAAGCGAGCCGCTCTTGATCTTGATCTGCTTTTGATCCTAGGCGCCCCGTTAAACCACGCTGGCCGAACGCAGGCTTGAATCCGTGGGTAACCCGGCAGGACGCCGGGTTAGCCGCACTGGGCCAGGGATGGCCCATTGCGGCGGCCCACGGATTCAAGCCGGAGAGAGGGCACACCGAGCCTAGGCGAGGTGCCGAGTGGTGGGGCAAGAGCGTTTTGCTTACTTTTGCGCTTTTCAAAAGTGAGCCGCTGTAAAAGCGGAACCCATAGCAGCCGTTACCGCAGAAACGGATATGTAATCGGTCCAATCCAACATCCCGGCCAGCCCCGAGGCCGCCATCGGGGGCAAGCCCCCTCCCACATTTGGACCGGGATCGACACCAAAATCCTGGTCGCCCCGGAGGCCGCCATCGGGGTAAGCCCCCTCCCACATTTGAACGGCTGTGTTGCTCAGATCGGGTTCGCCTGCTACACCTTGTTGCACAGACCCATGACAAGGAAGCAGTCACATGTCAATCGAGTCAGAAGTATCCCTGGACGGGAAGAAGTTGACGATCGCAATCAAGGGCCGGTTCGATTTCGGCAGCCACCAGGCATTTCGCGATGCCTATGAGCGTTACTACAAGGTACCCGAGTTGTATGTGGTCGATCTTAAAGAAACCACCTACATGGACAGCTCGGCCCTGGGCATGCTCCTGCTGCTCCGGGACCATGCCGGTGGCGATGAGTCTCAAGTGCACGTCAGCAACAGCAGCCACGACGTGCGCAAAATCCTCGCCATTTCCAATTTCGACAAGCTGTTCGATATATCGTGAGAGTCCTGGCCCCCTTATCCGAGCCGCTGACCATCCTGATTGCCGAAGACAGCGCCGCCGACTTGCTGTTGTTGTCGACCATCGTGCGGCGTCAGGGTCACCATGTGCTCACCGCGACCAATGGCGAGCAGGCCGTTGAAGTGTTTGCGCGCGAGCGCCCGCAGCTGGTGCTGATGGACGCAATGATGCCGGTGATGGATGGTTTTCTCGCCGCGCGCTGGATCAAGCAATTGGCGGGCGAGCAGTTGGTTCCCATCATCTTCCTGACTTCGCTGCGCGAAAGCGCCGCCCTGGCCGAGTGCCTGGATGCTGGCGGCGACGATTTCCTGCCCAAGCCCTACAACCAGCTTATTCTGGCCGCCAAGATCAACGCCATGGACCGCCTGCGGCGGCTACAAGCCACGGTGCTGCAGCAGCGTGACCAGATCGCCCGGCACAATGAGCACCTGTTACATGAACAACGCGCCGCCAAGGCCGTGTTCGACAAGGTCGCGCATTCGGGTTGCATCAACGCGGCGCCGAATATCCGCTACCTGCAATCGCCCTATGCACTGTTCAACGGGGACCTGTTGCTGGCGGCCTATACGCCGTCCGGCGACATGCACGTGCTGCTCGGCGATTTCACCGGCCACGGCCTGCCGGCGGCCATCGGTGCCATGCCCCTGGCCGAAGTGTTCTACGGCATGACCGCCAAGGGCTATGGGCTGACGCAGACCCTGCGCGAAATGAACGCCAAGCTCAAGCGCATCCTGCCGGTGGACATGTTCTGCTGCGCCACACTGTTGTGCCTGAGCACCGAGCGGCGCGTGGTGGAGGTGTGGAACGGCGGCATGCCCGAGGGCTATGTGCACGAGGTCGCCACCGGCAAGCGCACGCCGTTGATGTCGCGGCATCTGCCGTTGGGCGTGCTGTCGGCCCAGGCTTTCGATGACAGCACCGAAGTCTGGCCCATGGCCCTGGGCGATCGGGTGTTCCTGCTCTCCGATGGCGTGCTGGACACCGCCGACGCCAATGACCAGTTGTTCGGCGCCGAGCGTTTGCAGCAGGTGTTTGCCGCCAACCGCGAGCCCGACCGCCTGTTCGAGGATATCGAGCAGGCGCTGGCGGCTTTTCGCGGTGAGGCGCGGGACGACGTCAGCATGGTTGAAATCAGCTTGCTGGCCGGCCAACCGCTGCGCGTGGCCGAACCTATGTATTCCGACAGCGGCCAGTCGTGCCCGCTGAATTGGTCGGTGAGTTTCGAATTTCGCGCGCAGACCCTCAGGCGCTACAACCCGTTGCCGTATTTGCTGCAATTGCTGTTGGAGGTCCATGGCCTGCGTGAGCAAAGCGGGGCGCTCTACACGGTCATGGCCGAGTTGTATGCCAATGCCCTCGAACATGGCGTACTGGGCCTGGATTCACAGCTCAAGCGCGATGCCGAAGGGTTTGCGCAGTATTATCGCCTGCGCAACGAGCGGCTGGTGCAATTGAACAGCGGCCATATCCGGGTGCATGTGCAGGTGTCCCCGACTGCGCAGGGCGGCAAGATGACGTTGCGTGTCGAGGACAGCGGGCCTGGCTTCGATGTTGAAGAAGTGCTGGCGCGGCCGCTGGATGCTGACCGTCTGTCCGGCCGCGGCTTGAACCTGGTGCGTCAATTGAGCGGCGACGTACGCTGGTCCGATGGCGGGCGCTGCGTCTGCGTGGAGTTTTGCTGGAAGGCTCTGGCATAATCCGTCAATTCTTGATCAAGGAGCGAGCAAGTGGTCGATATACATCTGGATCCGGACGTGTTGTCGGGTTTGAAGGAAGTCATGGAGGGCGAATACCCGAAACTGCTGGATACCTTCCTTCATGACTCTCAGGAGCGTGTCACTGCGTTGCGCAAGGCGCGCGACGATGCCAAGGCGTTGGGCCGCATAGCGCATAGTTTCAAGGGCAGCAGTGGCAACCTGGGGGCGGTGCGCTTGGCGCAGTTGTGTCAGCGATTGGAGGCTGAGTCCGCTGAGTCCGCATCGGATCTGGGCGCGCTGGTTGACCAGATTGATCATGAGTTCGCGCTGGTCAAGCCGATGTACGAATCGGAGCGCCAGCGTTTCAGTGCGTGAGCCTTCGCTGCAAACCTGGCCCGACTCTTGCTCTATCTCCTGATACTGCATCCCCGACCCCCATGCAGTGGAGACCTTTACCTATGCCAGTCGCCCCCAATTCGCTCCTTCAGGCTGCCCCCGCGGCCAAGCCTCAAGCGCCTGCCGCCACCCCTGCGGTGGCGGCTGCGGACCCACGGGACAAAGGCCCTGGCTTCTCTCAAGTGTTCGCCAACCAGGGCGCCAAACCGGCGCTGAAAACCGACAGCGCGCCGGGCAAATCGGTGCCTGCAACCGCCGACAAAACACCTGCCGCCAGCACGCCTGCGGTTGCCGATAGCGGCAATCCCTTGCCTGCCAAGCCGTCCGATGCCGACAAAGCGGCCAAGGACATACCCGCCGATCCGTCCCTGGCGCAACAGCCCCCGACCGATACGCCGCCGGTCGATCCGGCCTTGATCGCCACGGTCACACCCGGCGCTGTCCCGCCGCAAACGCCGGCACCTGCGGTAGCGGTGGCGGATGACACACCCCAACCGGTGGCGACCGCCGCCGCCGTGGTCGATAAGGCCAAGCCGCCGGCCTTCGACCCTGCAGCCGACCCGCTGGACGCGATGCCTGCCGTGCGCCTGGCAATGGAGCAGGGCGGTCATGTGTCGGCCGGCAGCCAGGCAACCCAGAAAGCGGCGCCAGCCACGGTCCAGGATCAACCGACCGCCGCGCAGAATTTTGCCGCCGGCCTGGCCACGATGGTCGATCAACAAGCCACCAGGGACAGCACCCATAACGGCGGCGACAAGGCCTTTGGCGCGCTGATCGATGACGGCCTCAAGGACCTCAAGCGTGCCGACAGCGACACCCGCGTGGATGACTTCGCCAACCGCCTGGCCGCGCTGACCCAGGCCGCCACGCCGAAAACCGCCAACGCCTTGCCACCGGTGGTCAACGCCCCGCTGGCCATGCACCAGAGCGGCTGGACCGAAGAAGTGGTCAACCGCGTGATGTACCTCTCCAGCGCCAGCCTCAAGTCGGCCGAAATCCAATTGCAGCCGGCCGAACTGGGGCGCCTGGATATCAAGGTCAGCATGACGCCCGACCAGCAGGCCCAGGTCAGTTTCATGAGCGGCCATGCGGTGGTGCGTGAAGCGCTGGAAAGCCAGTCCGGCCGCTTGCGCGAGATGTTCGCCCAACAGGGCATGGGGCAGGTGGATGTGAACGTGTCCGACCAGTCCCGGGGGCAGGAGCAGCAGCAACAGCAAAACCAGGCGCGGGGTGTGAGCAGTGGCGGCCGGCGAGGTGATAGCGCTGACACCGGCAGTCACGTTGACGTGGCTGAAGCGGTCAAGCCCGTGACCTCGACCGTGATCGGCTCCAGTGCCGTCGACTATTACGCCTGACCCAAGTCAAATAGAGATCCAACGGTGGGAGGGGGCTTGCCCCGATTGCGGTGTATCAGCAACCGATTTGTTGACTGACACACTGCTATCGGGGGCAAGCCCCCTCTTACATTTGATTTGCGTTGCCCTGGCGCCAGACAACTCTGGCATAACACTTGCTCTTGCCTATCCGTATATCTATGAATTCCCGAATAGTGACGGATTATTGGCATGGCGAACAGCGACGACGCAGCAACTCCCCCGGCAGGCAAAGGCAAAGGCAAGCTCAAGCTGATCCTGCTGATTGTGCTGGGCCTGCTCCTGGCCATTGGCGCCTCGATTGGCGGCACCTGGTACATCATGCACAGCAATGCCAGCAAACCTGCGCCTGCCGCCGACACCGCCACTAACGTCAAGCAACCGGCAATCTTCGAACCGATGCTGCCGGCCTTTGTCGCCAACTACAATCAGAACGGTCGCCAACGCTACTTGCAGGTGAGCATCACCTTGCTGGCGCGCAACCAGGCGGACCTGGACGCGCTCAAGGTGCACATGCCGGTGATCCGCAACAACCTGGTGATGCTGTTCTCGGGCCAGAGCTTCGACAGCCTGGCCACCCCGGTGGGCCAGGAAATGCTGCGCCAGAAGGTCACTGCCAGCGTGCAGGAAGTGGCCCAGAAAGAGCTCGGCAAAGTCGTGATAGAGCAGGCGCTCTTCACTAACTTCGTATTGCAGTAGGATCACGACATGGCCGTGCAAGACCTGCTGTCCCAGGATGAAATCGACGCGCTGTTGCATGGCGTGGACGATGGTCTGGTGCAGACCGAAATGGCTGCCGAGCCCGGCAGTGTCAAAAGTTATGACCTGACCAGCCAGGATCGCATCGTCCGTGGACGCATGCCGACCCTGGAAATGATCAACGAACGTTTCGCCCGTTATACCCGCATCAGTATGTTCAACATGCTGCGCCGCTCGGCGGACGTCGCCGTGGGTGGCGTGCAGGTGATGAAGTTCGGTGAATACGTGCACTCGCTGTACGTGCCCACCAGCCTCAACCTGGTCAAGATCAAGCCGTTGCGCGGCACCGCGCTGTTCATCCTTGACGCCAAACTGGTGTTCAAGCTGGTGGACAACTTCTTCGGCGGCGACGGCCGTCACGCCAAGATCGAAGGCCGTGAGTTCACGCCCACCGAACTGCGCGTGGTGCGCATGGTGCTGGAGCAGGCTTTCATCGACTTGAAGGAAGCGTGGCAGGCGGTCATGGAAGTCAATTTCGAGTACATCAACTCGGAAGTGAACCCGGCCATGGCCAACATCGTCGGGCCTAGCGAAGCCATTGTGGTGTCCACGTTCCACATCGAACTCGATGGCGGCGGCGGCGATCTGCACGTGACCATGCCGTACTCGATGATCGAGCCGGTGCGCGAAATGCTCGACGCCGGTTTCCAGTCCGACCTCGACGACCAGGACGAGCGCTGGGTCAAGGCCCTGCGCGAAGACCTGCTGGACGTCGACGTGCCCCTGAGCGCCACTGTGGCCCGTCGCCAGCTGCGCCTGCGCGACATTCTGCACATGCAGCCGGGGGACGTGATCCCCGTCGAATTGCCGGAAGAACTGATCATGCGCGCCAACGGTGTGCCGTCGTTCAAGGTCAAGCTCGGCTCTCACAAAGGCAACCTGGCGTTGCAAGTGATCGAACCGATCAACCGCCGCTGATCAACATTCATTTTTGCTACGCCGAGGACATGTAATGGCTACCGAACACGAAAACACTTCCGCTGAAGACCAGGCCCTGGCTGACGAGTGGGCTGCGGCCCTGGAAGAAACCGGCGATGTCGGCCAGGACGACATCGACGCGCTGCTGGCCGCCGACGCCGCGTCCGCACCGGCGGGCAAGCGCCTGCCGATGGAAGAATTCGGCAGCGTGCCGAAAAACAACGACCCGGTGACCCTCGACGGCCCCAACCTGGACGTGATCCTGGACATTCCAGTGTCGATTTCCATGGAAGTGGGCAGCACCGAAATCAACATCCGCAACCTGCTGCAGCTCAACCAGGGTTCGGTGATCGAGCTGGACCGCCTGGCCGGCGAGCCGCTGGACGTGCTGGTCAACGGCACGCTGATCGCCCATGGCGAGGTGGTGGTGGTCAACGAGAAGTTCGGCATTCGCCTGACCGACGTGATCAGCCCGAGCGAACGCATCAAGAAGTTGCGCTGAAATGAAGTACTCGATGGCGGGACTGTGGCTGGCGCTGCCGTTGAGCGCGCTGGCGGCCGAGCCGGTGGCGCAAGCGGCGGCGGCACCGGTGGTCGGCAGCGTCGGCGGGCAGTTGACGCAGTTGCTGCTCGGCCTGTTGCTGGTGATCGGCTTGATCTTCGTACTGGCCTGGCTGATGCGCCGCGTGCAGCGCATCGGCCCGGGCAATGCCCAGGTGATCGAACTGGTCGGCTCGCGTGCCCTCGGCCCGCGGGACCGATTGGTGCTGGTGCAGGTCGGCGAGGAGCAGATCTTGCTCGGCATCACCCCTGGCCGCATCACCCCGTTGCACGTACTCAAAACCCCCGTGGACGCGGCCAGCAGCGAGACCGCCACGCCAGAATTCGCCCAGCGCCTGATGGAATTGCTGGGCAAGGACCAGAAGGATAAGAAGTAATGCGCGTGTTCCTGACGCTCATGCTGTTGCTGGCCGCGCCGATGGCACTGGGCGCCGACCCGTTGTCGATTCCGGCGATTACCCTGGGCACCAATGCGGCCGGCGCGCAGGAATACTCGGTCAGCCTGCAGATCCTGCTGATCATGACCGCGCTGAGTTTTATCCCGGCGTTCGTCATGCTGATGACCAGCTTTACGCGGATCATCATCGTGTTCTCGATCCTGCGCCAGGCCCTCGGCCTGCAGCAGACGCCGTCGAACCAGATCCTCACCGGCATGGCGCTGTTTTTGACCCTGTTCATCATGGCGCCGGTCTTCGACAAGGTGAACCAGCAAGCCCTGCAGCCTTACCTGGCGGAAAAGCTCACGGCCCAGGACGCGATCGACAAGGCCCAGGGCCCGATCAAGGACTTCATGCTGTCGCAGACCCGCTCCAGCGACCTCGAGTTGTTCATGCGCCTGTCCAAGCGTACCGACATTGCCACCCCGGACCAGGCGCCGCTGACGATTCTGGTGCCGGCCTTCGTCACCTCGGAATTGAAGACCGCGTTCCAGATCGGCTTCATGATCTTCATCCCGTTCCTGATCATCGACCTGGTGGTGGCGAGCGTGCTGATGGCGATGGGCATGATGATGCTGTCGCCGCTGATCATCTCGCTGCCGTTCAAGATCATGCTGTTTGTGCTGGTGGACGGCTGGGCGCTGATTATCGGCACCCTGGCCGGCAGTTTCGGGGGGGTATAGCGGCATGACTCCAGAAGTTGCCGTCGACCTGTTCCGTGAAGCACTGTGGCTGACCACCGTGATGGTCGCCGTGCTGGTGGTGCCGAGTCTGCTGGTCGGCCTGCTGGTGGCGATGTTCCAGGCCGCCACCCAAATCAACGAGCAGACCCTGAGCTTCCTGCCGCGCCTGCTGGTGATGCTGATCACCCTGATCGTCGCCGGCCCGTGGCTGGTGCAAACCTTCATGGAATACATCCTGCAGCTGTACGGCAGTATTCCGCAGTTGATCGGCTGAGCCGATGCAATCCTTATTGGCCCTGACCGACACCCAGATCAGTACCTGGGTGGCCTCGTTCATCCTGCCGATGTTTCGCGTCACGGCCATGTTGATGGCCATGCCGGTGTTCGGCACCACCCTCGTGCCACGGCGTGTGCGCTTGTATTTCGCGGTAGCCATTACGGTCGTGATCGTGCCCGGCCTGCCGCCGATGCCGCCGGTCAATGCCCTCGACCTCAGTGCGCTGCTGCTGATTGCCGAACAGATCCTGATCGGCGCCATGCTGGGTTTTTCCCTGAGCCTGTTCTTCCAGGCGTTTGTGGTGGCCGGCCAAATCATCTCGGTCCAGATGGGCATGGGCTTTGCGTCCATGGTCGACCCCACCAACGGTGTGTCGGCGGCGGTGATCGGGCAATTTTTGACCATGTTGGTGACCTTGCTGTTCCTGGCCATGAACGGCCATTTGGTGGCGTTCGAGGTGCTGACCGAAAGCTTCACCACCTTGCCGGTGGGCTCGGGGCTGGTGGTCAACCATTTCTGGGAACTGGTGGGGCGCCTCGGCTGGGTGCTGGGCGCGTCCTTGCTGCTGGTGCTGCCGGCCATCACCGCGCTGCTGGTGGTCAACATCGCGTTTGGCGTGATGACCCGCGCAGCCCCGCAACTGAACATTTTCTCGATCGGCTTCCCTTTGACCCTGGTGATGGGCATGGGGATTTTCTGGATCGGCCTGGCCGACATTCTCAATCAGTATCAACCGCTGGCGACCGACGCCCTGCAGTTCCTACGTGACCTGGCACGGGCGCGCTGAGCCATGGCCGAGAGCGAGAGTGGTCAGGACAAGACAGAAGACCCCACGGAGAAACGTAAAAAGGACTCCAGGGAAAAGGGCGAGATCGCGCGCTCCAAAGAGCTCAATACCGTTGCGACCATGATGGCCGGCGCCGGTGCCTTGCTGATCTACGGCGGTGGCCTGGCGCTGGATTTGCTGGAGCTGATGAAGCACAACTTCACTCTGCCCCGGGAGGTGTTGCTCAACCCCGACTCCATGGGCCAGTACCTGCTGCATTCGGGCACGATCGCGCTGCTGGCGGTGCAGCCGATTCTGATCACGTTGCTGCTGGCCGCGCTGATCGGCCCGGTCGCCCTGGGCGGCTGGCTATTTGCTGCCAGCAGCATGGCGCCCAAGTTCAGTCGCATGAACCCGGCGGCCGGCCTCAAGCGCATGTTTTCCACCAAGGCCCTGGTGGAACTGCTCAAGGCGCTGGCCAAATTCATCCTGATTCTGTTCGTGGCGGTGACGGTATTGTCGTCCGACATCGACGATCTGCTGCGCATCGCCCATGAACCGCTGGAGTCGGCGATCATCCACAGCCTGCAAGTGGTGGGCTGGAGCGCGTTGTGGATGTCCGCCGGGTTGATCATCATCGCGGCGGTGGACGCGCCGATCCAGTTGTGGGAAAGCCACAAGAAACTGCTGATGACCAAGCAGGAAGTGCGCGACGAACACAAGGACCAGGAAGGGCGCCCGGAGGTCAAGCAACGCATCCGCCAACTGCAGCGCGAAATGTCCCAGCGCAAGATGATGGCCTCGGTGCCCGACGCCGACGTGATCATCACCAACCCGACCCACTATGCCGTGGCCCTCAAGTACGACCCGGAAAAGGGCGGCGCGCCGATGTTGCTGGCCAAGGGCAGCGACTTTACCGCGTTGAAAATCCGCGAAATCGCCGTGGCCAACGACATCCTGCTGCTGGAATCCCCGGCGCTGGCGCGGTCGATTTTCTATTCCACCGACCTGGACCAGGAAATCCCGGCCGGGTTGTACCTGGCGGTGGCCCAGGTGCTGGCCTACGTCTACCAGATCCGCCAATACCGGGCGGGCAAGGGCAAGCGGCCTGATCCGCTCAAGGACCTGCCGATCCCGCCGGATTTGCGTCGCGACTCCTGAACGCTGCGGCTCACTGCAGGAGCGAGCTTGCTCGCGAAAAACTCACCGTCGCCGCGTTCATCCTGACTCCCCGCGTTATCGTTACCCACCTTCGCGAGCAAGCTCGCTCCTACAGAGGTGTGCGTTCTACCTGTCAACTTTGACAGTAGCCAATACGCCGCCTTCACTGTTTGATACAGCGATGAGCCACGCAGCCATGCGCGGCTCGGGAGGCGGTGATGGATCGGGGCACGGTCAGGTGGTGCGATGCGGTCAAGGGCATTGGCTTCAAGGCTCTGGATCGCGATGGCAATGAGGTTGCCGTTCAGTCGACAGCCATTGAAAGCGTTGAATCCCCACAGACGCCTCCCAGGCAACGACCTTCCCGCAGGCGCAAAAAGCCCTCGCAGGCATGATCCACGCTATCACCTGCCTATCATCCGCCATCGACCCGCGTCTACCTGTCAACTTTGACAGTAGCCAGCCGAGGCTTTCCCACGGTTTCATTTACCCATCAGCACTGCGCGCAGGTAGTAAACGAGATGCAGGGAGAGCGGTATTGAAAGTGGCGATGGGGACTGTCAAATCCTATGACTGGATCAGGGGCGACTGGCTGATCGAGCTGGATGACCGGGCAGAGCACGTGTTCATCAATCACAAGGATTGGCGCTGGACGGCGCTGTCGGAGGGTAAGCATCTGAAGTTTCAAATGGTCCATCGGCCCGAGGGCATTTATGCGTTGCCCATCCAGGCAGGCAACTGTGGTGAATCGGGTTGTTGAGACGCGGAGCGTCCCAGGCGGCATTCCCAACTGTGGGAGGGGGCTTGCCCCCGATTGCAGTATGTCAGTCAATAAATTCATCACTGATCCACCGCTATCGGGGGCAAGCCCCCTCCCACATTTGAATCGGTTACACCCAGTAGATCCGGTCGTTGGCAGAGTCATCCTGGCCGTGGGGCAAAAGTTGGAAGGCTTCTTGCAATACCGCCTTCAGGACGCCTCCCGGCGTCAAAACTTTGCTTCAAGGACACGAGGAATACCGGTGGTAGATCGCTCTCAAATGCTCAGCACGGCCCGTGGCACCCTGACTGACCTGTCGCGGGGCAATCTGGGTGTGCCGTTGTTGTTGCTGGTGATGCTGGCAATGATGATGTTGCCGATGCCGCCGTTCCTGCTCGACGTGTTTTTCACCTTCAACATCGCCCTGTCGGTGGTGGTGCTGCTGGTCTGTGTGTACGCCCTGCGGCCTTTGGATTTCGCGGTATTTCCCACCATCCTGCTGGTGGCGACCCTGTTGCGCCTGGCGCTGAACGTGGCGTCCACCCGCGTGGTGATGCTCCACGGCCAGGACGGTCACGCCGCCGCCGGTAAGGTGATCCAGGCCTTCGGTGAGGTGGTGATCGGCGGTAACTATGTGGTCGGTATCGTGGTGTTCGCGATCCTGATGATTATCAACTTCGTGGTGGTGACCAAGGGTGCCGGGCGGATTTCCGAGGTGAGCGCACGCTTTACCCTGGATGCGATGCCCGGTAAGCAGATGGCCATCGACGCCGACCTCAACGCCGGCCTGATCGACCAGAACCAGGCAAAATCCCGGCGCCTGGAAGTGGCCCAGGAGGCCGAGTTCTACGGCTCCATGGACGGCGCCAGCAAATTCGTGCGCGGTGACGCCATCGCCGGCCTGTTGATCCTGTTCATCAACCTGATCGGCGGCATGGCCGTGGGTATCTTCCAGCACGGCATGACCTTTGGCGATGCGGGCAAGGTGTACGCCTTGCTGACCATCGGTGACGGTTTAGTGGCGCAATTGCCATCACTGTTGTTATCCACAGCGGCAGCGATCATGGTGACCCGTGCTTCGGGCTCCGAAGACATGGGCAAGCAGATCAGCCGCCAGATGTTCGCCTCGCCCAAGGCGCTGGCCGTGGCCGCCGGCATCATGGCCGTCATGGGCATCGTGCCGGGCATGCCTCACGTTTCGTTCCTGAGCATGGCGGCCATGGCCGGCGGCGCGGCCTATCTGTTCTGGAAAAAGCAGAATGCAGTCAAGGTCCAGGCCCAGCAGGAAATCGCGCGCCAGCAGGAATTGCTGCCATCCCCGACCCGCGCCCAGGAAACCAAGGAGTTGGGCTGGGATGATGTGACCCCGATCGACATGATCGGCCTGGAAGTCGGCTACCGCCTGATTCCGCTGGTGGACCGCAACCAGGGCGGCCAGCTGCTGGCGCGGATCAAGGGTGTGCGCAAGAAGCTGTCCCAGGACCTGGGCTTCCTGATGCCCACCGTGCATATCCGCGACAACCTCGACCTGGCCCCCAGCGCCTACCGGCTGACCCTGATGGGCGTGATCCTGGCCGAAGCCGAGATCTACCCCGACCGCGAACTTGCGATCAACCCGGGGCAGGTGTTCGGTACGCTCAACGGCATTACCGCCAAAGATCCGGCTTTCGGCCTGGAGGCGGTGTGGATCGAAGTCAGCCAGCGCAGCCAGGCGCAATCGCTGGGTTACACGGTGGTCGACGCCAGCACCGTGGTCGCCACCCACCTCAACCAGATCCTCTACAAGCACTCCCACGAGCTGATCGGCCACGAGGAAGTCCAGCAATTGATGGGTTTGCTGGCCAAGGCCTCGCCGAAACTGGCCGAAGAGCTGGTGCCGGGCGTGCTGTCGCTGTCGCAGTTGCTCAAGGTGTTGCAAGCCTTGCTCGCCGAACAAGTGCCGGTTCGCGACATTCGCAGCATTGCCGAAGCCATCGCCAACAACGCCGCCAAGAGTCAAGATACTGCCGCGCTGGTGGCCGCCGTGCGCGTCGGTTTGTCCCGCGCAATCGTGCAAAGCATTGTAGGCGTTGAGTCTGAGCTGCCTGTTATCACCTTGGAGCCAAGGTTGGAACAGATATTGCTCAATAGTATTCAGAAGGCAGGGCAAGGCCAGGAAGAAGGGGTTTTGCTGGAGCCAAGCATGGCTGAAAAGCTGCAGCGTTCGTTGATCGAAGCCGCGCAGCGCCAGGAAATGCAGGGCCAGCCGGTGATTCTGCTGGTGGCCGGTCCGGTCCGCGCGATGTTGTCGCGCTTTGGACGCCTGGCAGTACCGAATTTGCACGTGTTGGCTTACCAGGAAATTCCTGACAATAAGCAAGTGACTATCGTCGCGACAGTAGGGCCCAACGGCTGAGGGTAGTGGGTTATGCAAGTAAAGCGTTTTTTCGCCGCCGATATGCGTCAGGCCATGAAGTTGGTCCGCGATGAGCTGGGCGCCGATGCCGCGATTATCGGTAACCGTCGTATTGCCGGCGGTGTCGAGCTGACGGCTGCCCTGGATTACACCCCCCAGGCCCTGGCCCCGCGCGTGCCGAACATGGAGCTTGAAGACGAGCTGCGCAAGACCGCTTCGCGCATCGTCTCGGCCCAGGCCGAATTGAGCATGCGCGGCGACAGCGACGCCACCACCAATCGCCAGTTGTTCGCCGGCCTGCCGCTGACCGCTTCCGAGCCGCTGGTGGAACCTACGTTTGTCGAACCGCCACGTCCCGCCGCGCCAGCCCCGGCCGCCGCAGTCGATCAGCGTGTGTTCGATTCGATGCGCTTTGAACTCAACGGCCTGCGCGAGCTGCTCGAAGTGCAACTGGGCTCTTTGGCCTGGACGCAACTGCAAGGCAGCAAGCCGCAGCAGGCCAACCTGTGGCGTCGCCTGCAACGCATCGGCCTGTCCGGCCCGTTGTCCCGCGACCTGCTGGCGCTGACCGCCGAAGTCGAAGAACCTCGCCAAGCGTGGCGCATGCTGCTGGCGCACCTGGCGCGCATGATCGCCACCCCGGAGATCGAACCCCTGGAAGAGGGCGGGGTGATCGCCATGGTCGGTCCTGCCGGCATGGGCAAGACCACCACCCTGGCCAAGCTGGCGGCACGCTACGTGCTCAAGTACGGCGCGCAGAACATCGCGCTGGTGAGCATGGACAGCTACCGCATCGGCGCCCAGGAACAGCTCAAGACCCTGGGCCGCATCCTCAATGTGCCGGTGACCCACGTCGACCCGGGCCAGTCCCTGGCCAACGCCCTCGACCCGCTGCTGCGCAAGCGCGTGGTGTTGATCGATACCGCCGGCCTGCAAGCCAGCGACCCGGCCCTGCGCATGCAGCTCGAAAGCCTGGCCGGGCGTGGCATCAAGTCGAAAAATTACCTGGTGCTTGCAACCACCAGCCAGAAACAGGTTCTTACCGCTGCCTACCACAGCTATAAGCGCTGCGGCCTGGCCGGTTGTATCCTGACCAAACTGGATGAAACCGCCAGCCTGGGCGAAGTGCTGAGCCTGGCAATCAGTCATGAACTACCGGTCGCCTACCTGACCGACGGGCCGCGGATTCCGGATGATTTGCATCTGCCGCGCCGTCATCAGTTGGTCAGCCGTGCTGTCAGCGTGCAAATGCAAGACGAGCCTAGCGAGGAAGCGATGGCTGATATGTTCGCCGACCTTTATCACAACCCGGCAAAACGGGTGGGATGAGGCAGGATGAACACCGTGAAATGTACCTACATCGATGGTCTGCAAGCGATACACGCGGCCAAGCCATGTAGCCTGCGTCTAAGCAAGACAAGGTAAAGAAATAAAATGGGCAGCATGCATCCCGTACAGGTGATCGCGGTGACCGGCGGCAAAGGTGGCGTCGGCAAAACTAACGTGTCAGTGAATTTGTCCCTGGCCCTGGCAGAGCTTGGCCGTCGCGTCATGCTGCTGGATGCTGACCTGGGCCTGGCCAACGTGGACGTTCTGTTGGGGCTGACCCCCAAACACACGCTGGCCGATGTGATCGAAGGCCGCTGTGAGCTGCGCGACGTGCTGCTGCAGGGGCCCGGTGGGATCCGCATCGTACCGGCCGCCTCCGGCACCCAGAGCATGGTGCACTTGAGTCCGGCGCAGCATGCCGGCCTGATCCAGGCCTTCAGCGATATCGGCGACAACCTCGACGTGCTGGTGATCGACACCGCCGCCGGGATCGGCGAGTCGGTGGTCAGCTTTGTCCGCGCAGCGCAAGAAGTACTGCTGGTGGTGTGCGACGAGCCCACCTCGATTACCGATGCCTACGCCCTGATCAAACTGCTCAACCGTGACTACGGCATGAACCGCTTTCGCGTGCTGGCCAACATGGCCCAGAGCCCGCAGGAAGGGCGCAACCTGTTCGCCAAGTTGACCAAGGTCACGGATCGTTTCCTCGATGTGGCTTTACAATATGTCGGCGCCGTTCCCTACGACGAGTGTGTGCGCAAGGCCGTGCAAAAGCAGCGTGCGGTCTACGAAGCGTTCCCTCGTTCGAAGTGCGCACTGGCATTCAAGGCCATTGCCCAGAAGGTCGATACCTGGCCGTTGCCTGCCAACCCTCGGGGGCATCTGGAGTTTTTCGTCGAGCGACTGGTGCATCAGACGAGCGCGGGACCTGTGCTATGACATCAAGCGGCTACAACCTTTACAAAAAGTCGGCACGTGACAGCCAGGGCGAATTGATCGAGCGCTATGCGCCCCTGGTCAAGCGCATTGCCTACCACTTGCTGGCGCGCCTGCCTGCCAGCGTGCAGGTTGAAGACCTGATCCAGGCCGGCATGATCGGCCTGCTCGAAGTGTCGACCAAATATGACGCGAGCAAGGGCGCGAGTTTCGAAACGTATGCGGGTATCCGTATCCGTGGCGCGATGCTCGATGAGGTGCGTAAAGGGGACTGGGCGCCGCGTTCGGTACACCGCAATACGCGCATGGTCAGTGACGCAATTCGCGCAATTGAAGCAAAAACCGGTCGTGACGCTAAAGATCATGAAGTTGCGGCCGAACTCCAATTGAGTCTCGACGATTATTACGGGATTTTGAACGATACCTTGGGCAGCCGCCTGTTCAGTTTCGACGACCTGTTACAGGACGGCGAACACGAAGGGCTGCACGAGGACGGCGCGAGTGCGCATATGGAACCGTCGCGCGATCTGGAAGATGAGCGTTTCCAGGGAGCATTGGCGGACGCCATTGCCAACTTGCCGGAGCGTGAGCGCCTGGTGCTGGCGCTGTACTACGACGAAGAGCTGAACCTCAAGGAAATCGGTGAGGTCCTGGGGGTCAGCGAATCGCGTGTCAGCCAGTTGCATAGCCAGTGCGCGGCCCGCTTGCGGGGGCGGTTGGGAGAGTGGCGCGCGCGCTGACAGGCAGTGTGGGGACACTGCAGATGCTACCGCGAAGGTTTCGGCCTTTGCGGATTCGCTCCGTGGTGCCCTGGGCAGTCCTTTTTGTGTAACGCCTGTTGATTGAAGTGGCGCGTCCAGGTGCTGGGCGCGTTTAAGACTGCTTGGAGGTCGAATTGGACAAGAACATGAAAATCCTCATCGTTGATGACTTCTCAACGATGCGGCGGATCATAAAAAACCTGTTGCGTGACCTTGGGTTCACTAACACGGTCGAGGCGGATGACGGCATTACGGCGATTCCGATCCTCAACAGCGGCAGCATCGACTTTCTGGTAACCGACTGGAACATGCCGGGCATGACCGGTATCGATTTGCTGCGCCATGTGCGCGCCGATGAAAAACTGCGCAGCCTGCCGGTGTTGATGGTGACCGCCGAAGCCAAGCGTGAACAGATCATCGAAGCCGCCCAAGCCGGGGTCAACGGTTACGTGGTCAAGCCATTCACAGCATTGGCCTTGAAAGAGAAGATCGAAAAAATCTTCGAACGCATCCACGGCTAATGCCATCGCGGGGGAGCTATGGAGCATAAAGAAACAACACTGGGCGACTTTGAGTCGACCCTGAAAAAGCATGCTCACCAGTTGGTCGACAGCCTGGAAAAAGGCCATTTCGCCGACGCGGTGCAGTTGATCCATGAGCTTAACCAGACCCGTGACCGCGGCCTGTATCAGGAAGTGGGCAAGCTCACACGCGAGCTGCACAGTGCGATCGTCAATTTCCAGATTGACCCGCGCATGCCCCAGGCCGAAGAGATTTCGCAGATCACCGATGCCACTGAACGCTTGTCCTATGTGGTCAGGCTGACCGAGGCGGCGGCCAACCGCACCATGGACCTGGTGGAAAACGCCACGCCCCTGGTCAACGGCATGGCCAGCGAAGCCCACGCCCTGAGCGTGGACTGGGGCCGCTTCATGCGCCGCGAAGTGGGGGCTGAAGAGTTCCGTGAGCTGGCGCGTCGCGTCGACGGTTTTCTGTCGCGCAGCGAACAGGAAAACCGCACGGTGGCCAGCAACCTCAACGATATTCTGCTGGCCCAGGATTACCAGGACCTCACAGGCCAGGTGATCAAGCGGGTGACCCAACTGGTCACCGAAGTGGAAAGCAACCTGCTCAAACTGGTGCTCATGGCCGGCCAGGTCGACCGTTTTGCCGGCATCGAACATGACCGCGAAGCGATCCTCTCGGAAAAAGATCCACAAAAACATCTCGCCAAGGGTGAAGGTCCGCAGATTCATGCCGATAAACGTGAAGACGTCGTATCCGGTCAAGATGACGTAGACGATTTGCTGTCCAGTTTAGGCTTCTAAGGAGCACCCACATGAGCTTCGGCGCCGATGAAGAAATCCTTCAGGATTTCCTTGTAGAGGCCGGCGAAATTTTAGAGCAACTGTCCGAACAACTGGTCGAGCTGGAAAGCCGCCCGGATGATGCGAACCTGCTCAATGCAATTTTTCGCGGTTTTCACACTGTAAAAGGGGGCGCCGGCTTCCTCCAGCTCCATGAGCTGGTGGAGTGCTGTCACATCGCCGAGAACGTGTTCGACATCCTGCGCAAGGGTGAGCGCAAGGTTGACTCGGAATTGATGGACGTGATTCTCGAAGCACTGGATGCGGTCAACGGCATGTTCAGTGAAGTGCGCGAACGTGCGCCGATCACTGCCGCCACCCCGGAACTGCTGGCCGCCCTGGCGCGCCTGGCCGAACCGGCTGCCGAGGCGCCTGCGGTGCAAGCCGAGCCTGAGCCGGTGGCGCCAGCCGAGCCGGATGTGACCGACAGCGAATTCGAGCAACTGCTCGACTCGCTCAATGCGGTCAAGGCTCAAGCTGAAGCGCCGGCTGCGGCTGCGCCGGTCGCCACGCCGACCAGCGAAGACATTACCGACGCGGAATTCGAATCCCTGCTCGACCAGTTGCATGGCAAAGGCCAGTTCGCGGCCGACGCCGTGGCCACGGCGCCGTCGGATGCTGCGCCCGCTGCACCGGCAGCGCCGGCAGCCAATGCCAGCACCGACATTACCGACGACGAATTCGAGGCACTGCTCGACCAACTGCATGGCA
>NZ_CVTN01000020.1:0-1053 GCF_900004915.1 Pseudomonas sp. 31 R 17
CCACCACCGTTACCCTGACCGCGCCAAGCGCAGTCAACGAAGGTGGGCAAATCACGTACACCGCGACTTTGAGCAACAAGGCCGGTACTGACGTAACTTTGAAGCTGGATAACGGCTCAAGCATCACCATTAAAGCCGGCGACACTGTCGGCACCGTGACGGTGCCAGCTCCAAGCGATGACGTGTTTATCGATAAGGGCACTCAGACCGTTCAGATCGCTGAAACCACTGGCGGCAACTTTGAGAAATTGGAAGTCGCGGGCAACGGTGCGAGCACCACGATCAACGACACCATCGACAAGGTCGATGTAGTCCTGACCGCTACCACCACCGTCGGTGAAGGCGGCAACATCGTTTATACCGCCAGCCTTGTGGATAAAAACGGTGCGCCGGTGACTAACATCACCAATCCGCTGACGGTGACGCTGGATAATGGCCAGAGCATCACTATCGGCGTGAACCAATCGAGCGCCAGCGTTTCGGTTATTGCACCGGATGATGTGTACAAGGGCGACCAAACCGTTACAACCGCGATCAAAGGCGTTACTGGCGCCGAGCACTTCGAAAACCTCGTTCCAGGTACCGACAAAGTCACTACAACCGTGACTGATACCCCCGGTACTGACAACACTACGATTGTCACGCTGACCGCACCAAATGCTGTTAACGAAGGTGGCCAGATCACCTACACCGCTACGCTTTCCAATAAAGCAGGCAGCGACGTTACGCTGAAGTTGGATAACGGTTCGTCGATTATCATCAAGGCTGGCGATACCGTCGGCACCGTCACCGTCCCTGCGCCAAGCGATGACGTGTTCATCGATAAGAGCACTCAGACGGTCAAGATTACCGACGCAACGGGCGGCAACTTTGAGAAGTTGGAAGTTGCTGGCAACGGCGCAACCACTGCGATCAACGACACCATCGACAAGGTCGACGTGGTCCTGACCGCCACCACCACCGTCGGTGAAGGCGGCAACATCGTCTACACCGCCAGCCTTGTGGATAAAAACGGCGCGCCGGTGACTAACATCACCAACCCGCTGACCGTGA
>NZ_CVTN01000032.1:0-1454 GCF_900004915.1 Pseudomonas sp. 31 R 17
TGAACTGGCC
Organism: Pseudomonas sp. 31 R 17; assembly: GCF_900004915.1. Classification (NCBI taxonomy): domain Bacteria; kingdom Pseudomonadati; phylum Pseudomonadota; class Gammaproteobacteria; order Pseudomonadales; family Pseudomonadaceae; genus Pseudomonas; species Pseudomonas sp. 31 R 17. The sequence continues at coordinate 11 of NZ_CVTN01000032.1, forward strand.
TAATGCTCCCGGACACCTCTTAAGGGCGATATGATTCGCCCAATCAGGAGGTTTCATGCAAGAGCGAAAGACCTACACCCGCGAGTTCAAGCAACGTGCTGTAAGCATGGTTCTTGATGATAACTGCTCAGTTCCTGACGTCTGTGCGTCGATGGAGGTTGGCCCCACGGCTCTGCGCCGTTGGATTGAGCAGGTTCGCAAAGAGCGTCAGAAAGGGCAGCCAGTGGCAGGTACTAAGGCAATCAGCGATGAACAGCGAGAGCTTCAACAGCTGCGAGCCAAGGTCAAGCGCCTGGAGACCGAGGCTGAAATCTTAAAAAAGGCTACGGCTCTCTTGATGTCGGATCCCGATCGTTTTTCCTGATCGAGGAGCTGAGAGAGTCGAGTTCGTATCCGACCTGCCTGCTTTGCAGTGCGCTGGGCGTTTCCCGCAGCGCGTTTTATGACTGGCTTAAGCGTCGCTCAGTGCCGAATACCAAGCGTGACGCGCTCAGAGCAAAAGTCGTGCAATTGCATGACCAAAGCCGGGGAAGTGCAGGCGCGCGGATGATCTCTCAGCACTTGAAAGCCCAGCAGATCAAGGTGGGACGGCATCTGGCCGGAAAACTCATGGCGGAGGCAAATCTGGCCAGCAGACAGCGCCGCCGCCATCAGTATCGCTCTAGAGGCGTCGAAGCATTTGTGGCCAAGAATCTGCTCGAGCGTAACTTCGAGCCAACCGCAATCAATCAGGCCTGGTGCGGCGACGTTACCAGCCTGATGGTTGGTAAACGTTGGTATCACTTGGCAGCGGTCATTGATCTGTTCGCCCGCCGAATCGTTGGCTGGGCGTTTTCCCTGATCAACGACGCCAACCTGGTTAGCAAGGCGCTGAGAATGGCGGTGGAGGTTCGAGGCAAACATGCAGGCTTGATGTTTCATTCGGATCAAGGCAGCCAATACACCAGCCAGCTCTTTCAGTCCGAGCTGCTGGAGCATGGGATAACGCAAAGCATGAGCCGCAGGGGGCAGTGCTGGGACAACGCGCCAACAGAGCGTTTCTTTGGGACGCTTAAATCAGAGTGGGTGCCCAATAAGGGCTACACGACAGTTGAAGAAGCCAGGCGGGATATGACCAGCTTCTTCATGCGATACAACCGAATCAGGCTCCACAGCTACAACAACTACCTGTCGCCAATAGCCATGGAGCAAAAAGCGGCATAAACACCGTAATCGGTGTCCGGGATTACTTGACCAGTTCAGCTTGCCCCCGATGACGGTGTGTCAGCAATAGATAATCTGGCTGATCCACCGCTATCGGGGGCAAGCCCCCTCCCACATTGGGTCGATGTGTACTTAAGGAATTTGTACGCCTTCGGCCAGCAGTGGTGGATTTCACGGTTGAGGAATCGCCGTTTGACCGCTTCTCCAAGAAGCTTGCCCTGTATCTAGGCTTCCAGGGCCC
>NZ_CVTN01000016.1:0-14311 GCF_900004915.1 Pseudomonas sp. 31 R 17
GCTCGGCGCCGCCGCCACCAGGCCGACGCCGGCCGGCAAGGTCAGCACGCTGGCGGTTTCCAGGCCACGCTTGAGCAGGGCCAGGCGTTCATCGCCCTGACGCCGGCTCATCATGCCCAGCAGCACTTGATTGAGGCTCATCAGCGCAATCAGCGGCAGGTTCATCAGCTTGCGTGCCAGGTTGACCCAGGTCACCGCGCCTTCCCCCAGCAGCGATGCCACCAGACGCTCGATCAACGCCAGGCCCTGACTGGCACCGTTGCTCAGCAACAGAGGACCGATGCGTTGGCCCAGCTCGCGCAAGGGCGCGAGCGACAGCTGCATGCGCCAGGGTCGCCAGCCCTGGCGCCAGATCGACGGCAGCAACGCCAATGGCATCAACGCGCTGCCGACCAGGCACGCCAGCGCGAGGCTGTGGGGCTGGCTGGCGGTGCCTGCCAACGCGAGGTACGTCACCGGCGGCAGGTTGAACAGCAGCGAGCCCAACCCCGCCAGCACAAACCGCTCGCTGGCCTGCAACGGCACGCTGAACAGTGCATGCAGCATCAGGCCCGGTACACACCAGGCCACGATCTGCAGATTGCTCGCGGCCAGGTCCGTGGCGCCGGCGGCCAGCCCGGGGCCGAGCACCTGCACCAGCCAGGGCGCCAACAGCATCAGCAATAGGCTGGTGAGCAGGGCGATCAGCATCAAGGCCGGGAACAGCACCGCCAGCCAGTCCAGGCGTTCGCTGTCTTTGCGTTGCAGATACAGCGGCAACGCGGCGGCACTCAATACGCCACCGGCCAGCGACATGCGCAGCGCCTCGGGCAGGAACAAGGCGATCAGGAACGCATCACTGCGCTCGCCCGCGCCCCAGGCCGCCACCAGCAACCACTCACGCGCAAACCCCAGGCACAGACCCAACAGGGTCGCCACGGTCAGCCATACGGCGGAGCCGAGCATCAGGGCCGCGCGCCATCAAGCATCGGTTTTTGATACAGCACCGCCTTGACCTGGGGCAGGCGCGCCGGGAACAAGCGGCGCGCCTCCAGCACGTTAATCCCTACCATCAGCCAGAACAGCGCCACCATCACCACGGCAAAGCTGAAGTAGTGGTCAAACAAACCGCTGACCAGCGCCGACAGAATCCCGGCCGTGCTGCCCAGCCACAGCGCATTGTCCTTGGTCAGGCGGATCGGGCCTTTTTCCGGCCGCGCTTCCCGCCACCAGCGCACGGTGACCGCGATAAACAACAGCATGCCGACCACGCCGGTCTTGTAGATGAAGTTCAGCCACAGGTTGGAGATGCCCAGCAAGTGCGTGTCCGGTACCGGCGGGTCGACCTTGAAACCGATGCCGAACGGGTACGCCGCCACGGCCTGCGGGAACATGCGGTACTCGTCGAAACGCACTTCGGTACTGGCGTTGCTCGACGAAAAAATCGTCCCCAGGCGCTCCTGCAACGGCGGATACGCCATGACCAGCGCCACGGTCAGCGCCGCGCCGATCATCAGCAGGCGTCCGGTGTAAGGCACGCGCCGGCCGGCCAGCCATATCAGCACCAGCGCCAGGCTGACCATCGCTCCCCGGCTGCTGGCCAGCAGCAGCGCCGCGGCCCCCAGGCACGCCACGCCCAGGCCCAGCGCGCGTTTCCAACCCTGTTCGGTCATGCCGTAGCAGAAGGCCAGGGGCAGAAGCAGTGCCATGATCCCGCCGATGGCATTCGGGTGCATCCACGGCGAACCCATGCGCGACGACATGGCTTCCAGGCCGAATTTCAACATGTCGAAGTTGCCGTAATTGAGCAGCGCCAGGATCGGCGCAATCCCCGCCCCGGAGCGCGTGCGCACGAACACCGCGATCGACATCACCAGCATCGCCAGGGTGCCCAGCAGCAGGGCGATCACCAGGCTTTCGCGGCGCTTGTAGTCCACCAGCAACTTGGCCGTGAGAAACACCCCCGACAAATTCAGCAACCAGCGCAGCCAGTTTGCCACGCCGCTGCTTTCGGCGTGGATGCTGACTTGGCCGACAATGAACGGGAACACACTGAACAGCATCAGCCACAACAGCGCCTGGTCGGTGGGGCGGCGGGCCAGGCGCGGCGCATCCGGCAGGCGTGACAGAAAACTGTGCCACAGCACCGCGCCCCAGGTCAGTGCAAGAATCGCTTCGCACACCGTACTGCGGATGCCCAGGTTGAGCGTGGAGTAGGGCATGAAGGTCGCGACCAGCGCGAACAGCAACAAGCCCCAGAAGGGAAAGCGCAGGATCGTCACGGCCGCCGCCAGGCCAATCACGGCGAGGAACGCCTTGGCCGGTGACAGCGCCAGGGCGACCACGCCAAACAGCACGCCGAGGAGGATAGCGACGAGGCTTGCCAGGGAGAGTCTCATTTCAGTTCCTCGATCAGTTCGGCCAGGCGCTGACGATAGGCGTGTTGATTGAAACGTGCGGCCCATTGGCGATGGTCTTCGGGTGTGCCTTCATCGCCGCGCTCACCCAGGCTCAGCATCAGCTGCACCAGGGCAGGGCCGTCGGTGGGCGAAAAGCGCGGTGCCGCCGGCGGGGTGATTTCGTCCAGCGAGGTGCCGCTGGCCACGGCCACGGGGGTGCCGACGCTCAGCGCTTCAATCACCGGCAAACCGAAACCCTCGGCGTAGGACGGTTGCCACACACGTGACGCCTGGCGGTACAGCCCGTGCAACTCGGCATCAGAGACGCCACTCAGCGCATGAATGCCCGCCAGCGTGCGCTGGGCTTCGGGCAAATGCTCCAGGCTGCCCACCAGCACCAGTTCCGGCACGTTGACGGACAGGCGCCGCGCCTGTTGCCAGGCATCCACCAGGAACGGCACGTTCTTGCGCAATTCACGGGTGCCCACCAGCAGCCAGAAGCCCTTGGGCAATGGGCGCGCCGACAGGTCCGCCGCCGGCTCGTGGAAACCGTTCACCTGATTGGGCAGCACGCGAATCTTGCCCGCGGCTTGGGGAAACAACCGCGCGGTTTCGTCGGCGCTGTACTGGGAGGGTGTCCACACCCGGTCGGCGCTGCGTACCGCATAGGCAATCGACAGGCGATCGGTGGTCTTGTACACCAATGCCTTCAGGCGATTGGCGTGGTAGTTGTCCAGGGTGATCTGGAACAGGTCGTGCAGCAGCACCACGGTTCGCAATCCCTTGGGCCTGGGCGGCAACGGCAGGCCCATATTGAAGGTGCTGATGTACAGGTCGATGTGCTGTTCGCGCAGGACGCGGGGTAAAAAACCGGCTTCGAAGCGCAGGCGATTGTGCGGCTGGTGCATCGCCGTTTTCGCGCAGCCCCAGGCCGGGCAGTGCGCCTGCAAGCGTGTTTCATCGCCCAGGGGCGCCACGGTAAAGCGCTCCAGTTCCAGGTCCGGCAAGCTGCGCAGGGCGCTTTCCAGCGCATACACCTGGCGACTGATGCCCGATTGCGGGGAGGTGCCGACGGTGCGGTAATCCAGGCCTACACGCATGCGGGCTCCTTTTGATTGAGCGGCAACAGGGTGGCGTACACCTGCTCCAGTTGGCTGGCGGCAACGCTCCAGTCGTGGGCCCGCCGCACATAGGCGCGACCGGCTTCACCCATGGGCGCGGCGATTTCGGGCGACTGCAACAGGCGCACCACGGCGTCCGCCAGGCCGGCGGCGGTTTGCCCGCCGAGGTAATCCAGGCCGTCCACCAGGTCCAGGCCCGACACCCCCTGTTCGGTGCTGGCCAGGGGCAGGCCGGCGGCCAGCGCTTCGAGCACCTTGAGCTTGGAACCACCACCATGGCGCAACGGCGCGAGAAACACCGAACAGGTCGATTGCAGGCTCAACAGGTCTGGCACAAAGCCTTGCCATTCGATGCGCGGGTCCTGCCAGCGTTCGCGCCAACTGGCGGGCATGCCGAAGCCGCACACGCTCATGCGCGCGTCAGGACAGTGTTCCCAGACTTTGGGCAGGATTTCATCCAGCGCCCATTCGATGGCATCCACATTGGGCGCGTACTCATAGTTGCCCAGGAACAGCACGCGGCGGGTCGACGGGTCAGGACGGGCAGCGGCGAAGTGATCGCAGTCCACGCCATTGACCACCACCGGCACCGGTTTGCCGGCGATTTTTTCCAGCACCTGCGCATCGCTGTCGGTGACCGCCACCACCTGGGTGGCCTGGCGCATCACGCGACGCTCCCAGCGCGTGTAGCGCCATTGGTCATAGCGAATAAATGGCAGCGCCCAACGTGGCAAGCGGTCGTAGGTGGCCGCGCCAAGGGCCGACTCGACGTTGTGTTCGGTCAGCACGAAGGGTTGGGATTTACGCACCAGCGCGTCTTCGTAAGGCTGGAAGGTGTAAGTGTGCTCGACTTGCACCACGTCCCAGTGTTCGTTGAGCAGTTGGTTGAACCGGTCCTGCAGCGCTCCCGACAGGCCGTTGACGCTGGCCAGCAACGGGTAAGGCGCAAACAGGCCGGCCGCCAGGGTTTTCACGCTGCGCAGCGGGCGGCGCGGCAGGATGATCAATTGCTCGAGAAACGCCTCCAGCACCTGGCGATCGGTCAGCGACACCGGCTGCTTGTCGTGCAGCAGCAAGGTGATTCGGTGCCCACGTGCGGCCAGGCTGCGCAGCAAGTGGAACTGGCGCGTCTTGCCGCCGCTGGTGGCGGGCCAGGGCGAGTAGGGCAGGATCCATAAAATGCGCATGGCGGGCTTCAATCCCATAACAGAATTTGCAGGTTCGACTTGACCGGGACAGTCACCCCGTCGGTGCCGCTCACCGGTGTCTGGGTGCCGCGCAACGGGTCATACAGCGTGGCGCTGGCGAGGTTCGGCAAGTGCGCGTTGCCGCCACCGGCCGACCAGAAAAACCACAACTTGCGCCCATCGGCGCGGGTCCAGCCGATGCTGAACAGGCCGTCGGGCAGTTGGTCGGCGGTGGGCGGGTCGCCGGGGGTCAGTTGCGGGCCACTGACGTCGAGGAAATTTTTCAACGCGGTGTAGACCGGCTTGGGCTTGGCGTCGATATCGAGCAAGCCGTAGGCGCGGTCGCGCGCACTGGCGCGCTGATCCAGGTCGCTCAGGGTAAACAGGAAAATCTTGTCGAAATCCAGCGCGCTCATCAGCGCCAGGCGGCGTATCACATAATCGGCCTGGCTCTGTTGGCTGATGATGTCCTGGGCTTCCTTGGGCCCGAGGTAGTTCGACCAGCCCCACTCGGTGCTCCACAGGGTTTTCACGCCGCTGTTTCTCAGCTTCTGGTTGAGCGCGCTGGTCTTGGCCACGAAGTCGAGGTTGGCCGGGTCGTTGCCTTCGGGCAGTTGCGTATACGGGTGATAGGACATGACGGTGTTCAGGCTCGGCACGCCGAGGGCATCGAGCGCGTCAAGCATGGTCTGGCCGTTGGGCATTTCGCTGAAAAACGCCATGCCGGCGGCCACCACCGGTTTGTTCGGGGCGACGGCGCGCAATGCGGCGGCGGTGGTGCTCAGCAACCTGGCATAACCGTCCGGGTCCGCCGCCGGGCGCCAGAAGCCCAGCAGGTTCGGCTCGTTCCACACCTGCCAGGCGTCGACGCTGGGGTAGCGCTGGGCCAACAGCGCCATGCGCAGCGCAAACACATTCGGGTCTCGCGGCGGATACTGGTCCTGATACGGCGCACCCGCCGGCGCGGTGGTGATAAACGGCGCCGAGCCGACCAGGTAAAACACCGACTTGAGCTGGTTGTCTTTAAGCTTGGTCACCAACTGGTCCAGGGTCGCCACCTGGTATTGGTCGGCGACGGGCTCCAACTGGTCCCAATGCAGGTCCAGGCGCACCCATTCCAGGCCCAGGTCCTTGAGGCGGTCGATCTGCAATTGGTAGCGCTCGGGGCTGAACCACAGGAACTGCGCGTTCACACCGAGGAAGTCCTTCCACACCACCACCTTGTTGCCTTTGAGCACGTGGTTCTCGGCGTCGGCCGGGCGCCCCCAGATAAAGGCGGTCACGCCGAGGACGGCGACCAGCGCAAGGGTGGCGAAATACGTCCGTTTACGCGCCATACGGGGCTCCCGCAGTTGCCTGTTCGAAGAGTTGCTTGAAGTGCTGCGCCGTCAGCGGCCACAAGCGTTCGCGGCCGATGGCCCCGGCGCGTTCGGCCCAGTCCCGGGCCAGGGTCGGTGTACGGGCCAGGCGCAACAACTGCTCGCCCAGCGCGGCCACATCGCCTTCGGGATAGATCGCGCCGTTACCGCTGGCGACTTCCTCGGCAAACGCCCGCGCATCGGAGGTAATCGCTCCACGCCCGCACGCGGCGGCCCAGGACAGCGCGCCACTGGTGCCGCGCTGGCGGCCGAGCAGGCCGAGTTTTTTCGATTCGCGATACGGCAGCACCATCACATGGTGGGCCTGGATCGTCTGGGCAATGTCGCCAGCCGGCAGGTTCAGCCGCCAATCGATGACGCCTGCCAGGCCGAGGTCGGCGATCTGGCGGTTCAACTGCTCCAGGTAATCACCGCCCGCGCCAAACGCCATTTCGGCGGCAGTGCCACCGGCCAGGGTCAGGCGCACACGGTCACGCAATTGTGGGGCTTGCTTGAAGACGGCGGCCAGGGCCTGCAACAAGTCTTCAATGCCTTTGCCACGGTAGATAAAACCGAAATACAGCAGGTGCAGCGTGTCCAGCGGCGGCAGGGCCACGGCTGGAATCGACAGGTTGGCGTGATGGATAACCGCCACCTTACCGGCCGGCAGTTGCATGCGCTGGCTGAGGCAATCGGCGCCCAGGCGCGTCAGGGTGATCAGCCGCGTCAGGCCCCGCGCGACCTGGCGTTCTTCACGCAGGGTCAGCGGGTCTGCCAGCACCACTGCCGCCTGCGGCAACGGGCTGGGCAGGCGCGCCAGCAGGTTGAGCGGGAAGGGCAGGCGCTCGCGCCGCCACACGATGCGCTCGGGGTCATGCACGGTGGCCGTCAGCGGCAGGTCCGGGTAGGCCTTGCGCAACTCGCGCAAGGCCAGGAACTCTCCCAGGCGCCCGCCGCCCAGCTCGGCGTGGACCAGGTCCACGCTGCGCCAGTCGAACGCGGCAACGGCCTGCCTGATCGTCGCGCTCGAGCCTTCCACGCCGCTCAACGGTGTCAGCACCGTCACGCCCAGTTGCTCCAATGCCGTCTTGAAATGGTTCGCATAGTCGGCGATCCCGTTTTTTTCCGGCGGCAAGGGTGCAAGCAGGGCGATGCGCATCAGAACGCCCCCCGGTATTTGCCGATGGTGCGCAGCACCTTGGCCGGCACTTCGAACTTGCGCCGGTTGATGATGATGCCATCGACTTTGCCGAACGCCGTATTGAGGATCGACAGCGCGTGCTCCACCACCGGCACCGTGCTCTTGCGGGCTTCGACCACCAGCGCGATCAGGTCGGCGCGCAGCAGGTTGACGAAGGCATCGCGGTTGTCCAGCAGCGCCGAGGCGTCCAGCAGCACCACTTCGCCTGGCGCCGCAGGATCAGCGCCGCCGATGCGCACGGTGATGCCGTTTTCCAGGAGCAGTTGACGCAGTTGCTCCACCACGAAGGTCACCCCTTCACCGTGGCGCGCCGAGGTCAGCCCGAGGGTCAGGCCGCGTTCGGCCACGCGGTCCAGCTGCAGCAGGCCGTACAACCGGTAAATGCTCGCATTGAACGCATTGGTGCCTTGCGCGGTGCTGGTGTCCAGCTCCGGCAACGTGGTCCACAGCGGCAGGCCGAACTTGCGTTCCACCAGGCCGCCATCGTGAATGCGCTGGTCGAGCAGGTAGCACAGGTAGACCACCAGCAGGCCGACGACGATGGCGAACGGGATCGCCAGCAACAGCATCAGCAGGGTTTTGGGGAAGATGCGGCCCGGGTTCAGGGTGGCTTCCTCGATCACCGCAATGTTGCTGATCTGGCTGTTATCCAACTCACGGTCGATGCGCGATTTCTCCAGGTTGTCCACGTACAGCGCGTAGTTGCGCTCGGTGGCGCCCAGTTCACGGGACAGGCGCGCCAGTTCCGGTTCAATCTCCAGCGCTTCCTTGCGTTGCGCCTCGAGGTTGACCAGTTGCTTCTGCTGTTGCACCAGCTGGGTACGCAGCGCCAGGTTGTTGCTGGACTCGTCGAGCAGCACACGCTGCAAGTGGATTTCCAGGGTGTTCGGTGCGCGGTTTTCCGAACTTTGCACGGTGTTGCTTTCACTCGCGACCTGGACCCGCATCGCCTGAATCGACGCATCCAGTGCTTTGACCGGCGGCGCGTTATCGGTGTAGGTGCGCATCATGTCGGCTTTTTCCAGCAGCTTCTGGTTGAGCAGACGACGCAAATCCTGTTGCTGCGGGTTCAGCGCAATCTGGCGAACCGTGGTCACTTCCTTGGGTTGGGTCTTGAGCTGGGTGCGCGTGCTCGCAATGGCGCTGTCGGACGAAGCGATCAAGCGCGTGGTGTTGAAGGTTTCACCGCGCAACACGTTGATGCGCTCGGACAAATCCTCCAGGCGATCGGTGATGCTCGCCGCGCCGATGCGGTTCAATTGGGCAAGGATCTGCTCCTTGTAGCTCTTGATCTCGGTGGCGCTGTTGGACACCTGGCCTTCATAGAAGACGTACAGGCTCTTGCGCCCCAGGGCCTGGGTGCGTTCGTTGATGTAGATCTCGACCCAACTCTTGACCACCGCCTGGGCGATTTGCGGGTCGCTCCACTTGAAGCTGATGTCCATCACCGTGGAGCCGGCCGCGTGGCTGACTTCGAAGTTCTTCTCCAGGCCCGCGGCGAGGCGCTCCACCGGCGTGGTCCGTTCAATCACGCCCACGGTTTCCAACACCACGCGCACCCCATCGAACACTGCGCCGATGCCGTTTTTGACGTAGTACTTGGTGCGTTGCCAGACGCCTTCGGGCGGCGGCAATTTGTCGATGACTTCCAGGTAATGCTCGGCCACCGCCCGTACGATCGGGCGCCCGGTGAGCAGGCGTTCCTCATCGACGATCGGGTCGCGCTGGGTGCTGGGCATCACCAGCGCCTGGCGATTGCTGATCTCGATCGGCAGCGTCGAATCACGCCCCGGCTTGACCAGCAGGCGCGCGGTGGATTCGAACTTGGCCGGCAGCAGGAACGCCCCCAGCAGAATGATCACCAGCGCCGCGATGGCCGCCAGCTTGAACTCATGCCGGAAGATGAAGAACAGGCGCAGAAGATCGCGAAAAGAACGGATCTCGATCATGGGATGTCGCTCCTTTAGTTACTGCCGCCGCTGGTTCGGGTGTAGTTGTAGCCAACCCCGATCGACTTGGTGAATGGGATCAGTTGGTTCAGGTAGGTATCCACGCCCTGGATGCGCTCGCCCACATTGGATTTGGGCACGAACACCACGTCACCGCGTTGCAGGGGCACTTGTTTGCGTCCGTTGGGGCCGGTCTTGAGGTATTGGCTGAAGTCCAGGAAGTAGGCGCGATAGACGCCCTGGGTATCTTCGCGCAGCAGCGCGACCATGCTCGCATTGCCCGCCGGGTTCACCCCGCCCGCGCCGATAATGGCTTGCTCCAGGGTGTTGGCCACTGCGATCGACACCGAGGTCGGGTTGTTCACCGCGCCGCCGACAATGATCGAATTGGCCGGCGCCTGGTTGATGTTCACCGTCACCCGCGGCTCGCGATACACCGGCGTGAGCTTGTTGGTCAGTTCGTTCGCCACTTCCGTCGGCGTGCGTCGGGCCACCTGGATCGGGCCCAGGAACGGGTAGTTGATCTTGCCGTCGCTTTGCACCGTGTACAGCGTCAGCTCGTAGATCGTACTGACGTTGAACGCCGACAGCGTCGGCATTTCCCCGGCATCGCGCACGATACGCAACTGATCGCCGATGCGGATGCGTTCCACCGCCGGCGGCAGTTGGGCAAGCTGGTCGAGCGCGCGCTTGCCGTCCTCGACCGTCTTGTCGTCGGGCGCAACGATGCGCGCGGGCGTATTGCAGGCGGCCAGGGCCATCATGGCCAGGACGAGCAGGGTTCGTTTCATCAAATAGGACTTCCTGTAGGTCATGATGCTCACCTCCAATAACCGGGGAACATGCTGATGCGCCGCTTGAGGGCGAGGGGTAGCCGGCGTTCCTGCTGGCCCAGCCGATAGCCGAGCAACTTGAACGCGCTGCGCACCAGCACTTCGGGTACGCGGTGCCAGGCACCGGCTGCGCGCAATGCCGCGAGTTCAGCCAGTACATAGCGTTTACCTTCACCGCCGGCATCGCCAAAGGCCTGGCGTATCCACGGTTCGCGACCGTAGAACACGCCAATGTCGAAGTAGCGGTGAAACTCGTCCATGAGTCGGTAATCGTGGGAGTGGTACACCTGCGCGGAGGCCGCGTAGCGCACGGTGTAACCTTCGATCAGCAGACGTGCCGCGACGTAGGCGTCTTCGCTGCCGATCACATCGGCGGGGAAGCCGCCCACGGCGTGCAGGGCGCTGCGCCGGTAGACGGAAAACGAATCGGAGCTGAAACAGGTCTTGATCCCCAGTTCCGGCGCATCGGCCAGGCGCTTGCTGCGGCTTTGGGCCGGGTAATTGAAGTGACGCGACTGCGCGCCCAGCACACCGGCATCCGGATGCGGCAACTGGCGCCCGTAGGCCACGCCGTTGAGCGGGTCCTGCTGCAATTCCGCGAGCAGGTTGGCGAAGGTTTCCGGGGTGGCGGGGATGGCGTCCTGGGTCATCACGATCAGTGCGTCACCGCTCACTTGCTCGCTGGCCCAGCGCCGCGTGCCGCCATGATTGAAGGTGCGCGCGTCGATCACCTCGACCCGCGCACCGTAGTCGCGAAAGCGCGCCACGGTGTCATCGCTGGAGGCGCTGTCGACCACCAGCATTTCGTCCGGCTGCAGGGTTTGCATCTTCAGTGCAGGCAGCAGCCGCGCCAGGTGGCTGGAGGCGTTACGGGTCGGGATGATCAACGAAGTGCGCATGTCATTTCTTCACGTCGGCAGGCGCACGCCCGTAGATGTCATCGAACCGCACGATGTCGTCTTCGCCCAGGTACTCGCCGCTCTGCACCTCGATCATCACCAGGTCGATGATGCCGGGGTTGGTCAGGCGGTGTTTGTGCCCGGCCGGTATATAGGTGGATTCGTTGGCGTTGATCAGGAACTCGCGCTCGCCATTGGTGATCTGCGCCGCGCCGCTGACCACCACCCAGTGCTCGCTGCGGTGGTGGTGCATTTGCAGCGACAACGACGCCTGGGGCTTGACCACGATGCGCTTGATCTTGAAGCGGCTGCTTTCCTCCAGCACCGTGTAGGTGCCCCACGGCCGGGTGACGGTGCGGTGCAGGCTGAAGGCCGGATGATTCTGGCGCTTGAGCTCGGCCACGATGTAGCGCACGTCCTGGCTGCGGTTGGCATCGGCGATCAGCAGGGCGTCGGGGGTGTCGACGATGATCAGGTCACGCACGCCGACCGCACCGAGTACGCGCTTGGGCGAATCGATGTAGCAGTTGTGCACGTCATGCAGGATCGCTTCGCCATTGACCTGGTTGCCCTGGGCATCGCTGGGGGTGAGCTGGCGCAGGGCTTCCCAGGAACCGATATCGCTCCAGCCGATGTCGCACGGCACCACGGCCACTTGCTGGGACTTTTCCATCAGCGCCACATCGATGGAGATGTCCGGTGCACTGGCGAAGGCGTCGCTGTCCAGTTCGCGCTGGCGCGAGGTTTTGTTTTGCAGGTGCTGACTGTGTTCGAGGGCGGCACGTGCGGCGCTCAGCACGTCGGGCGCGTGGGTGTTCAGTTCGTCCACCAGGGTGCTGGCCTTGAAGCAGAACATGCCGGCATTCCACAGATGCTTGCCGCCGTCGAGGTAGGCTTGTGCGGTGGCCAGGTCGGGTTTTTCGACAAAGCGCCTGACCCGGTTGCCCAGGCTCAGTGCTTCGCCTTTTTCGATATAGCCGAAGCCGGTTTCCGGGTGGTCGGGCTGGATGCCGAAGGTCACCAGATAGCCGGCCTCGGCCAGTTCGCGGGCCTGGGTCACGGCCTCGGCGAACGCGCTTTCATCAAGCACCAGGTGGTCGGCGGGCATCACCAGCAGTTGCGCCTCGCCACCGAAATGTTCCTGCACATGCAGCGCCGCCACGGCGATGGCCGCAGCGGTATTGCGCCCGAACGGTTCGAGCAGCAGGTCCAGGGGCAGATGGGCCTTGTTGACGCTGCGGTAGTCGTCCAGGGTGCGAAACAGCAGGTCGCGGTTGGTCACCGTGAGCACGCTTTCCACACCGGGCAGGCGGGCGGCGCGCTGGAAGGTTTTCTGCAGCAGGCTCTGGCCGTCGCGCATGCGCATGAACGGCTTGGGCATGTTCTGCCGGGACACCGGCCACAAGCGGGTGCCCGAACCACCGGAAATGATGCAGGGAATCAATCCGTTGAGTGTATTCATCAATAGACTTCCTTGGTGGAAAGGACGGCCGGGACCGTCATGAAAACGATGTACAAGTCAAACCACACCGACCATTTGGAGATGTACTCCAGGTCGTACTCGACGCGTTTCTGGATTTTGAACAGGGTATCGGTTTCGCCCCGGTAGCCGTTGATCTGCGCCCAGCCGGTAATGCCCGGCTTGACCCGGTGCCGCGAGCTGTATTCGCTGACCGCCACCTCAAAGGCAACGCCTGCCGCCTTGGTTGCGGTGGCGTGGGGGCGCGGGCCGACCATGGACATGTTGCCCAGCAGTACGTTGAACAATTGCGGCAGCTCGTCGATGCTGGTTTTGCGGATGATGCGCCCGACCCGGGTGATGCGCGGGTCCTGACGGGTGGTCTGGCGTTCGGCGGTAAAGTCGCTTTGGTCGGTGAACATCGAGCGGAACTTGAACACACGGATTTCATTATCGTTGTAGCCGTAGCGGTTCTGGCGAAAAAGAATCGGACCCTTGGAATCGAGCTTGATGGCGATCGCCGTCAACAGCATCACCGGCGACAGCACCACCAGGGCGACGCTGGCCAGCAGCAAATCTTCGCAGCGCTTGATAACGGGCGACCAGCCGCGCAGCGGTAACTGCGAAGTATTGAACATCAGGATGCCGCCCACATCGGTAATGCGGCTGTGGCCGTAGCGCAGGGCGGCCATGTCCGGCACCAGCATGACGTTCACCGACATCTGCCGCAGGCGGTTGACCAACCCGTGAATACGCTGCTCGGCGGCCCACGGCAGGCAGATCATCACTTGGTTCACTTGCTCGGCGCGGATCAGCTTTTCCAGGTCGCGGGTATTGCCCAGCAAAGGCAGGTTGCTGAGTTCCTTGGGAATGCGTTCGGTGCGGTCGTCGATAAAGCCGATCAGGCCGGAGCGGATATCGCCATTGCGTTGCAGGTGGTCGGCGACATGTATGGCGGTATCGGTGAAGCCCAGAATCACCGTGCGCTGCAGGAATTTGCCCTTGCGCATCAGGCTGCGGTACAGGCGCAGCATCAGCAGGCGCTCCAGGCAGAACAGTGCGAGGCTGGCGAAATACCAGGCCACCAGGTTGCGTGGGGTCAACTGTGGGAAGAATTGCAGGATCTGGTACATGAACAGCAGGATGCAGAACGCCGCCGACCATGCCACGATTTTCGTGCGCAGGCGCAAGCGGTTGCTGAACAGTTCTTCGGAATAGATCCCCAGGGCCTGGAACAGAATGATCGTCAACACCGCGAAAAACAGCAACAGCCCGAGGAAGTGCGAGCGCATCTCGGGGTCCATCGGGTCGAGGACAAACGCCAGGAACAGTGGTGGGAAAATGGCGCTCAGTCCGTGGACCAATTTGACAAAAACAATAAAAAACTCAACGAACCCGGCCCGGGTCAGGAACAAGCTGACGACAGATGACTTCTCGCGCATACCAACATCCCTCATTGCATACCAGGTTCTTTGCGCGACTGATGGACCCAGTCGCCCGCGAGCTACATCTGGTTAAAACACAACCGTTCATTCACGTGGAGACATCCAAATGAATGTAATTTGGCGGAGGAAGTGGCTGAAAGAGTTTCTATTCTGGCGTAGTCAATAAATTGACCATAAGGCGAGGATGGTATTTTATGCATCCTGATTGGTCCTTTGTATGACATTACTTTGACGTTCCTTGTGCTTTGTACTCGGGATAGCACTGTGATTTTGAGTGTAGGAACAAATGTCAGAATTTTCCTGTCCGTCAGGAAAGCTTTTTTTTGACGGGAGGGGAAAATGGGGACGCCGAGGGGCGGCTGCATCAGGCAGTCACCCTCGGAGAAGGGGAGGAGTCAGAAGGTGCATTGAATGCAGTAAGCGTCTCAACCGCCGCCGCGAATCCAGGCATTGAAACGCGGACACTGTGGGAGGGGGCTTG
>NZ_CVTN01000009.1:0-368 GCF_900004915.1 Pseudomonas sp. 31 R 17
CTGGCGAGTTGGTGCTGGCCCAGGCTTCTCGGTTCTATCACTTTCACGACGGCGTACTGACGGCGATCAGCGATGCGTATGACAACCGGCTGCGCATTTTCCGGGATCGGTTGGGGCGTATTGAGCGACTGGATAACGGTGCGGGGCGTTCGCTTTTTTTGCGGTATGAGTTCGACCGCATCGTGGCGGTGGACTACCAGGTGCATCGCGCCAAAGGCCATCAACCCTTCGTTTGGGTGACCGAGCAGAACGTCGTTTCCTACGCCTACGACGACGCCGGACGACTGGTGTCGGCGACCAATGCCGTCGGTGAACGCGAGGTTTATCGGTACGACGAAGAGCACGTCATTCTTGAGCGGCAATTGGCC
>NZ_CVTN01000063.1:0-11528 GCF_900004915.1 Pseudomonas sp. 31 R 17
GGCGCTCGGCGGCTCGGCGGCCCACATCCCCCAGGTGCTGCCCAACGGCGGCAGCGGGCTGTCGAGCTCGGCAATGATCGCCAGGGCGTCGGTGTGGCCTTCGAACAGTTTGCACAAGCGCAGGTCATGGCCGGCGACTTGCGCCAGACCGCTGTAACGCTCCAGCGTCTGGCCGCTGCCGGGCAACGGCAGCTGGTCCAGGCCTTCTTCCTGAAGGTCCTTTAAGGCATTACCCAGGGCTTGCGTATTGGCATAGCCCCGGTAGCCGGAAAGGAATCCGTGCAACGCCATTTCACACCTCGTCGTCGTGATGCAGTTCAAACAATAGCAGCGAGCGGCCGGTGGCGGCGTACTCGTGCTCAAATTCAAAACGCTCCTGGCCACGCACTGCCGGGTCATTGGTATCGAGCAGGCAATTCCAGTACTCGCCCTGGGGCACCGGTGGCAGACGGAAATTGACCATGTCGTGATGGGCATTGACCACCAGCAACAACGTCGCGTCGGCGCCGGCACGGCGAATCCCGGTTTCCTGGGCGCGGCCATCCATCAGCATGCCCAGGCAGCGACCGTGGCTGTCTTCCCACTGCTCGGTGGTCATTTCATTGCCATCCGGCGCCAGCCAGGTGACGTCTTTTACGCCGATATCTTCGTTGTAGTCACCGACCAGGAAGCGCCCACGGCGCAGGATCGGATACGCCAGGCGCAGCTTGATCAGGCGCTTGACGAACTTGAGCAGCGCCTTGCCGTCGTCGTCCAGGTCCCAGTTGACCCAACCGATCTCGCTGTCCTGGCAGTAGGCGTTGTTGTTGCCATGCTGGGTGCGGGCGAACTCGTCCCCGGCCACAATCATCGGCGTACCTTGGGCCAGCAGCAGGGTGGCGAAGAAGTTGCGCATCTGGCGCAGGCGCAGCGCGTTGATTTCCGGGTCGTCGGTAGGGCCTTCGACGCCGTGGTTCCACGACAGGTTGTTATTGCTGCCGTCCTGGTTGTTCTCGTCGTTGGCTTCGTTGTGCTTGTCGTTGTACGACACCAGATCATGCAGGGTGAACCCGTCATGAGCCGTGATGAAGTTCACCGAGCTGTAAGGCCTGCGCCCACGGTGGTTGAACATCTCGCCCGAGGCGGTCATGCGTCCGGCGAAGTCCGCCAACTGGCCGTCATCGCCTTTCCAGAACGCACGCACGGTGTCGCGGAAACGGTCATTCCATTCCGCCCAGCCCGGCGGGAAGTTGCCCACTTGATAGCCGCCGGGGCCGCAGTCCCAGGGTTCGGCGATCAGTTTGAGCTGACGCAGGATAGGGTCCTGGCGGCATGCCACGAGGAAGCTGTGACGTTCGTCAAAGCCGTCGCGATAGCGGCCGAGGATCGTGGCCAAGTCGAAGCGGAAACCATCGACGTGCATCTCGGTCGCCCAGTAACGCAGGGAGTCGGTGACCATCTGCAGCACGCAGGGGTGACTCAGGTCCAGGGTGTTGCCCGTGCCGGAATCATTGATATAGAAGCGCTTTTCGTCGGGCATCAGCCGGTAGTACGAGGCGTTGTCGATGCCGCGCATGGACAGGGTAGGGCCGCGCTCGTTGCCTTCGGCGGTGTGGTTGTAGACCACGTCGAGGATCACTTCGAGCTTCTGCTCATGCAGGTGCGCGACCATCTCCTTGAACTCGGCGATCTTGCCGCTGGCCAGGTAGCGCGGGTCGGGGGCAAAAAACGCGATGCTGTTGTAGCCCCAGTAGTTGGTCATGCCTTTTTCCAGCAGATGCTGGTCGTTGACGAAGGCATGCACGGGCAACAGCTCGACCGAAGACACCCCCAACTGGCGGATATGCTTGAGCACGTCATCTTCCATCAGCCCGGCGCAGGTGCCGCGTACGGATTCGCCGACCGAAGGATGGCGCATGCTGATGCCGCGCAGGTGGGTTTCATAGATGATCGTACGGTCCCATGGCACGCGCACCGGCTGGTCATTGCCCCAGGTATGTGCCGGGTCGATGACCTTGCACTTGGGCACGAAGGGCGCGCTGTCGCGCTCGTCGAAGCTGAGGTCATCATCGGGGTGGCCGATGGTGTAGCCAAACAGCGCTTCGGACCATTTGAGTTCGCCCACCAGTTGCTTGGCATAGGGGTCGATCAGCAATTTGTTGTGGTTGAAGCGATGGCCGTTTTCCGGGTCGTAAGGGCCATACACACGGTAGCCGTAAATCAGCCCGGGGTGGGCGTCGGGCAGGTAGCCGTGGAAGATCTCGTCGGTGTATTCGGGCAGCTCGATGCGTTCCAGTTCCACTTCACCGGCATCGTCGAACAGGCACAGCTCGACCTTGGTGGCGTTGGCGGAAAACAGCGCAAAGTTGACGCCCAGGCCGTCCCAGGTGGCGCCAAGCGGGAAGGGCAGGCCTTCACGAATCCGCGACGGCTCATGGTCCGGCGTGGTTGAGGCTTTATCGGGTTGGCTCATGGTGTTGCTCCTGCAAGGGTTCTTTTTTCGGGCCGAACGCGGCCGTACTGACAGTTATTCAGCGTATGACGTAGATAGATAAAGGCCCCCTGACGGCAATGCGCTCAGGGGGCGCGGCGATCGATAAGCTTAGGGTTTGGGCTTTTTCGGTGCTGCGGGCTTCTTTGGCGCAGGCTTGGCGGCGGCAGGCGCCGCAGGCTTGGCTTTGGGCGCAGGCTTGGGCGCGGTCTTGGGCTTGGCGGCCGGCTTGGGCTTGCTTGGCGTCAATGCCTCGGCTTCGGCCAGCTTGCGCGCCATTTCCCAGTGACGAGCATCTTCACCGTGGGGTTTGCCTTCGGACTCCCAGATCTGATGGGCCAGTTCGCGGATGCGTTTGTCTTCATTACTCATCACACACTCCTCAGAAAATGTTCAGCTTTCTTGAATATCGGCATTGATAAAGACATTGACCGGGAAATCCCCCAGGGCAGCGCTGATCAACAGCTCCTTGTCTGGTGTGACTGCGCTTGTTTGAAAAAGTCCCTTCCAGTTTTGTGTTGTGGCGGCGAACGGTAATTTCACCCGCGTGTCGCCCCAAATCCGGGCAGGAACCAGGGGTTGCAGCGCATTTTCGAGCAGGCGCCGGGGCCAGCGTGGCACCACCACCAACACGTGCTTGCCCTGCAGTTCACGGCAAAACGCAACGACATGATCGGCCTGTGGGCCAACCACCTCCAGGGCGGTGTAGGCGCCGTCGCTGAACAGCTCGACGTTGGCCTTGCGCAAGGCCAGTACCTGCGCGATCACCGCTTGCTTGATACGCCCGTCGCGCCAGCTGGACAGCAGTTCACCGATGTCCGCCGGGTTATCCAGTGCGCGTTGCCGCGCCTGGAAGTCCACCGGACGCCGGTTGTCCGGATCCACCAGACTGAAGTCCCAGAACTCATCGCCCTGGTACACGTCCGGTACACCGGGCACGCTCAGGTGAAGCAAAGTCTGCGCCAGCCCATTCAAGGCGCCGGCGGGGGCGATGGCCTGGGCTGCGGCGGCAAGTGCGTCACGCAAGGGCTTGCCGGTTTCACTGAGCAATACACCTTGCAGGAACGTCTCGACGCCGCGCTCGTACGCCTCGTTCGGCGCGCTCCAGCTGCTTTGCAGCTTGGCTTCGCGCAGCGCTTTCTGTTGCCACTGCCAGAGGCGTTGTTGATACGCCTCAAGGTCGGGGTTCGGCTCCAGCGGCCAACTGCCAAGCAGCACTTGATAAAGGATCAGTTCGTCGCCCGCCGAGGGGCTGTCGGCCGTCTCGCGCAACGGCGCGGCCAGGCTGCGCCAGTGTTCGACTTGCTCGGCATACCAGGGCGCGCATTCACTCAGCACCGCCAGGCGCGCGCGGGTATCTTCGCCACGTTTATGGTCGTGGGTGGCGGTGGCCAGCAAGTTATGCGGGAACGTCTTCAAGCGCTGTTGGTTGGCCCCATGAAAATCGGCCAACGGCGCGCTGAACTGCTCGGTGCTGAAGCCCACATCGTTACGCGACAGCAACACGGCCGAACGATAGAACGCCGTGTCTTCCACAGCCTTGGCTGCGGCGGGCGAGGTCAGTTGCTGGAAGCGCACACAGGCATGCTTGAGCATCTTGCGCTCGCGGCCCAGCGGGCGATTGCGCCACGGTTGACCACCCAGCCATTTCTCCAGGTGATCGAGCACCGGCCAGTCGCCCTCGTTCAGGGTACTGCGCGCGCCCTCCATAGCCTGTTGGAAGACCTTGTCGTCGGCTGCGCTGCGCCCGCGAGCACTGATGTAGGTGCGGTACACCGGAAAATGCACGATCAGTTCCTGCAACGCCCGGCGTATCGCGCCCAGGGTCAGGTCGCGGGTCATCACGTCGTCACGGGCCACTTGCAGCAGCGCCTGGGCGACGCTTTCGAAGTCGCCGCCCAACGAACCGTTGAGGATTTGCTGGCGGGCCAGGCGCGCCTCGTCGATAAACGCCGACGGCCGTTCGCTGTGGCGCGACCACAACTCGGCCAGCGGCGCGAAGCCGTCCGGGTGATGCTGCATCAATGACAGTTGGTTCATGAATTCGTAGCCGGTGGTGCCGTCCACTTGCCAGTCTTCGCGCAGGGTCTCGCCTTCACCGAGGATTTTCTCCACGAAGATCGGCAAATGCCGCTGCGGCGACAATGCATCCACCCGGCGCCGCAGCTTGCGGCAATAACCCCGTGGATCGGCCAGCCCGTCGATATGGTCGATGCGCAGGCCATCGATCAAGCCTGCGCTGATCAACTCGAAAATCTTGCCGTGGGTGGCTTCGAACACCGCCGTGCGCTCCACGCGCAGACCGCCCAGTTCGTTGACATCGAAGAAGCGCCGCCAGTTGATGTCGTCCGCCGCCGTGCGCCAGCTGGCGAGGCGGTAGGTCTGTTCTTCCAGCAGCCGGTGCAGGCGCGCGAAACCCTCAGGCGTGCGCCCGTCGAACGCGGCGAGGCGCTGTTCGATGGCGGGCAATACCTCGCTGGCCCGCTCGGCCAGTGCCTGTTTCAGCCAGCCGGCTTCGGCGTAGGCGTCGTCCTGGTACGCCAGGGCGGCAAAGCGTTCGGCCAGCGGCTTGAGCGGTTCGTCGTTGCCCAGGATCAGCGCGTAATCCCGTGGACAGATCGGGAAGCGATGTTCGTAGTGCTCAACGTAAAAGGCCCCGTGCGCCGCCTCGAATTTCAGCACCAGGCTGCCGCTTTGCAACGCTTCGCCGTAATCGCTGCCAAGGAACGGCATCAGCAGTTGGCCCTTGAGCAGCGGGTCGGGTGAGTGCCACTGAATATCGAAAAATTCGCTGTAGGGGCTCAAACGTCCCCATTCCAGCAGGTCGAGCCACCAGGGGTTGTCGGCGCCGCCCACGGCCATATGGTTGGAAACGATGTCGAGGATCAAACCCATGTCGTGTTCGCGCAACGCAGCGACCAGGCGCTGCAGCGCGGCCTCGCCACCCAGTTCCGGGTTGACACAGGTGGGGTCGACCACGTCATAGCCATGCATCGAACCGGCCCGCGCCTTGAGCAGGGGCGAGGCATACAGGTGACTGATGCCCAGTCGGGCGAAATACGGCACCAACGGCACCGCATCATCCAGGGTGAAGCCTTTATGAAATTGCAGGCGCTGAGTGGCGCGCAGGGGCAGTGCTTTCATCGGTCACGCTCATAGGCTTGGTTGCGCGCAACGGCCAGCAGCTCGAGGCGGCGCGCGGCGCCGGCATTGTCGAGCAGGCTGGACGCTTCACCGGGCAGGCGGCGGCGCCAATTGGGGTGGGTGTCGGTGGTGCCGGGCAGGTTGGGTTGCTCTTCCATGCCCAGCGCATCTTCCAGGGGCAGCAGCACCAGCGGCGCACGGGTGTGGGCGAGGTAGCGCACACTGGCATCGATCATATGGTCGGTGTCGTTGCGGATCTCATCGACGAAGTTCTGCGGGTCCTGGCTCAGGGCCTGGCGCAATGCCTGGCGTTCGCGCAGGCGGTGTTCGCTCCATTGATCCACGGTCGGCGCGTCGATCAGGCCCAGCTCGATATTCCATTCGATGTCGCGGCTGTGCCACCAGCCGTTGAGCGTCGGCAAGTCGTGAGTGCTGGTGGTGGCCAGGGCGTTGTCGGGCCAGTCGAGGATGGGCCTGAACTGCCCGTCGTGGTTTTGCTCGAACAGCAACACGCGCATGCCGAGGATCGAGCGGCTGCTGAGTTTTTCGCGCAGGCCGTCGGGCACGGTGCCGAGGTCCTCACCGAGGACAATGGCCTGGTGACGATGGGATTCGAGGGCCAACAGCCGCAGCATGTCGTCCACCGGGTAATACAGGTAGGCGCCTTCGCGCGGTGAAGCCCCGTTCGGGATGACCCACAGGCGTTGCAGGCCCATCACATGGTCGATGCGCAGGCCGCCCGCGTGGGCGAAATTAGCCCGCAGCATTTCAATAAAGGCACGGAAACCGTGACGCTTGAGCCCCTCTGGCGAGAACGCGGAAATGCCCCAGCCCTGGCCTGCACGGTTGAGAATGTCCGGTGGCGCGCCGACGGTGAGGTCGGCGAGCAATTCGTCCTGGCGACTCCACGCCTGGCTGCCACCGCCGTCCGCACCCACCGCCAGGTCGGCGATCAGGCCGATGCCCATGCCGCTGCCGCGCGCGGCCTGTTGCGCGCGCTGCAAACTGCGCGCGATCAGCCACTGGGTAAACGCGAAATAGCCGATTTCATCACGGTGCTCCTCGGCAAACTGCGCCAGGGCCGGGCTTTGCGGCGTGCGCCAGTCCTGCGGCCAGTGACGCCAGTCGAGGTCTTCCCCGGCGGCGGCGCGCAATGCCTGCACCGCTTCGAAACGGCAGTGGTTTTCCAGGGCTTCGCCGCCGGCCTGGCGGAAACTCTGGAAATCGGCATGCTGCGGATGATGGCCGTGGCGGAAATCGTCATACAGGGCGCGCAACAGGCGCTGCTTGGCCTTGGCGGCGGCAGGCCAGTCGATCAGGGTCAGCTGTTCCAGATCGTGCAGCTCATCGGCCAGGCCCGTGGCCTCGATGGCATTGCGCACTTCGCGTTCGCCCAGGATGCACCCGGGCGAGGCATACAGGCTGTTGAGAAACAGCCGGCTGGAAGGCGAGTAGGGGCTGTAGCGCTCGGTGTCGGCGCTGAACATGGCGTGCATCGGGCTGATCGCCAGGGCGTCGGCCCCGCGTTCGGCGGCCGAGCGCGCCAGGTGCTCAAGGGCCAGGGTGTCGCCGAAACCGCCGTCGCCGAGGCGGCGCAACGAGTAGAGCTGCGCGCTGAGGCCCCAGGCGCGGGCGGGGTCGTTTTGCACCGCTTCGGCCACGCTGTAGCACTGCGCGGGGGCGACGGCGAGGGTGAAGGTCTGGCCGTCGATATGCGCCTGATGGTAGCCAAGGGCGACCACGCCGGGCAGCACGGCATCACCATCCAGACGCAGTTCCAGGCTTTCGCCATTTTCCAACTGCACGCGGCACGGCGTGTCCGGTGCAAAGAAACGTGCGAGGTCCAGGCCTTCACCGCTATCGACGGTGATCAGCGGGGGCAGATGCTTATCCTGCTGTACCTGTTCCAACGCCTGCAGGCTGGCCTCGATGTCGGCCTCGGTATCGGCCGGGTGACCCAGCCCCTTAAGCACCGCGCGCAGGGCGTCGGGTTTCACATGTTGCGGGCGACCGTTGGCATCGATCCAATCGACGGCCAGGCCCGCGCGGCTGGCGAGTATTTCCAGGTTCGCATCGCTCAAGACTGTTCTCCAGCAGGGAATAAGGACACGCGTGCACTGAAGGGCGGCAACTGCGCCGCCGCAGACTCGGCAGGCGTTTGAAAAATCACGTGGGACGCAGCCTGCCGATCGACGGGCTCTGTGCTCAGGTTCAGGTCGATTTGCAACACGCTGCCATTGCCCAGGCGCCAGCGCGCGCTGACGGCGCTGTCAGCCAGCACCTGCGCGCCGAGGGCCACGCTGCCAGGCAGATGAGGCACCACGTGTCGATGGCGCAGACCCAGCAAATGGCGATAGAGCTGGGCATGCTCGTTTTCCGCCAGGGTTGGCCTGGATTGCAGGAAGGTCGTCAAGGCGTTGGGATCGGGGATACGTTCGCGCTGCTCGGGGTCATGAAACGCGGCGAAATCGGCGAACTCGTTGCGTCGACCTTCACGCACGGCCTCTGCCAGTTCCCCGTGATGGTCGGTAAAGAACAGGAAAGGCTCGGCAGCATTGACTTCATCGCCCATGAACATCAGCGGGATCATCGGCGACAGCAGCAACAGCGCGGTCGCCGCCTTCAACGCTTGCGGCGGGCACAACTGGTGCAGGCGTTCGCCCAGGGCCCGATTGCCGATCTGGTCGTGGTTCTGCAGGAACGCCACGAACGCGGTGGGAGGCAGCTCGCCGCTGGGTTCGCCGCGTGCATGGCCGTGGCGGGTGGTCTGGCCCTGATAGATAAAGCCTTCACCCAGGCAACGGGCGAGTTTTGCCGTGGGCTGCTCGGCGAAGTCGCTGTAGTAGGCATCGGTTTCGCCGGTGAGCAGCACGTGCAGCACGTTATGGAAGTCGTCGTTCCATTGTGCGTTGAAATCATGTTTGAGCAGGCCGGCCTGGTTGAGCTCGTTTTCCAGCATCAGCCACACATGGCGCCCGCTATCGACCTGCTGGCGCACGCGCTGCGCCAGCTCCTGGAGGAAGCCGGGGTTGTCGATGGCGTGCACCGCGTCCAGGCGCAGGCTGTCGAAGCGGTATTCCAGCAGCCACATCAGGGCGTTATCGAGGAAGAAATCCCGCACTTCGCGGCGTTCGAAATCGATCCCCGCGCCCCACGGCGTGTGCACGTCCTCCTGGAAAAAGCCTTTGGCGTATTGGCCCAGGTAGTTGCCATCGGGACCGAAGTGGTTGTAGACGACGTCAAGGATCACCGCCAGGCCGTGCTCGTGGGCGCTGTCGATCAGGTGCTTGAGTTGTTCGGGGGAGCCGTAGGTGGCGTGCGGTGCGTAGGGCAGTACCCCGTCGTAACCCCAGTTGCGTTCACCGGGAAATTGCGCGAGGGGCATCAGTTCGATGGCGGTCACGCCCAGCTCGGCCAGGCGCGGCAGGTGTTTCTCCACTTCGGCGTAACCGCCCATCGCGCCGACGTGCAGTTCGTAGATGACCGCCTCGTGCCACGGGCGGCCTTGCCACTCGCTGTGCCGCCATTGGTAGGCGAGCGGGTCGACCACGCGGCTCCAACCGTGCACGTCCAGGGCCTGGGCCCTGGAGGCGGGGTCCGGAACATCCCGTTCCCCGTCGATATTGAAGCGATAAAGCGTGCCGGCAGGGCAGGCTGCCTCGACTTCAAACCAGCCATCTGCCTGGGGCAGCATGGCGATGGACTTTCCTTCCTGCAATTCAACGCTGACATAAAACGCGTCTGGCGCCCACAAGGCGAAACGCGTGTGTTGCGCGTCCAGCATCAGTGCGCCGTGGGGCCAGGTTTCCAAAGTCCGTAACGGCATCTATGAAGACCTCTCTTGATTATTTAGTCGATTTCCCCAGTGCTTTAACCACCAGTTGTTCGTACAGCTCGGCGTAGGGTTCCACCGCCTGCGACCAGTTGAACGGTTGGGTCATGGCGCGGCTGCGCATGGCGTTGAGCAGGCCGGGGAAGGAGAACACTTTGAACGCGCGCTCCAGGGCAGCCTTGTAGCTGTCGACGGTGGATTCGTTGAACAGAAAACCGGTCACGCCGTCTTCAATGGTGTCGGCCAGGCCACCGGTATTGCGCGCCACCGGCAACGAGCCGAAACGCTGCGCATACATCTGGCTCAGGCCGCAGGGCTCATACCGCGAAGGCATCAGCAGGAAGTCGCTGCCGGCGAACATGCGGCGGGCGTCGGTTTCGTTGAAGCCGATGCGCACGCCGACCTGGCCCGGGAAGCGCAGCGCCAGTTCGCGCATGGCTTGTTCCTCTTCCGGCTCGCCGCGCCCGATGATCGCGATCTGGCCACCGTTTTCGACGATGAAGCTGGCGACTGCTTCGGTCAGGTCCAGGCCTTTCTGGTAGACCAGGCGCGAGACCACGGCAAACAATGGGCCGGTGGAATCGTGCAGGCCGAACAGTTCGCGCACGTGGGCAGCGTTGATGGCCTTGCCTTCCCAGTCGCCGATATTGAAGTTGTGGGTCAGGTGGGTGTCGGTCGAAGTTTCCCAGCTTTCGTCGATGCCGTTGGGAATCCCGCTGAGCAGGCCTTGCTGGGTCTTGCTGGCGAGGAAGCCGTCCAGGCCGCAGCCGAATTCCGGGGTGGTGATTTCCTGGGCGTAGGTGGCGCTGACCGTGGTGATATGGCTGGAATAAGCCATGCCGGCCTTGAGAAACGACATCTTGCCGTAGAACTCCATGCCTTCCTGTTGCAGGGCATGGGGCGGAATGCCCAGTTCGGGGGTGCAACCCAGGCTCACCACGCCCTGATAGGCGAGGTTATGAATGGTGAACAGGGTCGGCGTGCGTGAACCACGCCAGTGCATATAGGCCGGAGCCAGGCCAGCGGGCCAGTCGTGGGCGTGCACCAGGTCCGGGCACCAGTGGATCTGTGCCAGGTTGGCGGCCATGTCGGCGGCGGCCAGCCCCAGGCGGGCGAAGCGGATGTGGTTGTCCGGCCAGTCGCGGCCATTGTTGGCGCCGTAGGGTGTGCCTTCGCGTTCATACAGCTCGGGGCAGATCAGCACGTAGATGACCAGGCCATCCTTGAGGTCCATGCGCCCGATCTTGCACGGCGGCAGCGCGGCGTGGCCACCCAGCTCGCCGATGATATGAATAGGGTTGTCGCTTTCCATCACTTGCGGGTAACCGGGGATCAGCACACGCACATCGTGCAAGTGAGCCATGGCGCGGGGCAGGGCCGCCGACACATCGCCCAGGCCGCCGGTTTTCACCAGGTCGGCAAACTCGGACGTGACAAACAGCACCTTCTTTCGGTTGGGGTTATGACTGGACACCGGCCGCACCGTGTTGAGGTCGACGACCAAAGAGGTCGACCCGCCAACTGGCTGACTAACACGCTCTCCCTGAATACTTGCTGCGGCACTGATCATAGTTCTCTCCAACGTGTTGGTTAGCTAATGGCCCGCTGCCATTAGCTCGATGACCGCTTCCTGCGGCCAAGCGCACAAGCGCACGACAATCTGGCAAGGCGTATGCCAGTTGCACAATTAACTGAAAAGATTGGATGGACGGGCATGTAGCGTGAATCGCGGAGTGCTCGCCTTGCCTTAAAACTTGACCAAGGGCCGAGTTGAAAAGTTTAGTTTTTTTGCGGGGTTTTTGTTTTGGAACGGACCCATCGGTCATGAGTCTAGGCCAGATCCCAGCGTCTGCCGGGTTTAGAGGGGATTTTTGTAGGACAAAAAACTTTTAACCTTATGCCGGGGGGAGCCGGCCGGCATTTTGTGTTGGTCCCGATCCAAATGTGGGAGGGGGCTTGCCCCCGATGGCGGCCTCTGGGCTGGCCGAGATGCTGGATTGGACCGAGTACATATCCGTTTCTGCGGTAACGGCTGCTAATGGTTCCGCTTTTACAGCGGCTCACTTTTGAAAAGCGCAAAAG